>JAZROZ010000017.1:0-2192 GCA_045648985.1 Clostridia bacterium
AGGAACTTATAAACGAAGAATTTGCAAAATATTCATATCGTTATTTTGAATTAGGTTTTAAATGTGCTATGCAGTTAAGGAATATCGGAGAGGAGCAGATGAACCATGAATAATTTTGAATGTTCTGAACAGTCTGCTACCATGTATACAGCTGAGACAGAAAGCAGCAACGAAAAAGACCTAATATTTTACGGCTCAAAGGACGTAGCAAAGATGCTATCATGTTCTATCCCTAAAGCTCAAGAGATAATGCATAGACAAGATTTTCCGCTTATTCAGGTAGGAAAAAAGATGTTAGTTTTTAAAGATGCTTTTGCAAAGTGGGCTATGGAAAAACGAACAGAAAAGCAGATAAGGGGGATTAGGTGATGTACTATAACACGTGGAAGATAATTAAATCAGTACTTGGTCCAGGTGAATGTGAAAAGCAAGACGTGCATCAGGAAGAGGAAGGAGTGAAAAAGACATGATAATAAATGAAATGTTTGTAAGCTCAGATGCTTTTTTTAGTCTTCCTAAATCTGCACAACTGTTATACTTTCATTTAGCAGCACGCGCAGACAACGACTACTATCTTTATAATCCTCATGCAATCTGCAGAATGGTAGATGCTTCTGAAGAAGATTATAAACTGTTGTTTGAGAAGAAGATAATTGAAAAAGCGAAAGATTTTGGGATAATTATAAGCAAATAAAAAAGTGAGGATGAAAGGAGTGATTTTCTTTAAATGTTATTTAGGGGCGGAGGGATTGGAACTTAATGGCAGCAAGAAGAATGTTTGCAATTTCAATTATAGATAGTGACTCGTTTTTAGCAACACCCAAAGGAGCACAGAACTTATATTTTCATTTGGCTATGAGAGCTGATGATGACGGCTTTGTGAATAATCCGCTTAAAATACAAAAGCTGGCTGATGCAAGCGATGAAGATATGAATGAGCTGATAGAGCGACAATTCATTTTTTCGTTTGGCAGCGGTGTGGTAGTTATTAAGCATTGGAAAATACATAATTACATTCAGGCTGACCGATATAAAGAGACAATGTGCAAGGCTGAAAAAAGAGAGCTGACACTTGATGAAAACAAGGCATATGTGCGCTTGGATACAGAATGTATACAAAGTGTATCCAAAATGGATACACAGGTTAGGTTAGAGTTAGGTAAGGTTAGTTTAGGTAAGGATAGTAGTTGTAGTTATGAGGATAACTTAAATACTATACAGAAAACGACACCAGAAACAACAACCACAATGGAAAAAATTATACCGACACGAGAAGAGATTGAAAGCTATTGTCAGGTTGCAGGTTACCGCATAGACATAGATGACTTTATCTCATACAACGAGGTGCAAGGCTGGAAATGTAAGAACTGGAAAGCAGCGGTCAGACGTTGGAAAAAGAATGAGGCTCGATTTGCTGATAAGAAGCAAGAGCAAAAGGCTGAAACTAAGTCCGGCAAATATGATTTTGAGGCTGTTCAGAAGAAAGCCTTTGAAAGTATAAACAAGCAGCAACCAAAAACAATTTAACTGTCGAGGAACTGTCGAAAATATGATTAATTATGAGAGGTGGTTAATGTGGAGTAGTTTAACGTGTCCGGGAGATTATTAAATAAAAAAATACATAAAAGGAGAAAGACATGATAATCAATCACAATGAAACAAGAGAAATTATTAATAAAGCTTTAGAAAAATGTCAGGGAATTATAGCTGAGTCTCTTAAATTCTTTGAGGATAGTGAGAAGATAAGAGCTGATAAAGATTTAGTTCCTGATGCAAAGGACAGAAGAATCTTAGAAGTAGAAAATGCAGCTAAGGAGAAAGCAAAAAATATCTGCTCAGAACTGACCGAACTTGTTGAAGGTTTTGAAAAAGTGGAAAAAGAAAACTCTCTTTGCTTTGACGTTTCTGATGCAAAAGTGCTTGGTGTTACTGAGATTATGAACTCAATGGGAAGTGATGCAGATGCAGAGCTATGTGCAAGTGTTGTAGAAACATTTAAGGGCCAGTATCTTGCATTGAAATACTTAAAGAGCATCTTTAAGAAAAATGGTCTGTCAACAGAAAAGATAGACAGTGTTATAGTTAATATAGACGAAGTATGCGAAGAGCTCAGAGACTTAATAAATGACGTGCATAATGAAGGAATAAAAAGCGCAGCAAATGCTTTTAAGCTTAAGCATAAGCTGATTGAT
>JAZROZ010000018.1:0-61083 GCA_045648985.1 Clostridia bacterium
AAAATTATAATGATTAATTATGTCTATTAAAAATAGGAGATGATTTTTATTACTAACGCACAGCTCAAAACAATTTTAAGTTTAAATATTATGTCTATATGCTCTATTGACAGCAAAAAGGATATTGAATCTATGGAGGACATCTTCACAGACTATATGGAATGTGGCGCAAATATTTTAATTGCGCCAACGCATTTGGTTGATTCTAAAGAATTAAAAGAAGATGTCATAAGAAGAACTATGAAAGCTGCAGAAGACAAAGTCTTCGTTGCAGGTGAAGTCAGAATTTCTGATTATTGTGGCAATTATAATGAATATAAAGAAAAGATAAAAGAAGAAGTTGCTTTTTTGGATGAAGCAGGTGTTTCAATGATATTTATAAACGGAACAAAAACTCTTGCTAACGCTAAATATGCATACCTTGCTGCAAAGGAAATATGTGAAAAGCCGATTTGTCTTGGACTTTCTTTTGATTATGAGGGAAATCTCTCTGACGGTACAACTCCGCTTTGTGCACTCATCACGCTTCAGGCGATGGGGGTAGACAGCATTGGTTGTGTGTTTGATACAGACATTGACGTAACTATGGAAATATTCACTGTAATGTGCGATTTTACAACTGTTCCTCTATTTGCATATTTAGATGCCGAATTTTTAACTCCCGAGCTTTTCGCCGACTATATTCCCAATCTTGTAAACTATAAATGTGCAATGATGGGAATATCTAAAGGTGCAACGCTTGAACACTACATTGAAATTTCCAAAACCTTGTGGCAGTTTAAACCCTATATGCCTGATTTTGAGGAAATTCATGCAATTTGCTCAAGAAAAGAAATTGTATTTTTGGACTTTTTGGGAAATGTCATAGGCGATAATAAAAATATACTGGAAATTAAAATAGAAGACGAAAATACAGATGTAGACAAGCTTTTATCTGTTGTTAATTCACAAAACAGCGGTGCTATATGCTTTTCAGTTAAGGACCCCGACATTTTGGAAAGAATCTTAAGTGAATATATCGGACGTCCCTTAATTAAATCTGACGAATACGGTGAAATTGCCGCTAAAGAAAAAGGTGCTTTTGTTTACAAATTTGACTCCCTCAAAGAAACAGAAAGGATAGATGATTATGTACGCAGTTCCGATAGCAATATTAATTGAACAGTTTGCAAAGCTTCCCGGCATTGGAAAAAGAAGTGCTGAAAGGCTTGCATATCATATTTTAAAAATGAATACCGAGGACGTGAAAATTTTTACAGAGGCATTGATGGATGTCAAAGAAAAAATCAAACTTTGCCCTGTATGTTGCGCACTCACAGAAACTGTGCCCTGTCACATTTGTTCAGACGTGCGCAGGGATAGCTCTACCATTTGCGTTGTAGAAAATCCAAAAGATGTTTCTAAAATCGAAAAGATTAAGGAATATCACGGGCTTTATCACGTACTTCACGGTGTTATTTCACCTATGGACTCAATTGGCCCTGACGACATCCGAATTAAAGAGCTTTTGGAAAGAATTAAGGATGGCTCTGTAAAAGAAGTCATTATGGCAACAAACCCCACAATTGAGGGCGAGGCAACTGCTATGTATATCGGCGGACTTTTAAAACCGCTTGGCATAAAAGTGACAAGAATTGCACATGGCATTCCCGTTGGCGGTGATTTGGAATATTCTGACGATGTTACTTTGCTTCGTGCTATTGACGGAAGGCGTGAAATATAATGATACGTGAATTTGAAACTGTTGAGGATTTAGGGCACGGATATAGAATTATCCAGAATAGTAACGGCTTTAAATTTGGCACGGATGCCGTACTCCTTTCTGATTTTGCAAACATAAAACCTAGCGATACTGTTATGGATTTATGCGCAGGCACAGGAATTATCCCACTTCTTCTCCACCAGAAGAAAAAACCGTCCCGCATCTCAGCTTTAGAAATTCAGCCGGACGTTTACGATATGGCAAAAAGAAGCATTGAGCTAAATAATTTAAATGATGATATTGAAATTATTTGTGGTGATTTAAAAGAGATTAAAAAATTTAAGGATGCAAACAGTTATACTGTAGTAACTTGCAATCCACCATATATGGTTGATTCAACGGGAAAAAAGAATATAAACGATTTAAAAACAATATCACGTCATGAGGTTATGTGTACTTTAAAAGATGTCATAGAGTGCAGTTCATATTTATTAGGCAGCGGCGGACGTCTTTTTATGGTGCACAGACCTGAGCGCTTAGTTGATATTTTTTATTATATGAGAAGCTATCGTTTAGAGCCGAAAAGGATTGAGTTTGTGGGAGATAATAACAATCCATCTTTAGTGCTTATCGAAGCTCAAAAAGACAGGAAACCGGGACTTATTTTTGGAGGGAAGAAATGACTGAAAAGGGATTGCTTTATTTAGTTGCTACACCTATTGGAAATTTAGGTGATATAACTCTACGTGCTGTCGAAATATTAAAAGAAGCCGACATAATTGCAGCTGAAGATACAAGAAGAACAATATCACTTCTTTCTCACTTAGAGATAAAAAAGCAAGTGACAAGCTATTATGAGCATAATGCTAAAACAAAAGGTGAATATCTTATCTCTCTTTTAAACGAGGGAAAGAATATTGCACTTGTTTCCGATGCAGGTACTCCTGCAATCTCTGATCCCGGTGAAGATATTGTTAGGCTCTGCATAGAAAATGATATACGCGTTATTCCCATACCTGGCGCAACTGCCGGCATATCAGCATTGATTTGCTCGGGGATGCCTACTAAAAATTTTACTTTCTGCGGCTTTTTATCAACTGTCAACAAAGAAAGAAAGGCACAGCTTTCAGAATATGGTGAGATTACTCATACTATGATTTTCTATGAAGCACCGCACAAGCTAAAAAAGACTCTTTCTGACTTTTATGAAGTGTTTGGCGAAAGGCAAATTGCGATAGCTCGTGAGCTTACTAAAGTTTATGAAGAAATAAAGCACACTACTCTATCAGAGGCTATTAAATATTATGATTCAAATGAGCCAAGAGGTGAATTTGTCTTGGTTATAGAGGGAAAAGAAAAAACTAACGGAAATGAAATTTTAAATAATTTGCCACTTAAAGAGCATATTAATTATTATATGAATCAGGGCATGGATAAAAAGGATGCCTTAAAATGCGTAGCAAAGGACAGAGGCGTTTCAAAACGTGATGTATATAGTGCTGATTTGGAAGGAAGGGAGCTTTAATTAATGATTAAATATAAAATTAAGGACGGAATAAATTTATATCATATCAGGTCTTCAAAATTTAAGACCGTAACTGCAAGCGTCAATATTCACAGACCTCTTTTAAAGAGCGAGGCTTCAATGAATGCGCTGCTGACTGATGTTATGCACAGAGGAAACAAAACGCACCCTGATATGATTGCTATTTCCAAGGAGCTTCAATCTCTTTATGGTGCAGGCTTTTATACAAACATAAAAAGAAAGGGCGAAGACCAGATTGTCTCCTTTTCCGTTTCTGCAGTTAATGACAAATACGTTGGCGATAACTGCTCCGAAAAAGCGATTTCATTTATGTATGATGTTTTATTAAATCCCCTAAAAGAAAACGGCGGGTTTAAAAACGATTATGTCGAGCAGGAAAAGGTTAATTTAAAGAATGATATTTTAGCACTAATCAACGATAAACGTTCTTATGCCTCATGGCGTATTTTAGAGCTTATGTGCAGTGACGACAGCTACAGTGTGCACGAGCTTGGTACAATAGAAGACGTTGACAAAATCACGAATGTATCTCTTTTTGAGCACTATGAAAAGATATTAAAAGAAAGTCCTATTGATATTTTCATAACAGGCGATATTGATATTAAAAAGGTTATAGCTTTAACAGAAGATGCTTTTAAAGATATACACCCTGAAAATTTTGTATATCCTGCTTGTAGCTTATATAATAAGAAAGCTTTAGATAATATCACTGAAACATTTGATGTTACTCAGGCAAAACTTTGTCTTGGTTTTGCTACGAACATTCTGCCGACAGACGAAGACTACAATGCGCTTATGGTATATAACGGAATACTCGGCGGCGGACCGCACTCTAAACTCTTTAACAATGTGCGTGAAAAGCTTAGTTTAGCATATTACGTTTCTTCACGCTTAGAGCGATACAAAGGTCTTATGACAATTTCGTCAGGTATTGAAACCCAAAATAAAGATGCAGCCATGGACGAAATATATGTGCAGATGGATGCTATGAAAAAAGGCGATATTTCTGACTATGAGTTTGATTCTACAATTAAGAGCATCACAAACTCATTAAAATCATTTGGTGATGATGTGGGTTACAGTGAGGACTACTACCTTGGTCAGCTTGTAACGGGAAATGTTGTTCCTATTAATGAGCTAATAAAAAACATCGAAGCAGTAACAAAAGAGGATGTTTACAAAGTGGCACAAAAAATTGAACCGCAGATGGTTTATTTTCTTACAAGCGAAAGTGAGGGAAAATAATGAAATTTGATATTATATATAACGAAAAAATCGATGAAAAATTATATATCGGAACACACAAAAGCGGTCTTAAGGTTTGCATTATGCCAAAAAACGATTACGTTAAGACGTATGCCGTTATAGGTACTGATTTTGGTTCTGTAAACAACAGATTTATAGCACCCTGCGATACCTCTGAAACTATTGTTCCTGATGGTATTGCGCATTTTTTAGAACACAAGCTCTTTGAACAGCCTGACGAAACCAACGTTTTTGAAAGCTATGCAAAATATGGTGCTAATGCAAATGCATATACTTCATTTGACTTAACGGCATATCTTTTTGAAACAAGTGAAAACGTATTGGAAAATCTTGAGATACTACTTGATTTTGTGCAAAAGCCATATTTCACAGACGAAAACGTAGCAAAGGAACAAGGCATAATCGGTCAGGAAATCAAGATGTATGACGATGAGCCGTCGTGGAGATTAATGATGAATTTCCTTTCTGCTATGTATCATAATCACCCTGTCAGAATTGATATTGCAGGCTCAGTTGAGTCTATTTCAAAAATTACAAAGGATACTCTTTATAAATGCTACAACACATTTTATGATATGTCCAATATGGCGCTTTTCGTTGTGGGAAATGTTAATCCGCTTGAAATTGCAGAATGTGTCGAAAAAAATATAAAATCTCAAAGTGCACCCGATGGTAATTTAACAAAAATATTTGATGATGAGCCTTCTTGTGTGCTTAAAAATAAAATGGAGGAAAAGCTTTCTGTATCTGTTCCATCTTTTATGTTTGGATATAAAGATACTGAAACGGGAATTGTGGGCAAAGAGCTTTTAAAGAAAATTACTGAGCTTTCTGTGCTTTCGGAGATAATCTTTGGTAAAACAGGTTCACTTCATAATAAGCTCTACAATGAGGGACATATTTTAGGTGATTTGGAAACAGAAGTAACCTGCGAGAGAAACTATGGCTTTGTTGCCGTTTCAGGTGAAAGCCAAAATCCTGAAAAAGTACGCGAAATTATCCTTTCAGCGATTGAAAATCTCAAAAAAGACGGCATATTAAAAGAAGAAGTCGAAAGAACAAAAAAAGCTCTAAAGGGAAGCTATATCAAAATGTTTAACAGTGTGAGTGGCATCGCCCACTCATTTATGGGAAATGTATTTAAGGGTATTATGCCGTTTGACTTTTTCGATGTGATTGACGATATAACAAAAGAGGATATAGACAAACTCTTAAATAGCTATTTTGATGGAGAAAAAACAGTATTATCAGTTGTTAATCCTGTTTAGAAAAGGAGATAAATATGGTAAATAAAATTGCTTTCCCAGGCCTTTCTATCGGCCCTTTATCAATCTGCGAATCATTTGATATCTTTGGTTTAGAAGTACACTGGTATGGTGTTATTATGGCATTTGGTATTATTTTAGCATACCTTCTTTGCGTACGTATTGGAAAGGACTATGACATAAATTCTGAAACACTTATTGATATTTTAATATATGGTTTGCCGTCAGCAATAATTTGTGCAAGAATTTATTATGTAGCTTTCAGTTGGAACGAATATAAAGATAATCTTTTAGATATCTTCAAAATATGGGAGGGCGGAATTGCTATATACGGCTCTATCATTGGCGCTTTAATTTCCACATGTATATACTGCAAATGCAAAAAGATTAAAATCAGCAAAATATTTGATATCGGTTGCTTTGGTCTTTTAGTGGGTCAAATTATTGGCAGATGGGGAAACTTTGTTAATGCTGAAGCATACGGAAGTGAAACTACTGTTTTATGGCGTATGGAGCTTTTAAATCTTGGCATAAGTGTTCATCCTACTTTCCTTTATGAATCTTTATGGAATCTTGGTGTTTTGCTACTACTCTACTTCTTCTTTAAAAAGAAACAGACCTTCTCAGGCGAGTTGTTTTTACTGTACATAACAGGTTACGGATTTGGAAGACTCTGGATTGAAGGACTAAGAACAGACAGCTTGTATTTAGGACCTTTAAGAATATCTCAAATAGTCGCTCTTTGCTGCGTATTGTTGGGAATCGGACTTTTGATATATTTCAAAATTAAAGAAAAGAGAAAGCAAGTCATATGACTTGCCTTCTTTATTTTTATTCTTCTCTTTCTACACAAGTGTCAGGGTCAATATGTTTTTTAATAAGTCGTCTTTCTATAAACGGGTCATAGAAAACAAGCTTTATCACTGCCGCAATCGGCACGCCCAAGAACATACCAAAAATGCCGCCAAACGCTCCACCTATCGTAACACCTGCAATAACTAAAAGCGGACTGATGCCAACCTGATCTGCCATAACCTTCGGCCCTACTATCAGATTATCTAAAATCTGTACTCCTATTACATAAACTAAAACCCAGAATGCTTTTATGGGACTAAACATAAGTGTTATTAAAATGGACGGAATTGCACCGATATATGGTCCGAAGTACGGAATTAAGTTAGTGATTGCAATAACCAAACTGATTAATCCTGCAAGCGGAATTCCTATGATGTTTAAAACGATAAGACCTATCGAAAACATTATTGTTGATTGCAGAACTTTACTAACCAGAAAATTCATAAAAATATTGTTAATATTTCCAGATACTTTTATTATCTTTTTAGCACGCTCTGTTTCAAAAACAGCATGGATTAATCTTTTCAAATCTAAAATCAATGTTTCCTTACTATACAGTACATAAACAGAGATTACCAAACCAAAGAAAATACGTATTATGGCTAATGCAGAACCCGAAAGTGCAGATGTGAGCTTTGTGCCGATAATATTGAAGTTGAGATTTGAAAGTCCGCCATATAAAAGCTCAAAGCCTCTTTCTAAAGCACTATCAATCAATGAGTTAATCTGTGGATTTGCAGAGCCAAAAAAGTCAATCGACCAGTCGTGTACTTTTGATACGTAGCCGGGCATTCTGTCTAATACTTCCTGAACTCCCTCTTTGACTGTCGGGATAAATGCAACCACGAAGATAGTTATTATACCTATTAACATAAGATATATAAAAGCTATTACTCCGACACGTTTTAATTTTCTGACTTTTTGGGTGTCTTTTTTTGATGCAATCAATTTGTCAAAGAACATCATCAGTGGATTAAAAAGATACGCAATAATTATTCCCCAGACAAAATATGCAATACATGAGTAGGCAAAGCTGAAAACAGCGCCAAAAGAAATATCTGCCTCGAAAATAAGCTTAAGTAATAAAAATGATATTAAAATCAGCGGCAGAAGATTTAAGTATGGTACTTTCAGTTTTTTCATTGTTTTTCTCCTTTGTTTTCTTTTGTCAATTCATCTGAAATTGCGTGATTATTCCCTTATATATTGCCCACGCAACAGTTTCTCTATATTCCTCGGTTAAAAGCAGTTTTTCCTCCTGTGGATTTGATAAAAAGCCACATTCAACTAAAACAGCAGGAATTTTAGAATTTTTTAAAAGATATATATTCGAATCTGCTTTTTTTATCTCACGTTCCATTTTCGGCTTAAGTTCAAAAATCAGTTCTTTCTGTATGCTTTCAGCTAAAGTTTTCGCCTCATCAAAAGCAGCGCTGTAAAAAACCTGCGGTCCGCTATATTTTGAGTCAGTAAATTTATTCATATGAATGCTTATAAAAAAATCTGCTTCTGACGAATTTATTATCTTTTCCCGATTTTTCATATCGGAAACTTTCTTTTTTCTTATGGTAGAAAGTCCCTCATCAAATATTCCGTTTACGTCAGCCCTTGTTAAAATTACGTTTATACCGCTTTTCTCCAAAAGCTCTTGAAGCTTTAATGTAACTTCTAAGTTAAGCTCCTCTTCCGTTACTTTTCCGCTTCCCTCTGCTCCACCGTCAGGATATCCGTGACCTGCGTCAAGTACAATTGTTTTTCTATAAGCTCCAGGTGTGCTTACGGCAATATTTTCAGGAAAGAGCAGTATTAAGCCTGTAATAACAAAAAATATAAAAACTAAAACCGATGCTATAATATGCCTTCTTTTTATAAAAATAATCATTTCTGCACCTCTTTGTAGGAATTTACAATATACCTATTCAAAAAATGCAGAGTCTATGAACTTATTATACTAAAAAAAAGCTTACAATACAAGTTTTTTCAATATCTGTAACCATATATTAACATTTCTATTTATCTCATTTAAAGGATATACTATCCTTAAAGACGTTAAATTGTAAACAAATTATGAACACAATTAAAATTCCTTGAAATATATATTTTTAGGTGGTATGATTTATAATAGAGAAGAATTTGGGTTTACATTTCTTGCTAAAAATGTAAACTTTAGAATACGAAGGGAGGATTTATATATTATGGGTGAAATTTCAACTGCTTTTGTTACAATCTTAGGTATGGGAACAACGTTTTTCGGCCTCATCTGTATTATCATTTTATCGCTCGTTATGAGCTTTTTCTGCAGAATTGGTAAAAGAACAGAAACAAATGAAAAATCAACTGTTCAGTCTACAGTTAATACTCCGAAAGCAAACACACAAATTGCCAATAAAGGAGAATTTGTTGCAGCTATCTCGGCAGCAATCGCTGAAGATATGGGAACAGACATTTCTGCAATCAGAATTTTATCTATCAAAAAGATATGATAAAGCATTAGTAAAAAAAATATGAACGGAAAAATATTAATTTAAGAAAGAGGTAAAACTTTATGAAAACTTATCGTGTAAATGTAAACGGAACAACTTATGAAGTAACTTTAGAAGATATCACAGGTACAGGCGCTCAGGCTCCTGCTAGTGCTCAGGCTCCTGCTAGTGCTCCGGCACCTGCCGCTGCTGCTCCAGCTCCTGCTAGTGCAGGCGGTACAGAAATGAAAAGTCCAATGCCTGGAACAATTTTAAGTGTAAACGTAAAACCCGGTGACGCTGTTAAATCAGGTCAGGTTTTAATGGTTTTAGAAGCTATGAAGATGGAAAACGAAATTATGGCACCTTGCGATGGAACAATTTCTCAGGTGTTTGTAAATCAGGGTGCTACAGTTGAAAGTGGCACACTCCTTTGCACAATAGCGTAACTTTTCGCAGTATACTAAGAAAAGGAGTAAATAATTATGGAAGCAATTTTAAACTTTTTAAACAGTACAGGCTTTTCTATGCTTTTTCAAGACCCAAGTGCTCTTGTTATGATTGCAATAGGCTGCGTGCTTTTATACTTAGCAATAGTAAAAAAATTCGAACCGCTTCTTCTTTTACCAATCGCTTTTGGTATGATACTGACAAATCTTCCTGGAGCTAATCTGTATCACACAGAGCTTTACGAAGGCGGACACGTTCACTGGGGCGAATTTTTTGAAACTGCAGGATTAATTGACTACCTTTATTTAGGTGTTAAGCTTGGTATATATCCATCACTTATTTTCCTGGGTGTTGGTGCGATGACAGACTTTGGTCCGCTTATTGCTAACCCTAAAAGCTTATTATTAGGTGCTGCAGCTCAGCTTGGTATTTTTACCACATTTATTGCTGCAAAAGAATTCTTAGGATTTACACCCAATGAAGCAAGCTCCATTGGTATCATCGGTGGCGCTGACGGTCCGACTGCAATCTTTGTAACATCAAAGCTTGCACCAGACCTTTTAGGCCCGATTGCCGTTGCTGCTTATTCATATATGGCGCTCGTTCCTGTAATTCAGCCACCTATTATGAAAGCTTTAACAACAAAAAAAGAACGTATGATAGAAATGAAACAGCTCCGTGAGGTTTCAAGAACAGAAAAAATTGTATTCCCGATTGTTGTTACAGTATTTGTTTCACTTCTTCTCCCGTCAGCAGCTCCGCTTATCGGTGCTTTAATGCTTGGTAACTTAATGAAGGAATCAGGTGTTGTTGACAGAATCAGCAAAACAGCTCAGAACGAGCTTATGAATATTGTTACAATCTTCCTCGGAATTTCAGTTGGTGCAACTGCAACAGTTGAAGCATTCTTTAACTTAAAAACACTTGGAATACTTCTTTTAGGTGTTATCGCCTTTGGCTTCGGTACTGCAGGCGGTGTACTCTTAGCTAAGATTATGAATCTCTTTACAAAAGAGAAAATCAATCCGCTTATCGGTAGTGCAGGTGTTTCTGCAGTTCCAATGGCAGCAAGAGTTTCTCAGGTTGTCGGACAGAAAGAAAATCCTTCAAACTTCCTCTTGATGCACGCTATGGGACCGAATGTTGCGGGTGTTATAGGCTCTGCTATTGCTGCAGGCGTATTCCTTTCACTCTTTAGTTAATTAATTACAAATCAGAAAGGCAAGGAAATAAAATGGCTAAATTGCAAATTACAGATACAATTCTAAGAGATGCCCATCAGTCACAGGCAGCAACTCGTATGAGAGTTGAAGATATGCTTCCTGCCTGCGAAATCTTAGACAGCATTGGATATTGGTCACTCGAGTGCTGGGGCGGTGCTACATTTGATTCATGTATGCGTTTTTTAAACGAAGACCCATGGGACAGATTAAGAAAGCTTAAAAAAGCTCTCCCGAAAACAAAACTTCAGATGTTATTAAGAGGTCAGAACTTATTAGGATACAAACATTATGCAGATGATGTTGTTGAACAGTTCTGCCGCAAGTCAATTGAAAACGGTATTGATGTAATCCGTATATTTGACGCGTTAAACGACCCTCGTAATATGGAAGCTGCTATGAAATATACTAAAAAGTACGGCGGTATTGTTGAAGCTGCTATCAGCTACACCGAAAGCCCTGTTCATAATATTGATTATTTCGTAATGCTGGCAAAAGAATTAGAGCAGATGGGTGCAGATGTTATTTGTATTAAGGATATGGCAAACCTCTTACTTCCTTATGATGCATATACCCTCGTTAAAAAACTTAAAGAAACAACTGACCTTCCAATACATCTGCATACTCACAACACAACAGGTACAGGAGATATGACATACCTTATGGCTTGTCAGGCTGGTGTTGATATTGTTGACTGTGCACTTTCTCCTCTTGCTAACGGAACAGCACAGCCTGCAACAGAAGCACTCGTTGCAACACTTAAAGGTACTGAACGTGATACAGGTCTTGATTTAGGAAAATTATCAGAAGCTGCAACACACTTCAGAGGCGTTGCTCAAAAGCTTAAAGCTTCAGGCGATTTAGACCCGAAAGTTTTAAACGTTGACCCGAACACATTACTTTATCAGGTTCCAGGCGGTATGCTTTCAAACCTTTTATCTCAGTTAAAGCAAGCTAATGCTGAAGATAAATACTATGAAGTTTTAGCTGAAGTACCAAGAGTAAGAAAGGACTTTGGTTATCCTCCGCTTGTTACTCCTACGAGCCAGATTGTTGGTTCACAGGCAGTTTTAAATGTATTAGCAGGCGAAAGATATAAGATGATAACAAAAGAGTCAAAAGGACTCCTTCGCGGTGAATACGGAAGACTACCTGCAGAAGTTAATGAGGAAGTAAGAAAGAAAGCAATTGGCGACGATGAAATCGTTACATGCCGTCCTGCTGACTTGCTCTCTCCTGAGCTTGATGGCTATAAGGAAGAGATTAAGGAAACAATGAAGCAGGAAGAAGACGTTTTAAGCTATGCTCTCTTCCCACAGGTTGCACCGAAATTCTTTGCTGCACGTGACAGAAAAATTGAAAGCGCAAAAGAAGAAAATGGCGTAAGAGAACTTTATGTTGAAGACGTTTCAATATAAATAATAAATAGAAATTCATAATAAAAGAGCTGTAATTTTTTACAGCTCTTTTATTATGAGAGAATATGTAAAAATAAACTTGCATTATATGTAACATTATGCTATAATACATTTGTTGTTTTTATAATAATAATGAAATGAGGTCAGTTCGTGAGCTGGTTTGAAGATTTTGCAAGTACGTTTTATAAATGTTTTATAAAAGATAATAGATACAAGTTCTTAGTTGACGGTATTGGTGTGACTATTAAAGTATCTCTTTTAGCTGTAGCTATCGGTATTTTAATAGGTCTTGTGATTGCTCTTTGCAATCTTTCCAAAAACAAATTTTTAAATGCCATAGGTAAAATTTATACTGACGTAATAAGAGGAACACCATCTGTTACACAGCTTATGATAATTTACTTCGTTGTTTTTGCAACTGTAAACTGGGAAAAGTGGATTATTGCATCCATTGCCTTTGGTATAAATTCAGGTGCATACGTTTCCGAAATTATCAGGGCAGGTATTCAGTCTATCGATATCGGACAAACAGAAGCAGGTCGTTCTTTAGGACTTAGTGCCACCAAAACAATGTTTTATATTGTAATTCCGCAGGCGGTTAAAAATATTTTCCCTGCACTCTGCAACGAGTTTATCGTGCTTATCAAGGAAACTGCTATTGTAGGTTATGTTGGCTTAGTTGATATTCAAAAAGCAGGCGATTTTATTAAGAGTGCAACCTTTGAAGCGTTTATGCCGCTCATTGCTACTGCTATTATATACTTTGTATTAATTAAAATACTTACACTTGTTCTTGGTCGAATTGAGGTAGCTCTCAGGAAATCAGAAGCAAGATAAGGAGAGTAAAAATGATTAAAGTTAAAAATTTACATAAAAGCTTTGGAAATCTCAATGTCCTTTGCGGCATTGATGAAAATATCAAAAAAGGTGAAGTCGTTGTTGTTATCGGTCCGTCAGGTTCAGGTAAAAGTACTTTTCTGAGATGTCTTAATCTTCTTGAAAGACCAACAGATGGCGAAATTTATATTGACGACGAGCTTATAAACACTCCAAAAGCTGATGTTAACAAGATTAGACAGAAAATGGGAATGGTTTTTCAGCACTTTAATCTGTTTCCGCATCTTACGATTATGGGTAATATCACATTAGCTCCGATTAAGCTTAAGAAAATGACTAAAGAAGAAGCCATTAAAAAAGGTCAGGAGCTTTTGGAAAGGGTTGGTCTTGCAGACAAAGCAAATGCCTACCCTGCTCAGCTCTCAGGCGGCCAGAAGCAGAGAGTTGCTATTGCAAGAGCAGTTGCGATGAATCCTGAAATTATGCTCTTTGACGAACCAACTTCTGCATTAGATCCTGAAATGGTCGGCGAAGTGTTAGACGTTATGAAAGATTTAGCTAATTCAGGAATGACAATGGTCGTTGTTACTCATGAAATGGGATTTGCAAGGGAAGTAGGCACAAGAGTATTATTTATGGATCAGGGCATCGTTGTTGAACAAGGCACGCCCGATGAAATTTTTTCTAATCCTCAAAATGAAAGAACACAGAATTTTTTAAGTAAAGTATTATAGTAAAGGCTAAAGCCTTTATTAAATTTATAAAATTTATATTAAAAGGAGTAAATGAAAATGAAGAAACTCACAAAAATTTTAGCTCTTTTATTATCAGTAATGATGATTGCAACAATGTTTGCAGCTTGTGGTAATGAAACAGCAGAAGAAAACGCAGAAGTAGCAGAAATCGTGTTTGGTACAAACGCAGAATTCCCTCCGTTTGAATTCGTTACAACAGAAGGTGTTATCGGCGAATTCGATGGTATTGACATGGCGATTGCAGACCAGATTGCTAAAGAAAACGGCATGACAGCCAAAATCGAAAACATGGAATTCGATTCACTCTTAGTAGCTCTTCAGAATGGTCAGGTTGATGCAGTTATCGCAGGTATGACAGTTACAGAAGAAAGAGCTTTAACAGTTGACTTCTCTACACCTTACTATCAGGCTACACAGGTTATGATTGTTAAAGAAGATTCAGCTATCGAAAAGGCTGCTGATATGGCAGACAAGAAGATTGCCGTAATTCAGGGTTACACAGGCGAAACTTGTGTGAGTGAAATGGGTTATGAATATATCTCGTTCAAAAAAGGCACAGACGCTATCATGGAACTTGTTAACGGAAAAGCAGACGTTGTTGTAATCGACTCTGCTACAGCGGGCAAATATGTTGCTGACAACGAAGGTCTTAAGATTGTTGAAGATGCTGAAGCTTTCGCATCTGAAGAATATGCTATCGCAGTTGCTAAAGACAACACAGAGCTTTTAGACAAAATCAACGCTTCAGTTGAAGAGATGCTTGCTGACGGCACAGTTTCAGAACTTGCTGCAAAATACGCAGTAGCTGAATAATAGTTAACACTATTAAAGAGGCTGTAGCAAAATGATATCATTTTGCTACAGCCTCTTTTGGGCTGGACGGAAAATAGTGCAGATTGGACAAACTGAGCGAAAGTAAAGCGTAGCGTTACTTTCGGTTACCCGAAGGCGTACGACGGTACGTCGAGAGGCGAAGTTTGTTCAAAACACAAGGCAATAAAACCGAAGAAATTCGCAATTTGCGAATTTCTTCCTTTATTTTTATCTTGTTTTTCACTTGTCGTTAGAGTGTAAAAGGCCTTATTTTGAGTTTTCTTTGCCTTGTGTGGTTGCGCACATTTTGCTACAGCCCCTTATTTTTATTCTACTATAATATCAGATACATTTACTTTTACTACTTTATTCAAATCGGCATATGAAAGCTCCACCTGATAGCCGATTTTACCTGCACTAAAAACGATTGTATCAAAGTCTTCTGCAGTTTTATGGATTGTTGTGACAAACGGCTTTTTCATACCTATCGGTGAACATCCGCCGTGAACGTATCCCGTTAGCGGCAGAAGTTCTTTTGATTTTATCATCGCTATACTCTTTTCGCCTACTGCTTTTGCAGCTTTCTTTAAATCAAGCTCCTTTCGAACAGGAATCATAAATACATAGTTCGTTTTAGATGCTCCTACTGTTACGAGTGTTTTAAAAACGTGATTTTCGTCAAGGCTTAAAATTTTAGCAAGCTCTACTCCGCTGACTGCCACGTCCGTTTCAAAAAAATAGCTTTTATACTCAATTTTCTTTTGGTCTAAAATTCTCATTACATTTGTTTTATCTTGTTTTTTCATATTACTCTACGTCCTTAAAATATGAAATATACGAAATGGTATCATCTTTTGGGAAAAAGTGTTCGTACAAATCAATAAAATAATCATCTGTCATACTTGCGATAAAGTCTGTTACAATTTGATTTAATTCAGTCGCTTCGAGATAATTATATCCCTTATTAAAGCGGTTTAAATGGTTTAAAAACTCAATGTGGTGTTTATATATAACGGAATTCTTATCCATCGCTTTTATGTCACATAAAAGCTTTTCATACATCTTTTCAAACATAGGATTAATGATTTTTGCAAGTTTTTTTCCTACTTCATCGCTTTTATAGATATATTCATAATTATCGCGTTTTGCTTTTGTGAGTGCTTCAAAATAGTCATCATCCATTTTGATATAATTTTTTCCATAGCTGTTCTCTACAATGTTTACAATCAGATTATTAATCATTGCAGCATTGAAGTTGCCGATTACACCTGTTTCAAATATATCTTCTGTTTCAATGATTCGTGTTTTTTTCGCATCCTGACGGTCTTTTCCGATATATGCTATGATATCGCAAATTCTAACAACACAGCCTTCCATAGTTGAGGGAATAAGGTGAGCAGAAGCATTCTTCTCTTTATAGCAATCTTCAAATATCTTGTCAAAATCATCAAAGTCTTTAAGCTTTGATGGTTTATATTCCTTTAATTCAAGTTCGCCGTTATGACATAAAATTCCGTCTAAAGTCTGCAGACTTATGTTATAATTAAAAATTCTGTCAAGTACACGGACACTGTGAACGTTATGATTAAAAAATCTACCTGTGTGTGAGTTATAGATTGCGCTTAAAATATCTTCTCCCGCATGACCGAAAGGAGTGTGGCCTATGTCGTGGCCTAAGGCTATCGCCTCAATCAAGTCTAGGTCTAAGCCCAGTAGTGCTCCAATATTTCTTGCTATTCTTGAAACTATCTGCACGTGCAGAGCACGACGGGAAATATCATCATTTTTATAAAAAGAAAAAACCTGAGTTTTATCCGTATAACGATTATAATACGGACAATGAATTATTTTTTCAACATCACGAACAAAGGCAGGGCGATGAAGATTTGCTCTGTCTTTTTCAGGATTTCTTCTTATGGCAGGGTCAAAAACACCTTCCATATTTCTATCTCTTAATATTCTATTTTTAATATCTTCGGATAAGTTATGATATTTTACCATACTAATTTCCCTTGTTCATATTAATTTTATCGTGAATCAGTTTAAGACCTGTTAATGTCAAATCTCTGTTGATGATTTCTATCGCTTTTGACTCAGAAGCAATAAGTTTTGAAAGGCCACCCGTCGCAACCACTTTTGCATCAGGCGCACCCAATTCCTGTTTGAACTTTTCTACGATATAGTCAATCATACCTGCATAGCCGTAGTAAAGGCCAGATTGCATAGCGGAAATTGTATTTTTGCCTATAGCTTCGTCAGGCTCTGTTATTTCAACGCGCGGAAGTTTCGCTGTCTTTTCAACAAGCGCATCAACCGAAATCTTTAAACCTGGGTATATCGCACCGCCCAAATAGTCGCCATTTTCATTGACTGCACAAAATGTTGTCGCTGTTCCTAAGTCTATTATTATAACAGGTCCGCCGTAAAGGTATGCAGCTGCAAATGCGTTTACGAGTCTGTCTGTTCCAAGCTCTTTCGGATTATCAAGTAAAATCCTCATACCAAGTGGTGTTTTATGCGTTACAACATATGGCGTAAGATTTAAATATTTTTTTATCGCATTTTCCAGCGAGTGCATAAGCGGGGGAACAACAGATGCGATGATTACATCTTCAATCTGGCTGACATCAAGCTGCTTTGCCATCAAAATCTGCATTATAAACATACCTATTTCGTCTGATGAGCGGTTTTTATCCGTTGACATCCTGAAACTTTGTACTAGTGTATCTTTGTCATACAGACCTAAAACAGTATTTGTATTTCCTACGTCGATTACGAGTAACATCTTTATCACCTGACCTTAAATTTTATGTATTGTAACTTCTTTTGTTTCTGTGTCAATAATGGCATATGTCCCAAATCCCTTTGCTGAACCGGGATTTAAAACAATCAGTCCGTCATCTTCAATATTTAAGCATTCTTTATGGGTATGACCATAAATACATATGTCGCAACCTCGACTTCTGCTTTCAAATTTCACTACCCTGTCCCCCATTTTCACAGCATAGTGATGACCGTGAGTTATGAAAAACTTAAGACCGCCAAGCTCCGTGACGATTTCTCTGGGATAGTCGGTAAAATAATCGTTATTTCCCCTGACTCCACAAACTATGAGTCTTGGAAAACACATCTTTATTGCATCAATATCATCTGCAATATCACCACAATGAATACAGGCCTTTATTTCTCTGTTTCGTTCTAAAATGTTAAGCATAGCCGTATTATCGCCATGAGTATCACTAAAAACTGCAATAAGCAAAAAATCACCTACAATTCTGCGTCTTTTAACTTAAACATTATATAATAAATAATAGTGTTTGTCCATATTTTTTGCAATAATTTAAACAGGACAGTCGGCATTTGCCAACTGTCCGCTAAAATTTACTATTCAACTTCCTGTTTGGTGTCAATTATCGTGATGCTTACTGCGTTAATTAAGATGTCTGAATAATTAAAAGATACTGTGCGACCGCCTGTTGCAAATTCTGAAACACTATCCAAAACAACTATAAAAAGTGATGGGTATGTAGCTTTAATATAGCCTTGTCTTACAATGACCCTCTTTCTGCCTTTTTTTGCAGTCAGACGAATTCTTTTTCCGACATTTTCTGTCAGAATATTTCGGACCCTTTCTATATCCGCCCTCTCAATCAACGATAACACCTCCACACAGTAATTTACTATATAATAACATAAATGTTATTATTTGTCAATACCTGTAAATAAAACCATCAGATTTGAGCCTTTTTCGATAAAATTACCTGAATTTTTTGCGTTTTCTTCGTTATATTCCACATCTGATTTTTCTTTTCCGTTACTTCTCATCATCGCAAACGGTACACTGTCACGCACATGAGTCTTAAGGCTTATAGGTGTCGGATGGTCAGGCATTACCAAAACACTATACTCATCACCGCAATTTTCAAGATAGTTCATTAAGGGTCCTACAATTTTTTCATCAAAGAGCTCTATTGCCTGAATTTTATTTTCCAAATGTCCCTGATGCCCACATTCATCAGGTGCTTCAACGTGAATATATACTAAATCCTGACCGTTTTTTAGTTCATCAATTGCAGCCTGTGCTTTGCCGTCAAAATTTGTATCAATATTTCCCGTTACACCCTCTACATATGGAACGTTCATACCTGCACCTTTTCCTATGCCTTTTAAAAGGTCAACTGCAGAAATGATGCTTCCCTTCAGACCGAATTTATCGTAGAATTTATCAAGGCGTGGCTTTTTGCCTTCACCCCATATCCACAATGAATTACCTGGATTTTTACCTTCAGTCATTCTCTTTTTATTTATTGGATGATTTTTTAAAAGCTCATAGCTTTTCTTCATAATATCCAAAATAACATCTGCATTATCACCTTTTGGAAGATACTCCGTTACTACTCTGTCTGAAATATCGTGCGGAGGTGTGAGTTTTACATTTGTGCTTCCACCGTGTGCTACCATTAAGTGACGATAGCTTATTCCGCTATGGAACTTGATTTTATCAACTACAATATTTTCCTTTAAATATTCAATCAACTCCGTTGATTCTTTTGTTGTTATTTCACCGGAGCTATAATCAACCATAGTCTTTTTTTCATATGGCTCATCGTCTGAAAGTGTTACTATATTTGCCCTGAATGTGACATCTGTATTCTTTAAATCAACACCTATACTCAGTGCCTCGAGCGGTGAACGTCCCGTATAGTAAACAAGTGGGTCGTACCCAAGCACGGAAAGGTTTGCAACATCGCTTCCCGGTGACAGACCATCGTCAACAGTTTTGCAAAGTCCCACTATTCCATTTTTTGCAATATTATCAATATTAGGTTTTTTTGCAAGCTCAAGTGGCGTTTTTCCGCCTAATTTTTCACAAGGAAAGTCTGCCATTCCATCGCCTAAAAATACTACATATTTCATTTTGTTTCTCCTTAACTTTTATATCATATTTCTCTTTATTACAAAATTCTATATATGTCAATTATAGAATTTTGTACAATTTAGATGTCAATTCTACCAGGAGTAAAAATGTTTGCTTGCAAGGACATTTTTACGACGCCGTCAATTGACATAGTGCTCGACAGAGCACGAAAGAGCATTAGCTCTTGAGAATTTTATGAAATAAAATTCTGTATATGTCAATTATAGCACTAAATTAAATTCTTGGCAACAAAAGATAAAAATTTTTTGTTAAATATATATACTTAATATTTTTTTTGTGTTATAATTATATCAAATGATTACTTTAAGGGGACTTTATATTGAATAAAAAAGATTGTGAAAATAAAAAATGTCATATGACTAGCATTGGCGGGCAGGCTGTTATGGAAGGCGTTATGATGCGCGGACCGAAAGATATTGCGATTTCTGTTCGTAAACCTGATGGTGAAATTATAACAGATATCAGACCTGTTTCTTCAGTTATGCAAAAATGCAAAATATTAAAGCTACCTATCATAAGAGGTGTTGTATCATTTTTTGAATCGCTCATTGTGGGAACTAAGGCTTTAATGTTTTCTGCAGAATTTCAGGACTTAGAAGATGATGACTACAAAGAAAAGAAAAAGGAAATGACAGAGGAAGAAATTGCAAAAAACAAAGAAAAGACAGACAAATTTATGTCATGGGCTATCTTTGGTTCTGTTATTGTTGCTCTTTTCTTTTCCGTTGGACTCTTTATGATGCTTCCTGCGTTTTTAGTTGGGCTACTGCGTGACTTTGCAGGTCTTAATAACGTTGTTGCTACCATACTTGAAGGTGTTATTAGAATAGGAATTTTCCTCTTATATCTCTTTTTGGCATCACTAATGAAAGATATAAGACGAGTTTTTGAATATCACGGTGCTGAGCATAAAACCATTTTCTGTTATGAAAGCGGTGAAGAGCTTACTGTGGAAAATGCAAGGAAATTTTCTACACTTCACCCGCGTTGCGGAACAAGCTTTCTCTTTATCGTTATGATTGTGAGTATAATTCTATTCTCTTTCATATCTTGGGAAAACCCCATCCAGAGACTTTTAATAAGACTTCTTCTACTCCCTGTTGTTGCAGGTATTTCCTATGAAATTATCAAATTTGCAGGAAGAAGCACGGGAAAATTTATGAAGCTCGTGAGTGCTCCGGGAAAATTACTTCAGAAGATTACAACAAAAGAGCCTGATGAAAGTCAGCTAGAGGTTGCTATTTGTGCACTGAAAGCTGTTTTAACAGATAACAAAGAAGATGACAAGTGGTAAGAATATGCAGGTTATTGATGCTATTAACAAAGGTGCAAAACTGCTCGCAGACAGCCTTTTTGATGTAAATTACAGATTTGAAAGCGAACTTTTACTTGCACACACACTAAAAAAAGAACGCATATGGCTTATACTCCACCAAAGTGAAGTTTTGGATGAAAGTGATGCAGAAACTTTTTTTAACCAGATAAAAAAAAGAGCTAAAGGTATGCCATTTAGCTATATTACAGGCACTAAAGAGTTTATGTCGCTTGACTTTAAGGTTATGCAGGGCGTATTAATCCCCCGTCCTGACACAGAAACTTTAGTTTGTCATATTATTGATTCATACAAAGGTAAAAGCGTGCAGATTTTAGATTTGTGCACAGGAAGCGGTGCAATAGCCGTAAGTCTTGCAAAATATTTAGAGGATAGCTTCATAACAGCCGTTGATATTTCGGATGTATGCTATGATACCGCTAAAGAAAATGCAGAAAAAAACGGTGTTAAAGACAGAGTTAACGTCATAAAAAAAGACGTACTTGCTGATTTTAGTATAGATAAGAAATTCGACTGTATTGTATCAAATCCACCATACATCAAATCAGCTGATATTTCCTCGCTTATGAAAGATGTTAGAGATTTTGAACCGGCTTTAGCATTAGATGGAGGCGATGATGGTCTTATCTTTTACAGGAAAATAACTACTCTTTCAAAACATCTTTTAAAAGACGGAGGTATGCTCTGTTTTGAAATTGGACACAATCAGGCACAAGACGTTTTTGATATAATGCAAAATTGCGGTTTTTCTGAAATCGCTTTTATAAAAGATTTAGCAGGAATAAACCGTGTTATATATGGAAAATATATATTATAGTTATTAGGAGGACTAAAACATGAAAATAACAAAGGATATATTATATATAGGTGTAAATGACCACGAAGTTGATTTGTTTGAAGGTCAATATGTTGTACCAAACGGTATGTCATACAATTCATATGTTATTATGGATAGTAAAATTGCAATTATGGATACTGTTGATGCACGTTTTACTCACGAATGGCTTGACAATATTCAAAAGGCATTAGGCGACAAAGCTCCTGACTATCTCATAATTCAGCATATGGAGCCTGACCATTCTGCAAACATACACAATTTTATAAAAACATATCCTGATGCAAAAATTGTTTCATCAGCTAAAGCTTTTAATATGATGAAAGGCTTTTTCGGTAACGATTTTAAAGACAATCAGATTGTGGTAGCTGAGGGTGATACGCTTGATTTAGGAACGCACAAGCTTACTTTTGTAACTGCGCCTATGGTGCATTGGCCTGAAGTTATCGTAACCTATGATTCCACTGATAAGGTTTTATTTTCTGCTGATGGATTTGGAAAATTCGGTGCTTTGGATATAGAGGAAGACTGGGCATGCGAAGCTCGCCGCTACTATATCGGTATAGTTGGAAAATATGGCACGCAGGTGCAAAGCCTTCTAAAAAAAGCATCAGGTCTTGACATAAGCATTATATGTCCGCTCCACGGCCCTGTACTTACAGAGAATTTAGGGTATTATCTAAACCTTTATAATATATGGTCAAGCTATGAAGCTGAATCTGAGGGAATTGTTATTGCATATACATCAGTTTACGGCAACACAAAAAAAGCAGTTATGCAGCTTGCCGAAAAGCTCAAAGAAAAAGGTTGCCCAAAGGTTGTTATAAACGACTTAGCAAGATGCGATATGGCAGAAGCCGTTGAAGATGCATTCAGGTATAACAAGCTCGTACTCGCTACAACAACATATAATGCGGAAATATTCCCGTTTATGCGTGAATTTATTAATCACCTAACAGAACGTAATTTCCAGAACAGAACTTTAGCTTTCGTCGAAAACGGAAGTTGGGCACCAATGGCTACAAAAGTGATGAAAGGTATGTTTGAAAAGAGCAAAAACATCACATATACTAATGCCACTGTTACAATAATGTCAGCACTAAATGAAGAAAGTAATGCTCAGCTTGAAAGCTTATCTGATGAGCTTTGCCGTGATTATCTTGCAAAACAGGATTCCACCGCAAACAAAAACGACCTTACTGCTCTGTTTAACATCGGCTATGGCTTATATGTTGTGACATCAAACGATGGCAAAAAGGATAACGGCTTAATCGTAAATACTGTTACGCAGGTGACAAACACTCCAAACAGAATTGCTGTTACGATTAACAAGGAAAATTATTCGCATCACGTAATCAAGCAATCAGGCAAAATGAATATCAATTGCTTATCAGTTGATGCACCATTTAGTGTGTTTGAAAACTTTGGATTTAAGAGCGGAAGAACGGCTGATAAGTTTAGCGGTATTGACGTTTTACGTTCTGACAACGGACTTGTATTCCTGCCAAAATATATAAACTCATTTATGTCTCTTAAGGTTACGGATTATATTGATTTAGATACACATGGAATGTTTATCTGTTCTGTAACAGAATCAAGGGTTATTACTGACCTTGAAACAATGACATACACATACTACCAAAACAATGTTAAGCCGAAGCCTGAAACTGACGGCAAAAAGGGATTTGTTTGCAAGATTTGCGGATATGTGTATGAGGGAGATAAGCTCCCGGATGATTATATCTGTCCGCTTTGCAAGCACGGCGCTGCAGACTTTGAAGAAATAAAATAAAGTAAGGATAACAAAAAAATTCCACCAAAGTTGGTGGAATTTTTTTGTTATCTATTCTTTTCAAGCTCTTTCATATACTTATCAAGCTCATCTAAGCTCTCGCCCATTTTTGTAAAATCATTATCTTTAGTTGCATTTTTAAATTTTTCATAGCTGTCTAAAACCTTTTCGATAGCATCTTTAGCATCATTAACATCCTGATTTGGTGTCTGGGGGACTACCAAATCCTCGGGCATTTCTGTTTGGGAAGAGCCTTCAGTTCCTATTACCTTTGTTAAAGACTCGATTAGCGTTTCTTCCATTGCTATATTATCCTTATATGCAACAATTATACGTTTAAGCTCAGGAAGTGATGACTGATTCTGCGTTGAAATATAAACAGGCTCAACGTACAAAATTGAATTCTTAAAGGGTACAACCAAGAGATTTCCTCTTATTACAGTTGAACCCCCGCTATTCCAGAGTGTCATTTCTCTTGAGATTTCAGGGTCGTTATCAATTCTGTTTTCAATCTGCATTGTGCCATAGATTGTCTCATTTTTTGGCATTCTGTAAAGAATCATCTCGCCATAGTGGTCTTTTTCGGTGCGCATCATCAAAAATCCTACCATATTATATTTACCCTCTAAAACGAAAGGAGTTGTTAATACAAGCTCTTCTTTGCCGTTCGGGTCAATTTTCATAACGTTAAAATATGGCTCAACTTCTATATCGCTGTTTTCATACTTCTCTGTTGCGACACTCCACACGTCTGCTTTATCATAAAACTGTCCTGCATCTTTTACGTGATATGTTTCGTAGACTTCTCTCTGGAGCTTAAACATATGTTCAGGAACTGTTATATGGTTTATTACTTCCTCTGGAAGCGGTCCATTTGCAAACAGTTTTGGATAGATGTTTCTATATGTTTTTGCTATCGGGTCGTTTTCATCAATTACATAAAACTTCATATCGCCCGTATAGGCATCAATTATAACTTTAATTGAATTTCTTATATAGTTAATACCGTTATATCTCTGTGCATACGGATAATATGATGATGTAGTATAGGCGTCAATTATCCATTTGAGTGTTCCGTCATCGGCTATTATGATATATGGGTCAGAGTCATATGATAAAAATGGTGCTACCCTCTCGACTCTTTTCATAATATTTCTGTTTATCAAAAGCTTACTGTCGCTTGAGATGTTATTTGAAAATAACATTCTGTAATCGCCGTAATACGCCGCAAAAATCAAACGTTTAAGCGGTGTCATTTCTATTCCTGTATCTCCGTCAAACGTATATTCAATGTCAGTTATACCCTCGGAATAGTCGAGCTCTTTATTGCTTCCTCCAACTATTACATAGTCATTGGTAAGCTCGCCGTAATAAATTCTCGGCTGCGTGATTTCAGGGAGACCCTTCTCTGCCACAGGCGGAATATCACGTACAATAAACTCAGGCTGACCTTCCTGCGTTACTTCATTTATCGGACTTGCAACAACACCGAAACCGTGTGTATATCTAAACATTCTGTTTGCATATGACTGTACTGCCTGATTTGTGCCTGCCTGATTTTCAGGAATGAGTCCCGCTTCATTTACGTTATATGTTTCTTTATTCATTTCACGCGCAGACATGAATATTGCATTTAGCTCTCCGTCAATTTCATACGGTACTACGTCAATATCATTAAACTTATAGTATTTCCTGAAATACTGAAGCTGATTATACGCTGTAAGCGACGCACGGAAATCAGTTATTCTTATATTATCTATTTCCGTTCTGCTGTCTGTTACATCAGCAATCGTTAAGTTATTATTGATTTCGTATTCGACATCTTTAACATCATTTAAGTCAAAACCCTGGAGCGTAGCATCTATATTGTTTGCAATATATTTACTTTGTACATTACGTTCGTTAGGATTTACAACTAATGAATCCACTGCTACCCCTGCGATATTAACAAGGATTGAAATAACAGGAACTACGGCTAAACATATCAGTGCACCGATATATTTTCTTCTGTATAAGAATATTACTACAAAAACTATCACAGCTAAAATTATAAATGGCGCTGCTTTATAGTAGTTTGCTAAAATATTTGCTTCTATGAATCCTGCGCCTGCAACTGATGAACCAAACTGTGAATATAAAAGATTTTCTGCCGTGAACTGATATGACAGCATAATTAAAATGAAATAGATTATAACATTAACTAAAATGTGCAAAACTGCACCTATTTGCGTCTGTACTATTTCCTTTAAGTTTCTGTATCCGTTTTTAGCAAAAACCAGATAATAAACAATGCACAAAGCGGCAGTTTGTAAAATAAGGAGAGTCTTTACTCCGCCAATTATCGATGTTAAAAAAGGACGAACGAATATATAATATCCTACATCTTTAGAAAACAAAGCATCAGTTATACCAAAGCTTTCGCCATTCAATGCAGAAAGAAGCTTAACGTATAAGTCATCACCCGCTATTCTGCCTGCAAAAAAGGAAAGCAAAAAGCACAATAAAACATATGGCCATTTTTTGTTTAAGAATGGCAAATTAAAATATTTTTTTATTGCCAGGCGCTTTAAAATCATCACATTAACAAGGAAAACTATGAAAAATATTAAAAAACTGCTTGCAAATGTCAGGATTTTCGCCCATATGTTTGTAAAAAATATGCTTGTATATTCAGGATTAATTTCTTTTAATTGCCAATATTCCATCAAAAATGAAACAGTAGGGCCTATCACTGCGATAATAGCTAATACTATCAAAGCCAAAGCTATCCAAATCTTAAAATGTTTCGGTTTTTTCACATCAAAGCCCGAAAAATTACCTGATGAAAAATTATTAAAGTCCATTACAATCCTTCCTTTTATTCTTCAAATAGTGCCTGTGCAAACTGCTTTGGGTCAAACGGTCTTAAATCGTCAATTTTTTCACCTATACCGATAAATTTAACACCAATATTCTGTTCCTTAGCAAGCGGTATGATAACACCGCCCTTTGCAGTTCCGTCAAGCTTTGTAAGTATTACGCCTGTAATACGGCTTACAGCTGCAAATTCCTGTGCCTGAATAAGTGCATTCTGTCCTGTAGAACCATCTAAAACAAGAAGTGACTCAAAATTATCATTTCCCGATTCTCGCTCTACTACACGTGCAACCTTTTTAAGTTCTTCCATAAGTGGTTTTTTGTTATGGAGTCTGCCTGCAGTATCACAGATAACTATGTCTGCTTCTCTAGCCTTTGCAGCCGCTATGGCATCAAAGACAACGGCAGACGGATCTGCACCCTCTCTGTGTTTTACTATTTCTACCCCAGCACGCTCTGCCCATATTTCAAGCTGGTCTATAGCCGCTGCTCTGAAGGTATCTGCTGCTGCTAGTATTACCTTTTTGCCCTGAGCTTTATACATAGCAGCCATTTTACCTATTGATGTTGTCTTACCAACACCATTTACACCGATTACAACAACTACGGCAGGGCTGCCGCCTAAGTTCATTTCATTGTTTGTACTCTCTAATATTTCGCTTATTATAGCCTTTAGCAGTTCCTTTAATTCGCAAGGCTCACGTACACCTTCTTTTTTTGCTCTGTCTTTTAGCTCATCCAATATAAATGATGTTGTAGCTGCGCCAATATCTGCCATTATGAGTATTTCTTCAAGCTCGTCATATAGGTCATCATCTATTGTTTTAAAGCTCTGAAATACTCCGTCTATTCTTTCTGTAATTACACTTTTTGTTTTAGAAATACTATTTTTTAGTCTTACAAAAAAACCATCATTTTCTTTTTCTTCTATGATTTCTTCTTCAGGCTCATTTTCTACTATCTCTTCTACTATCTCTTCTGTCACTTCTTCGGATATTTCCGTTGGTGGAGTTAGTGTTTCGGTAACTACATCCTCATCTTTATTCTTTCGTGACCAAAAATTAAATTTCAAGTTTTAGCCCCCTTCCTAATTTAAAGCAAGCTTTTTTCTGATTCGTGTTTTTTATCTCTTAGCATAAGATTTAAAACCGCATCTCGTGCAGGTTTACCTTCAAACAATATTTTATGTGCTTCTTCTACTATCGGCATTTCAACTCCTGCTCTTTTTGCCAGAAGATATGCACTTTTTGTTGTGTAGAATCCCTCAACTACCATCTTAACCTCTTTGATAGCATCTTCTGCTGAGTATCCCTTACCTATAAGTATTCCTGCACGTCTGTTTCTTGAGTGCATACTCGTGCAAGTTACGATTAAGTCCCCAATACCTGAAAGACCAAAAAACGTTTCAGCCTTAGCTCCAAGCGCAACACCAAGTCTTGAAATTTCCTGCATTCCTCTTGTCATAAGCGCCGCTTTTGTATTATCACCAAAACCAAGTCCGTCCGAAATACCTGCAGCAAGTGCTATGACGTTTTTTAACGCTCCGCCAAACTCAACTCCTACCATATCTGTGCCTGTATATACTCTAAAGCTATCGTTCATTAGTATATCCTGCAAAAGCTGGGCAATCTCTAAATTCTCTGCAACAACGACGTTTGTTGTAGGAAGACCAAGTCCAACTTCCTCTGCATGAGATGGACCGGACATAACTGCAACCAAAGCATTTGGTATTTTATCTTTTATTACTTCAGAAAGACGTTTTTGCGTGCTCTCCTCTAAGCCCTTTGATGCACTGACGATTATTGTACCGTCTTTTACGTATGGCGCAAGATTTTCTGCAGTTTGCTTCATAGCCTTAGACGGAGTTACCATAAAAATAATCTCAGCATCTGCTGCCTCTTTTAAATCGTTTGTAAAAGATATTGAATCAGGTAGCTTAATTCCCGGTAAGAATGGCTTATTTTCTCTGTATTTTGCTAAGTCGGAAGACTCTTCTTTCAGATATGACCACAACGTCACGTTATGACCGTTTTTACTAAGTAACACGGCGATTGCTGTGCCCCATCCGCCTGAACCTATGACACTGATTTTTCTGCTCATATTAAATTCCTTTCCAAAAAGCTGCTACTCTTTTTTCTGTCCTATTTTTGATTCTGTTCCTGTCAGTAAACGTTTGATGTTTGCTCTGTGTCTGTAAAGTGCTAAAAGAGAGATAGCAACAGACATTGCTATATAATATGGAACTGTTTTGCTTTCAAAGTTTGTGTTAAATGCAATTACGAATATAGGATAAATAATTGCACCAATAACGGAACCAAGTGATACATATTTTGTGATTATCATAATCGCAATACAAACGACTGCAATTATGATACCTATTCTGTAATCAAGAAAGAGTATAACTGCAATTGATGAAACGATACCCTTGCCACCTTTAAAGCCAAAATATATAGGAAAATTGTGTCCTAAAACTGCGCCAAATGCACCTATATATTTGCAATATTCTAATAGCTCTGCGTTTTGATTATCAAAAACTTTAGCGATTAATCCCGCTAAAAAAAGTGCAACAATAGTTTTCAAAAAGTCAAATATAAAAACTAAAGCTGCGGCTTTTTTACCGATTACACGCAGTGTATTTGTCATGCCTGCGTTACCGCTTCCTTTTGTTCTTACATCAACTCCTGCAAACTTTCCTACGATTACTGATGTGTTTAAGCTACCCAGCAGATATGCCAAAACAAATGATAATATAATTGCATAAACCATAGTTATTCTCCTTTCGATTGTTCTCCACGCTCACGTATGATGAACTTAAGCGGTGTTCCCTCTAATCCAAACACGCCTCTTATCTGATTTTCAATATATCTTACATATGAAAAGTGCGCTAATTCTTTATTATTTACAAAAATCACGAAGGTAGGCGGACGCACACCCGTTTGTGTGATATAGTAAATCTTAAGACGTTTACCTTTATCAGACGGCGGCTGAACTTTCATCGTCGCCTCCGTTAAAACGTCATTAAGCATACCCGTCTTAATTCTCATTAGGTTCTGCTCATTTACATATTTTATCAGGTCAAAAAGCTTTGGAATTCGCTGACCTGTGAGTGCTGATATAAATATCACAGGGGCATATAGCATAAATGAAAGCTCTTTTTGCACTTCTTCTTTAAAGCGCTCCATGGTCTTTGAGTCTTTTTCTATTAAATCCCATTTATTGACTGCTATTATGCAGGCTTTTCCCTGTTCGTGACAAAATCCTGCAATTTTTGAATCCTGTTCGCTTATACCTTCTTTTGCATCCACCACGATAACACAGACATCGCATCTTTCTACTGCAGTAAGCGACCTTATTACACTATACCTTTCAATTGATTCATCGATTTTACCGCGTTTTCTCATGCCCGCAGTGTCGATTAAAGTATATTTAGTTTCTCCGTCTGTATAGGCTGAATCGATTGCATCACGCGTGGTTCCTGCGATTGATGATACTATTACTCTGTTTTCACCTAAAATCTTATTTATAAGCGATGATTTACCTGCATTTGGCTTGCCGACAACGGCAACCTTTATGCTGTCATCTTCCTCTTCTTCGTCATCAGTTTCGGGGATATATTTAAACACCTCATCCAAAAGGTCACCAACGCCGAGTCCGTGAAGTGATGAAATGGCAATCGGGTCGCCAATTCCAAGATTATAAAACTCATAAAGTTCCATTGGCGGTGCGCCGATATTATCTACTCTGTTAACTGCAAGCACGACAGGTTTTCCCGATTTCATTAGCATTGTGCAGACATCTGAATCTGCTGCTACCAAGCCATCTGAGACATTTACCATAAATATGATAACGTCTGCGTGGTCGATTGCAAGTTCTGCCTGAAGACGCATATTTTTTAATATTACGTCATCATTTTTAGGCTCAATACCACCCGTGTCAATCAACATAAATTTTCTTGTAAGCCACTCGGCTTCTTGATATATTCTATCACGTGTGACACCAGGCTTATCATCTACTATTGAGATTCGCTCGCCCACTATTTTATTGAACAATGTGGATTTTCCAACGTTTGGTCTGCCCACTATTGCAACTACCGGTTTTGGCATATAATCACCTCTAATTCTATCCTAAGAGTTTTTCCAAAAAGTCATAGCCATCATTATAGACCGGCACAACTTTCAAACTCAGTTCTTTTTCCAAATCACAAACCGTCACGTCATCTAAAAAAACATCTTCATCGGCTTTGAGCATTGACTTTGTTATGAGTAGACGGTCATAGCTTTTATCTTTTAAATTCTTTATTATATCTTTTCCGCAAATGAGGCCTGAAACTGTGACTGTTTTTCCAAAAAAGTCATTTTCAATCAGACAAACATCTACATCAAGATTATTATACATCTTTTTTGCCTTTTCTACAAGACTTTTAATAAAATCATAGGAAAGTTTTCCCGTCGCAATTACATTTTTTCCAAAAAAGCTTTGTATATGTTTTTCATTTAAGGCAGATATAAATTCTTCTTCCATACTTGAAATTAGTCCTACACCATTTTCAATCTGCGGAAAATCCTCGTATTCTTCAGGTTTTGGAAGCGGAAAACCCGCGTTTATATAAAACTCGTCTGACAGATAGACTATTCTTGAGCCATATTTTTCAAGGTAAATATTTTGTAAAGCAGTAACCTGCTTAACTACCTTTTTTGAATCTTCATGTGTGATTTCTTCAAGTGGAAAGAGTCCGCCTCTGAATTTTGTGAGTCCTACCGGCACAACTGAGATACTTCTGACTTGCGGATAGTAAGATGCAAGTGTATTTAGTGAATTTATAAGCTCATCTCCATCGTTAATTCCCTTGCACAGAACAATCTGCATATTCATTTCAATTCTGCCTGACTTTAGCATTTCAATCTGCTCTATGATATTTGCAGCTTTTGGATTACCAAGCATTTTCACCCTTAGCTCCGGGTTTGTTGTATGAACGGAAATGTTGACGGGTGATATTCTGTATTTTATCAGCTTTTCTATATCCGTTTTTTTCATATTGGTAAGGGTTACATAGTTTCCATGCAAAAAGGAAAGACGTGTGTCATCGTCTTTAAAATACATAGTACTTCTCATACCTTTGGGAAGCTGGTCTATAAAGCAGAAAACACACTTGTTTGTACAACTTTTGGCACTTCCAAAGAGTATATCTGAAAAGTTTATGCCAAGCTCTTCGCCATAATCGTTATATATCTCAAACTCAAAAAGCTCCCCTGTAGCCTTTTTCACTGTCATTATGATTTCTTCTTGAGATGATAGAAATTTATAGTCAAGATAGTCCTCAATTTCAGTATTGTTTATAGAGAGTATTGTGTCACCTTTTTCTATCCCGATTTCTTCTGCAATACTACCTTTTTCTACCGATATGACATATGCACCCTTGTTTTTTACCATAATTTTCACATAACCTTTCATTTGGCTATAATGCAAAAATAGAGAAGGACAAAACTTTCCTTCTCTAATTCATTTGCAGCAATTTGATAATTTTACGCTTCTTTTGCAACGACTTCTTTGCCGTTATAGTATCCGCAAGCTTTGCAAATTCTATGAGGAATGATTAACTCTCCGCACTGCTTGCAAGCTACTAAACCCGGAATAGCTAATTTCCAATTTGCTCTTCTTTTATCTCTTCTTGCTTTTGAAGTTTTTCTTTTTGGTACTGCCATCGTACTACACCTCCTGATCTTTCTCCAAGAGTTTTCTTAACCCTTCAAGTCTTGGATCTATATAATCCTTTTCACAGCTGCAGTCAGATTCGTTTAAATCTGCACCGCAGACCGGGCAAATCCCTTTGCAATCTTCACTGCATAAATATTTAGTTGATAAGCCCACTAATATGTTGCTCCTTATTATGTCGTAAAGCTCAATCAGGTTTCCTTCAAAGATTACAACTGCATCTTTATCAGAAATCTCCTCATCAACATTTTTCAGCATTTCGGTAAACTCAACATTAAAATCTGCTACTAATGGCTTTAAGCATCTGGCACATTCTGCTTTCAGCTTACCTGAGGCCTCAGCACTAAACTCCAAAACATCACCGATGTTTTTTATCTCGCCTTTAATGGAAACATCGTACAAAACCACGTCATCTGCCGATTCTCCACTAAAACTTGAGACCTTTTCATCTATACAGATTTTAGCACCTGTTACCTTTAAAATAGATGAAACATCACAAATCATGACATTCACCCCCAAATTAACGATATATATTATATCTGTTTTGGATACAAATGTCAAGCATTTTTATGTAAATAAGATATTTTTTTCTTATTATGCTTCTTCTAAAAATTCTTTCAGTTTTTCCATAACATCTATGCACTTTTTATAGCCTGCCAAATAGACTTCTGTTAAAGCCTCTTTATTCTTTTCAATCCGACCAATTTTCAGTGGTGCATCAGGTCTTATAACAAAAAGCTTTCCTTTTTTTTCTTCCGCTTCAATATAGTCAAGTGTATCATTATACATTAAATATCTGTCACAGGCTTTTTTTGCAAATTTCGGATATTTTGCATATAAAAGCTTAATAAGTTTAGATGTACTGCTTGGCTCTTTTTTGTATCCTCTATGTTGAGTCAGCACCACTACACTTTTTGGGCTGCCTGTTTTTTGTGAGTGTTTTACAGGGATGGAGTCTGCTATTCCGCCGTCTAGATATTTTTTGCCATCTACCTTTACTATTTTTGACACAAGCGGAAGTGAGCTTGAGGCACGTACATAAACTATATCCTTTCTCATATCCGAAATCCTAATATATTCAGGCTCGCCTGTTTCAACGTTTGTCACAGTAGCATAAAACTCAGTTTCGTTTTTGTTAAATGCATCATAATCGTAAAGATTAAGCTTATTTGGAATTTCATCATATACAAATTTAGCACCAAATAAATCTCCAGTTGTTAATAGACTATATAAACTGCAATAGTGCTTATTGTCCAGATAGTCAACACCTACATTATAGGCTCTCTTTTTTTGTCCTGATAAAAAACTGCAAGCATGACAGGCTCCCGCAGATACGGCAAAAATACGTTTAAATTCGATGTTGTTTTCCATAAAGGCATCTAAAACCCCTGCCGTGAATATGCCACGCATACCACCGCCTTCTAAAACTAAATCAACATTACGCATTTTTTATTTCCTCTTCAATTATTTTTACTGCATCAATAATACAACCGTCACATGAGCGAAGTCCCTCAAATTTTAAGCGGCTACATAGTATTGTGGAATTCATTTCTTCAAATTTTCTTATCATTTCTCCTGCTTTTTTATAGCTTGTCATTTTATTTGTTTCGGGCAGGCTATCTATTCCTTTACTATTTAAAAGTCCTGCTATCATCACCATAGCGCTCACCGCGCCGCAAACGCCTTTAGTGCCACCCATTCCACCACCGAAGGCTTCAGCCATTTTAAAAAGCACATCTTCATCTACACCTGTTATATCGCAAAACGCACAAGCTACCGCCTGCGCGCAGTTATATCCTTTTTTATGATTTTCTACCGCTTTTTCCTGTCTGTTCATTATATTTTCTCCCTTTTTACGAAATCATTTGCTTCTTTCAAAATTTGTTTTGTATTCTCAAACTGCATTAAAGATATCGCCTCATCAAAGGTTAAAAGCTCTGCACTCATAAGCTCCGATGCCTGCGGTTTTATCTCTTGTCCATCATATTCTGCTAAAAAATATGTAACCTGTTTTATCACATCTTTTTTTCTTGGCAAAGGATATTCATCACGCACTAAAAAACCGTCAATAAAACGTGGCTTTATGCCTGTTTCTTCCAACATCTCTCTTTGTGCCGTTTCTTTTTCTGTTTCACCGTTTTCCATATGTCCTTTGGGAAAGCCGTAAATTCCCTCGAGTGACCTGATAATCAGCCAATAAATATCATTATTGATTTTTGTAAAAACTACTGCTCCGCAGGATTTTTCGTATTTCATTTGCAGCCTCCAAATTTTTTCTACTGATTATATCACCATTCCGCCGTTTATATTTAAGACTTGTCCGGTTATGAAATCACTTTCACCTGATGCTAAAAAAAGTATAGCTTTTGCAACTTCTTCGCTCTTTCCTATTCTTCCAAGTGGTGTTTCTTCCTTTAATAGCTGCATATCTTCATCAGTCAAGTCGCTGCACATATCTGTTGAAATCACACCGGGTGCTACACAGTTTACGCAAATCCCCGAGGGAGCAAGTTCCTTAGCGAGTGCCTTTGTAAAGCCGATTACTGAAGCCTTTGATGCTGAATAGTGCACCTCGCACGATGCGCCTGCTATCCCCCACATCGACGAAACATTTATGATTTTTCCGCACTTTTTGTGTATCATATATGGAAGTGCCGATTTTGTGCAGTTAAACATTCCTTTTACGTTTATACTAAACATTTCGTCCCAATCTTGTTCTGTGATATCGGAAAAAAGTTTGATTTGCGAAATGCCCGCGTTATTGATGAGCACATCTACGCCGCCATATTTTTTCTCGATTTCTTCAAACATTTTTTTGACTTCTTCTGATTTCGATACGTCGGCGTAAATTGCCAGAGCACCGATTTCTTCAGCCAAAAGCAATGCTTTTTCTTTGCTTTTATTGTAGTTTATGATAACTCTATAGCCATTTTGTGCAAACTCTCTTGCAACCGCTGCACCTATTCCGCGCGAAGCACCTGTAATTAAAACTGTTTTCATATGTCACCTTAATTTTCCGCACACCCAAACAAATCATATCAGATTTTTTATTGAGTATCCTTAGTTTGTCTGCGTTTTTTTAGCATGGCATAAATACATATACCAATAAGTGTAGCAACTGATATACATAAAGAAGCCACAAAACCCGGAACCCTGTAATAAAGCTCTATTTCATGTTCTCCTTGTGGAACACGTATCGCAAGAAACGTGTTTTGTGCAGACAGGGTTTCGCATTTTTTACCATCTGCATATGCAGTCCACCCCTTATCGTAAGGAATGGTTGTAAAAAGGATTTCTCCCTCTTTTACATTTACTCTGCCGGATATATAAGTATCGCTATGTTTTTCCACATTTAGTCCCGAAGTTTTTTTCTTTTCAAGGCAATCGTTATAAAAGCTTTCCGTGTCGATACAAGCAATTTCCGCGCCTCTAAGCTCATAAATCTGCGGAAGTTCAACAGAAATGGAGTCCCCTTGTGAAAAGTTACCGAGACAGAATACCTTTTGTGTAGATTTAGCATATGGATTTATGATAGTCTCACCATCATTGGAAACTATAATATCACCATTATATTTGCTTGCAAGACTGATATAATATGTACCGCTTTTTGATGCGATAAACTCAAGCGACTGAAAATCCTTTATCGTCACATCATCTATTTTAGTAAAGTAAGATTTGCCTAATATAGATTCTGCAAACAAATCCTGATTTTTAAAATACGATGCTTCATAAGGAAGTGTTTCTAAAACAGAAGCATTTACGGCAAAACCTAAAGGAAGCGCATAAGGATTTTTAAAAATCTGAACGCCCTCTGCACTCTCAATTTCTTCATAATCGTCAGCTGCCTTCTCATCACAGAGAACATATTTAACACCCAACAAACTGTCAGTTACTATGGTAGAGCCAACATATCTTATCAGCACCGATTCCTGAAGCATCCCCATATTTCTGTTAAATTGCACTATATTGTTGTTATATGTTGAGCTATAGTGCGTCATTCCATTATAACCAAAAGTCATAGCATCGTTATCAGTTCTGGTAAACGTCTTTTCCATACGATAAAGCCCATCATCCTGCTTTTTAACTGTATCAACGCTTGTGCTTATAGTGTTTACATGTGCCTTATATTCACTTCTTGATTTATACTTATGCTCATTATTAAGTCCATGAAGTGTAACGAGCCCGTTTGTAACAAGCTCAGAACAGGTAATTAGTATCAACAACACGCACGCTATGTTTTTAACTTGTTTTTTCCCTCTTGCAAAAATCACAAATGCGGCAATATATACAATTGTCAGTATTATACTGAGTAGAGCAAGTGTCTTGTTTGTAATTATGTTCCGTCCGAAAAAATATACCAAAACAAGCAAAACCAAATATATGTCAAATGCTATCGGCAGTTTCTTTAGTGAGCCTGAACTCATTTCATAAAAACCATTTGCCGCAGTCATTACAGCAAAAAGACAAAACACATACGCATATCTGTATGGATACCATGAGGGATACTGGAAAATGTGCCATGCCATATCGATTTCTTTAACAAAAAAACTTATTAAAAGAACCAGAAAAACTGCACCTGTTATACATCTTTTTCGCACGGAAATCCTTGAATTGAAAAAGAAAGCGACACTCATTAGACCAACAATCATTCCACAAAAAATATTTGGAACTCCGCTGTTTGTTATGGTGTCATATTGACCAATGAAAAGACGCCTTAAAATACCTGTTATTCCTATATTTAAAAAGCCTTCGGGAACATATGCCCCTGCTGCCATTTTTCCATTTAAAATATCTAAAAATGTGGGAAAAAGCACAACCATACTGAGTAATACACCAATAAAACCCAGACAGAGCATTTTAAGTATTTTTTTCAAAAAATCTTTTTTATCAAAGGCACTTACAAGAATAAAATAGCGACTGAAAAAATACAGAATAACAAATATCGTATTTATATATGCTGTATAATAGTTAGAAAACAGCGACATAGTATATGCTATAAGAAACAATCTGCCTGATTTATTTTCAATAATATGCTCAGTTCCAAGCAAAATAATCGGCAGCCATATCGCGCCGTCCATCCACATAATACACATCTGATAATGCATCAGGTAAGTTGACATGGCATACGCTATTGAAAACAACACCACAGATATATCTGTTTTCTTAAATATGTTGCTCAAAAAAATCGCACATGTAAGCCCACACGTTCCAATTTTGAGCATCGTAATCAGAGCGATACCCTCCGGCATTACGGAATTTGGAAAAATAGCAGCGAGTAAAAAGAACGGGCTCGTAAGATAGTAGGAAACAAGCCCAAAAACACTTCCGCCCATTTCCTTACTAAAGGAATAGAATATACTTGCCTCTCCATTTAAAACCTTATGCCAATATGCAAAAAAGTCAGCATACTGCCCGTTTAAATCCATAACAAGTGCGGTTTTATCTCCAAATGGCCAAACCTCAAACAAAGCATATATTAATGCCATAGATAAAAGTGGAATGAAAAATGCAAGAAAATATATAATCGGTTTTTTAAGCTCGGACATAATAGGATTTTCATTTTTCTGTATTCCTGTCTTTCGTAAAGTATTCTTCATCAAAAAATACCTCCCTATTGTTGCAGATCAATTGCACTGATTCTATCTAACCCAAAATATTTAGCTGACCACGCATTCACCCAAGTGTTAGATGGTGGTGCGTAACTTGCAACACCATTTGGTTTTGACATTACATCACGCTTGTGCTCATTTCTCTTAACCATTACAATTTTAACATCGGATCTTCCGTTTTCTTTAGCTTCATATATAGTGTCAAGCTGTAACCTTGTCTGTTCATAAGAGTTATGTAATTCTTTAATAGTTGTAAAATATGACAAGGTAAAAATTACTATAAGAGTCACTGCAACAAGCTTAGGTATAACCTTGCTAATCATTTTGAAATCTATTTTTTCGTAATAATAACCAATCATGGAGATAGTAAGACAAACTGCAAAAAACCAGGCTCTTTCTGGTATATAGTCTGAAAAAATCAAAACACCAATTGAGGACAATGCACCTAAAATATAAATAAGCGGAAGCACTTTTCTCTTATTATCGTCTTTAGACATACCATTTGTGATTACAACAAATATAACAACAATCGCAAATGTAACAAGCAACCCGAAAAGTACATAACTCGATTTATTGACAATCTCTTTCATCCTCTCTGCAAGCAAATCAAGAGTTATTGGCGTTGAAATTTTGTCATTACTCGGAGATGAAATAAGTACGATTGTTCCTATAATAGTACCAACAATTCCTGAAAAAGACCATTTTGGAATTTTTATTTTGTTTGTCTTGTAAAAAATCACGAATAAAATGCAAGTAAAAGCTATAGCTCCGCCGCTGTTTTCGTTAGTACATCCCGCAAAAAGCCCAAATATTCCCATTAAAATCTCGTTTTTCAAATTATCCTTCATAATATTTTCGTGATCTAAAGCATATCTTCTGTAAGGTAACAAAAAAAACAAAAGAATTGTAGCGCACCAAAGATAACTTGCAGCTCCACTTGCCCACAAAACTGTTGCGCCATACTGAGGTAAAAAGAACCACATCATTAGATAAACACAAGCTAACAAAAGTGCATTGGAGTTTTTGTTTTTATGTGATGCATGCAAAGATATAACAATTCCAAGCAACACGAAAACCAGGGAATTTACTATGTTAAAAATAACTTTATGCATTATTCCCGGATAGCTCGTTGCAAGGACTGCCTGCAAAAGGCCATGCGCCACAAGCCTGCCATTACATAAATTCCAATGATTCTTCATTGAACGAAAAATATCAAAAAGTGAGTTTACTCTTTCAGAGGTTGCCGTAGGATTTCCCGGCATCTCATATACAAACATATAGCACCAGTCGTCAGATACAAATGGGGTTAGGAAATTTTGAATCAATGTAAGCACAAAAACAACCATACAAACCACGGCACAAGCTGCTAAAGCCTTGTCTTCTTTAATGCGAGTAATTAATTTTTTCACTATCTTTCCTCCTGATTTTAATATCTTATCTTGTGTATACCATCTCTGTTGGCTTCGGGTACAATAGGTAATTTTACCGATTATTGCAATTATATCACGAAACTATATCACTTGCAAGAGCTTTTCATATGTCATCTCTATTTCAGTGTCACAACTGTCACGCCGTGCTCTCCTTCTCCGTATTTTCCTGCTCTAAAGCCTTCAACACTTCTGTGATGTCTTAAATATTCTGTCACAGCAGAGCGCAGAGCACCTGTGCCCTTGCCGTGAATTATCGTGATTGTTTTTAGTGATGCTAAAAGCGAATCATCAATGAACTTATCAACCGCCATCACAGCTTCGTCTGCGAGCATTCCACGAAGGTCTATTTCTGTGCTTACATCTTTCGTTTTACTCATTCCGGCATACATATTTGTTTTCTTTTGTTCTTTATATTCGTTTTCCTGTTTTATCCTTACTAAGTCCTTTAGGTTCACCTTTATCTTCATAATTCCCGCCTGAACGGAAAGGTTTCCGCTTGAATCAGGGATAGTTAAAACAGAAGCTTCCTTATCCAAAGACAGTATTTTTACAGTTTCGCCTAGCTTTAAGTTTTTAGGTGGTTTTCTGTTTATTTTCTTATCTGTTTCCCCAATAGCTGCAACTTTGTCTGTCTGTTCCTTCAGCGCATCTTTTGCACGGTTTTGAGCATCAATCGCCTCTTTTACACTTTCAATATTTTTGATTTCTCTTAATTCTTTAATTATTTTCTGTGATTCTTCCTTTGCAGTTTCTAAAATTCTCAAGGCTTCGATTCTTGCTTCTTCTAACTGCTTTTTAGTTTTTATATCTGCCTCTTTTTGTGCTTTTTTCGCTTTATCAAGCATAGAGCGTGCATCACGCATCATTGCATCTGCCTTGCTTTTTTGATACTCCGAGCGTTGTCTGTTTTTTTCTAACTTTGTGAGCACATCTTCAAGCTTTACGTTATCATCTGCTATGTGATTATTTGCCGCTTCTATGATTGAAGCGTCAAGACCAAGTCTTTTTGAAATTGCAAATGCGTTACTTTTTCCCGGTACACCGATTAAAAGCTTATAGGTGGGAGAAAGTGTTTTGATGTCAAATTCACAAGATGCATTTTCTACCCCTTTTGTAGACAGAGCATACATCTTAAGCTCACTATAGTGAGTAGTTGCTGCAACCTTTGCACCACGCTCTTTCAAATATTCCAGGATTGAAACGGCAAGTGCAGCGCCCTCTGTCGGGTCTGTACCTGCACCAAGCTCGTCAGCTAAAACCAATGTTTTGTCGTTTACTTTTTTTAAGATATCAACTAAATTGACAATATGTGATGAAAACGTACTAAGGCTCTGTTCTATGCTCTGTTCATCACCGATATCTGCAAAAACATCAGTAAAAAACGACATTTCACTTGAGTCAGACGCTCCTATATGAAGTCCTGAAAGTGTCATAAGTGTGAAAAGTCCAAGTGTTTTTAATGATACAGTTTTTCCGCCTGTGTTCGGACCTGTTATGACCAGCGTATCAAATTCGCCACCCAAATATATATCGACAGGAACAACTTTATCAGTAGGAAGGAGCGGATGTCTTCCTTTTTTTATTGAAATATATCCCTTATCATTGAGCTTTGGCTCTACCCCATTATGCTTTATCGAAAGCTTAGCTTTAGAGAATATGAAATCAAGCTCAAATACTATTTTTGTGTTTTCTTCGATTACGTCTACAAATTGAGCGCAGTAAGCTGAAAGCTCTGCTATTATTCTTTCTATTTCCTTTTTCTCATTGGCCGAAAGCCTTGATAAGTCATTTGTCAGCTCAACCACTGCCATAGGCTCTACAAAGATTGTAGCACCTGACGATGAAGAATCGTGTACAATACCAGGTATTTCGTTTTTACACTCTGCTTTTACAGGTACAACAAATCTGTCGCCACGCGAGGTTATGATTGGCTCCTGCAGAGCTTTTTGATATTTTGATGAAGATATTACAGAGTTTAAAACCTCACGAATTCTTGCAGACTGCGTTTTCATCTTCTTTCTTATAGAAAAAAGCTCGCCCGATGCCGTGTCTGCAATCTCGTCTTCTGATACGATAACTTCATCTATACGTTTTTTTAGGTCAGGAAGCGTCGAAAGGCACATTCCTAAAGACAAAATGCTTCCCTCTTCTAAAGCTTTATCGTCAGAAATATAACGCTTTAAGCCGCTTACAACCACGCACAAATCACGCAAAGACAAAAGCTCACGAACAGACATAACACCGCCCATTTCAGCTTTTTTTACTGACGGTGATACGTTTGTTATTTTGAGCGACTGCGGATTTCCGCGTCTTAGTATAATTCCCGTGCCCTCTGTCGTTTCTTTTAACAGATTTTTTACGTCGTCAAACGTTTTTGCGGGCGTGAGTGAATAAATCCTGTCCTTTACTTCCTTATTATCAGTAAAGGCAGAAAGCTGATCTAAAATCTTATTAAATTCAAGTGTTTTAAAAGCTTTTTTATCCATCTAATTCCTCTGATAACCTCGCTACGTCCTCGTGTGAAATCTGCGACAAAAACGAAGTTTTGATATTCTTTGTTTTTTCTAAATATTCTTTAGCAAGCTCTTTTTTACCGAGTGCTTTTGCACTAACTGCCACATCATAATATGCTTCGATAAAAGTTGGTGCTTTTTGCATCAGTTCTTCTGAATATGAAAAAGCTTTCTCATACTCACCTTTTCTATTATAGAGCTGCACTAAATTATCTAAAATTACAGGGTCGTCACTGTTAAAATCATAAGCTTCCAAGCTAAACTTTTCAGCTTCTTCTATATTTCCCATTTGCAGATATAAAGAGCCGATGCTTCCATACATAGTTGTAGTTTTATATGTCGGGAATATTTCTAAAAGCTCTTCTAATGCTTCGTCTAGCCTGTCCGTTTTCATAAGAACTAAAGCATGATATGATTTAGCAACGTTTCTTACTGCATCCTGATTCTTAAATGCTAAGATTCGATTTAAGATTTCTTCCGCTTTTTCGGGATTTCCTTCACGCAGAAGATAATATGAATATGTAAGCCTTTGATTGATTTTCATACCATGTTTATATCCTCTTTCAAACCAATCTAAAGCTTCTTTATTTTTTTCTAAGGTATATTTTCTCAAAGCGACTAACGTGCACAAATCTGCATATTTTTTACTGTAAAGATAGATTAAATAAACGGCTGTTGCAACTAAACCTAAAATTATGCCGCTTTTAATATAAATCCAGACTATTAGTGCTGCTAAAATCAACAAAATTAAACCTTGCATATCTTTTCTCTCCTGAATGTTCGTAGGGATTGCGTTAACAATCCCTACAAATTAACTATTCTAAAACTTTATAAAGCTCAGATGCTGCGTCTTTACCTACGTGTTCTACTACATTTAACACTTGAAACTTTGTCACCTTTTCACCAAAGCGCAGTTCTAAAACATCGCCCACCTTTACGTCATAGGAAGCTTTGGCTGCTCTTCCGTTTACAGATATCCTTCCGCTGTCGCAAGCTTCGTTTGCTATTGTTCTTCTTTTTATTATTCTTGAAACCTTTAAATATTTATCAAGACGCATTGTTTTCTCCTTTATTGCCTTTCAGTTATTATATGGCAGTAAAACCAACCTTTTTACGCACTTTTCGCATAGTATGCTCTGCAATTTTTTTAGCAATTTCGGCACTATCTTTATATATCTTTTCTACATAGTCTTTATTAGACGCTAAGTAGTCATACTTTTCTTTTATAGGCTTTAACTCACTTGCCACAGTTTCACCAACTGCAAGCTTAAAGTCACCATAACCTTTGCCGTCAAATTCTCTTTCGGCTTCCTCTAATGTTTTTCCTGTTACGGCGCAGTAGATTGAAAGAAGATTTGTAACGCCCGGCTTTTCAGGGCTTGCTATAATCTCGCTTCCTGAATCTGTTACTGCTCGTTTGAATTTTCTTATAATATCGTCATATGAATCTAAAAGTCCAACATAGCCGTTTTGGTTCGGGTCAGATTTTGACATCTTGTTTTCAGGTGTTTGAAGACTCATTACTCTGCTTCCTGCTTTGCCTGTATATGCCTCAGGGATTGTGAATGTATCTCCATAGTGATGATTAAATCTCTGCGCAATATCACGTGTTATTTCAAGATGCTGAAGCTGGTCGTGACCAACAGGAACGACGTCTGCCTGATATAACAATATATCCGATGCCATTAAAACGGGATATGTAAAAAGTCCTGCATTTATGTTGTCTGCGTGCTTTTGTGATTTTTCTTTGAACTGAGTCATTCTTGAAAGCTCGCCCATTTGTGTATTACAGGAAAGCACCCACATAAGCTCGGCATGCTGCGGTACGTGTGACTGGAAAAACAAAAGAGATTTTTCAGGGTCAATTCCGCAGGCAATATACTGCATAATGACATCTAAGCTTCTTTTCCGCAAAGCTGTAGGTTCTTGTCTTACAGTAATTGCGTGCATATCCATAACGGGATACATACATTCATACTCATCCTGAAGACCTACCCAGTTTTTAAGTGCTCCTAAGTAGTTGCCAAGTGTGAGCTCACCTGATGGCTGCATCCCTGAAAATATCCTTTTCTTTTTATCCATAATGCTATGTCCTTTCATTAAAACTTGGATTTTAACAAATCACCTAAAATTTCAATACCCTTTATGATTTTCTCATCAGGCATTGTTGAATAGTTGAGCCTAAATGAGTTACACGGTTTTTCTATATCTGTCATAAATGTATTACCCGGTACGAAAGCGACTTTCTTTTCAACGGCTTGATGCATAAGTGCAAGAGTATCAGTGCCCTCGGGTAGCGTTACCCAAATAAAGATGCCGCCCTGTGGACGTGTGTATGTAACACTTTTGGGGAAACATTTATCCATACAAGAGAGCATAAGCTCACATCTGTGTTTATATATATCACGGCTTTTTGCGATTGACTCGTCAATATCATATTCTTTTAAATATCTTGCAGCTATCATCTGTGAAAATACGTTAGTATGTACGTCAGTTGCCTGTTTTCCTACTACTATTTTTTCAGCTAAGCCCTTGTCAAATACCATATATGCAAGGCGCAGACCTGGTGAAAATACTTTTGAGAAAGAGCCTATATATACAACATTTCCGCTATCGTCTAAAGATTTAATAGTCGGTACGTCTTCTCCTGTGAAACGAAGCTCGCCGTATGGGTTATCTTCCATAATGATTACATCATATTCTTTAGCTAGCTTAAGCATTTTCTTTCTTGTTTCTAAACTTGCAGTGATGCCCGATGGATTTTGGAATGTCGGGATTGTATAAATCATTTTGATGTTTTTATTTTCTTTTAATGTTTTTTCTAAAATCTCTATATCCATTCCATCGTCATTTACAGGAACGCCATAGAGTTTAGCACCATATGTTCTGAATGTGTTAAGGCAGCCTATAAAGCTCGGCTCTTCACATACTACTCCGTCGCCCTCGTTTATTAATACTTTTGTTAAAAGGTCTGCTCCCTGCTGCGAGCCACTTACTATTATCATTTCATTTTTTTCCATATCAATGGAAAACTTATTTGTAAGTCTTTTCTTTATTTCATCCATAAGCGGTGTATAGCCCTCTGATAAGCCATACTGAAGTGCTGTTACAGGCTCCTCTGTGAGTATTTCATTACAGATGTTTTTTATAGCATCTACAGGAAAGCTCTCTGGAGCAGGAAGTCCTCCTGCAAAGCTGATAACATCAGGTTTACCCGCAACTTTAAATATTTCACGTATGGCTGATGCTTTAACGCCTTTCATCTTTTCGGATATTTTTGATTCGTAATTCATAACTAAACCTTCTTTTTATATATTTTATTCAATCATTTCTCTTACTCGGAACTTAGCACCGATTTCTTCCGCTATTTTTCTGCATTCTTCTATGTGGCCAGCTGGTATTACGTCAACAACTGACATTATCACTTCAGGAACAACACCGATGCAGTTTTTTGTGAAGTCTATCATTGCATCAAAGCCTTTTTCTCCAAACTGACACACGCAAAGCTCGTTATAGAGTCTCGCATCCTTTTCATTTAGGCTGATAGAAATAGCATCAACCAAGCCTTTAAATTCAGGCACTACGTTTCTGCCTGCACAAAGGCTTGCGTGTCCATTTGTGTTTACTCTGATTTTTGAGTTGTAGTTTTCTTTTATAAATTTGGCAGATGCCAAAAACTCATCAATTTTCATAAGCGGCTCCCCATAACCGCAATAAACTACTTCATCATAGTTATCAGGACCGAACTTTTTGATATCTTCAATGACTTCTTCTGCCGTTGGGTCTCTGTCTATCCATAAATTCACATTTTCATCTATTCCGCATTCCTGTGTGCGTACGCAAAATTTACACGCATTTGTGCAAGCGTTTGTGAGATTGATATATAGTGAATTTCCTAAAACGTAACAAATTGTCATTATCTTTTCTCCTGTTTTATATTAAAAAATCTTTTTCCGTTTTCCATCGTTATTTTTGCAAGTTCCTCTACTGAAACACCCTTTATTTCCGCTATGGCAGACAGTGTATATTTAACCATAGATGGATTATTTCTTTGCCCTCTGAATGGCTCGGGCGAAAGATACGGGCAATCAGTTTCGATTAAAAGCTTATCAAGAGGCACAACTTTTGCCGCTTCTTTTACCTTATTTGCATTTTTAAACGTTACTGTGCCTGCAAAAGAAATATAAAGTCCAAGCGAGAGCATCTGTTTTGCAAACTCACTGCTGCCTGAAAAACAATGCATCACACCATTATAATAGCCTGACTCTTTTATGATATCATAAGAGTCTTTATGTGAATCGCGGTCATGGATAATATAGGGAAGATTCAGTTCTTTTGCTAATTGCAATTGTTTTCTAAATCCTTCTTTCTGCCCCTCCTTATCAGTATCAGGAAAGTGGTAGTCAAGACCGATTTCACCGATTGCAACGACTTTCTCATTCTCAGCTAGCCTTCTTAATTCTTCGATGTTTGTTTCATTTAGAAGTGGTGCATCATATGGATGCACGCCTACTGCGGCATATATAAAGTCATACTTCTTTGAAAGAAACACACTCTTATATGAAGATTCCATATCTGCTCCGATATTAACGAGCAGTGAAACACCGTCTTTTTGTATTTGTTTTATCACATCCTCACGGTCTGAATTGAATTTATCATCGTCAAGATGTGCATGTGTATCAAAATACATCCTATTTTACCCTTTCGTATTCTGTATCAATCTTTAAAGCATCGCCTGAATATGCACTAACTGCTAAAAAATCGCATCTCTCATTTTCGGGATGGCCTGCATGGCCCTTTACCCAGTTATATGTAACATTGTGTTTTTCGATTTCTGCTAAGAGTTTTTCCCACAAATCAACATTCTGAGCAGGCTTTTTATCAGCTCTTCTCCAGCCATTTTTCTTCCAAGAATAAACCCAACCTTTTGAAAGTGCGTCTATTACATATTTACTGTCGCTTGTTAAAATCACATTGCAAGGCTCTTTTAGTGCCTCAAAGCCGCGAAGAACACCCAAAATCTCCATTCGGTTGTTGGTTGTGAGTCTGAAGCCTTCGGAAATCTCTTTTCTATTTTCTCCGTATTTTAAAATTGTACCGTAGCCGCCTCTGCCCGGATTGCCAGAACACGCTCCGTCTGAAAAAAGCTCTACGGTTTTTAAACTGTTATTTATCATAATTCTGCTTCCTTTAACAAAGCATCTATTTTGTTAACCAGTTCGGCTAAAACATTTTCATATTCGCCATCAATACTAAATCCTGCGGCATTACTGTGTCCGCCGCCGCCATAGATTGACGCTAATCGGGAAAGGTCCAAGACATTTTTTCCACGCATACTTACTTTATAGCCGCCGATTTTATCCTTTAATAGAACAGCAACCTTAACACCCTCGACAGACAAAATTGTGTTCGGCAGTTCTTCAACATCTGAAAACTCAATTTCGTATTTTTCCAAAATTTCATCAGAACAGTATAAAAACGAAATTCTGCCGTCTTTTAAAAACTCTATTTTTGAATATATTTCACTTAAAAATCTGAGTTTCTCTTTCTTTACTGTATCATATATAATATTTGTTATTTTTCTGTGGTCTAAGCCCAGACCGATTAACTCCGCCGCTATATCCATAGTCTTTTTTGTGACATTTGAATATTTAAAATGGCCTGTATCTGTTGAGAGTCCTGTATATAGTCCCTCCATTGCATCTTTTGGCACGCATCTGCACAGAGAAATTGCCATATCATAAATGAGCTCACAGTTTGCAGCAGCCAAGTGGTCTGTAAAATAGCAGTCTGCAAAGGGGGTATTTGACAAATGGTGGTCTATGGATAGCTTAGTTTTGGCGGTTTCGTAAAGTGATGCTAAATCACCGAGTCTGCTTTGCGCTCCGCAGTCTAAGGCTAAAGCCGTGTCAAAATCAAGCCCTTTTGGTGCAATAACATATTCATCAAGCAAAAAGGAAAACTTCTTTGGCGGCTCGGAATTTAGGCAGATTACTGCCGTTTTTCCGATATGTGAAAGTATCGCTTTTGCAGCAGAAAGCGAGCCGAGTGCGTCACCATCAGGGTTTTCATGAGCAAACAGCGCAACCTTTTTTGCCATCTTCAGTTTTTCCAGAACTTCATTAAATGTGTTCATAGCTATTTTTTCTCCACTGCACCTACATCGTGCAAAAGCTGATTTATTTTTGCACCGTGCTCTATTGAACTGTCTAAAGCGAAAACAAACTCAGGTGTGTATCTTAAATTTATGCGTCTGCCTATTTCACGGCGCACAAAACCTGCTGATTTTTTCAGCGCTAGGATTGCTGCCTGCTTTTTATCATCATCACCAAACACACTTATATATGCTTTGGCATACCTTAAATCAGGTGTTACGCTGACCGCTACAACGCTTGTCATAATAGGAATACGCGGGTCTTTTAACTCCCTTATGATTTCGCTTAATTCTTTTTTTACTTCTTCATTTATTCTGACTATTCTGTTAGAAGCCATATATCTCTCCTTAACCGAAAGAGAGCAATCCGAACTCCGATTTTTAGAGGCGGATTTTCGCTTTCGATGTGTTAAAATACTTGGTAATCCGTCAGGATTTCCTGCGTTTTTGCCTTGCGCAACCAAAAATCCGCTCTCTAAAAATTCTACGACCTAAAACGTATGAAATTTTGAACAGATTTTGGTACAGAAGATGAAGCAAGGCTTGGTGCCTTGCGAAGATGATAAGCCGAAAGATGCCGAAATTTCACCGTTTTAGGCGGGTTCGGATTACTCTCTTTCGGTTAAGCATCTTATTGCTTTACTTCAACCATCTGGAAGCATTCAACAACGTCGCCATCTTTTATATCGTTAAAACGTTCGATTGAAAGACCACATTCATAGCCTGAATTAACTTCTTTTGCATCGTCTTTAAATCTCTTTAAGGAAGCAAGCTCACCTTCGTGAATTACTATACCGTCACGTACGATACGCACCTGAGAATTTCTTGTAACTATACCGTCTGTAACATAGCAGCCTGCGATTGTACCAACACCCGATACTTTGAATGTCTGTCTGATTTCGGCATGACCTGTAACCTCTTCTTTATATGTCGGGTCAAGCATACCTTTCATAGCAGCTTCAATTTCTTCGATAGCATCATAGATGACTCTATAGAGTCTCATATCTACGCCCTGAGCTTCAGCTGATGCTGCAGCACCGCTATCGGGGCGAACGTTAAATCCTACGATGATAGCATTTGAGGCATATGCAAGCATAACGTCTGATTCACGGATAGCGCCAACACCGCCATGAATTGTACGTACTCTTACTTCTTCGTTTGAAAGCTTCTCTAAGCTCTGTTTAACTGCTTCAACAGAACCCTGAACGTCTGCTTTTACGATAATATTAAGTTCTTTTACCTGACCTTCTTTGATTCTGTCAAACAAGTCATCAAGTGTTACTGCTGAATGTGATTTTATCTTTTCTTCTTTAATCTTGAATTTTCTTTCGTCAACAACTGTTTTTGCGAGTCTCTCATCATTTACAACGTTGAATGTATCGCCTCCGTCAGGAACTTCTGATAAACCTAAAATCTCAACAGGAACTGATGGGCCTGCTTTTTTGATGTTCTTTCCTTTGTCGTCAAGCATAGCACGAACGTGACCAACCGATGTGCCTGCGATTACGATATCGCCGACTTTTAAAGTACCGCTTTGAACTAAAACAGTTGCAACAGGTCCTCTTCCTTTATCGAGTTTTGCCTCAATTACAGTACCACTTGCGCGCTTGTTGGGGTTAGCCTTTAAATCACGCATTTCTGCAACTAATAAAACCATCTCTAAAAGTCCGTCAATATTCTGTTTCTGTTTAGCAGAAACTTCAACACAGATTGTATCGCCGCCCCATTCTTCAGGGATAAGTTCATGCTCTGTGAGCTCCTGCTTGATTCTGTCGGGATTAGCACCCTCTTTATCTATCTTGTTGATTGCAACAATAATGCTTACGTTTGCAGCTTTAGCATGGTTGATTGCTTCAACAGTCTGCGGCATAATACCATCATCTGCTGCAACAACCAAGATTGCAATATCTGTAACCTGAGCACCTCTTGCACGCATTGCAGTAAATGCTTCGTGACCAGGTGTATCTAAAAATGTTATCTTCTTATCACGAATTCTTACTCTGTGAGCACCGATATGCTGTGTGATACCGCCTGCTTCCGTGTCCGTTACGTGCGTACTTCTGATTGCATCTAAAAGTGAAGTCTTACCGTGGTCAACGTGTCCCATAACAACAACTACAGGTGAACGCGGCTGGAGGTCTTCTTCTTTATCAATCTCTTCTTCTAAAAGTATTTCCTCATTTGTTAATATTATTTCTTTTTCTACGATTGCATCAAGCTCTTCAGCTATTAATGATGCTATATCAAAATCAATCGTCTGGTTAACTGCAGCCATAACACCTAAAGTCATAAGCTTTTTGATAACTTCCGTTGGTGATACACCAATTCTTGATGCAAGCTCACCTACTGTGATTTCGTTAGGAATTAATACCTTTTTCTTTTCTTTCTTTACTTTCTGCTCTTTTTGCGGCTGTACTTTATTTTTAAAGTTATTCGGGTTATCCTTAAATCTGTTTGAGCCTTTCTTGAGCTTTTGTTTTTTGACAAAATCGTCAGAGGTGTTTTTAGGCACAAGCTCCTCTAACTTTTCATTGTCTATCTTATCCAAATCAACAACTGTCTGACGGGTATCAACATAACGAACCTTTCTCTTGATTGGCTCGTCACTTGGCGGAAGCTCTTCAGTTTCTACAGTATTTTCCTCCTGCTTTGTTTTTTCTGCCTTTTTAGATTTATTATCAGTTTTAGCTTTTTCCGCGGAAGGTTTTTCTTCCTTTTTATCAGCCTTCTTTGGCTCTTCTTTTTTAGCAGCAGGAGCCTCTGCCACCTTTGAAAAGGCAGGAATTTCTACTTTCTTATCAAACTTTTGAGTGAATATCTCAAAAATGATATCAAGCTCTTCTGTCTCTAATGTACTCATATGGTTTTTTGCTGAAAAACCATACTCTGAAAGCAGAGCAATTAACTCCTTTGAATTTGTATCTAAATCTTTTGCCAGTTCATGCACACGCACTTTTGACATAATTCCACCTCCGAAATTCTACCGTCTGATAGCTTAAAATTGGTCAATCTCTTTTAAAATTTTTTCATAGACTGAGTTGTCTATGCTTCTTCTAAATGCACGGTCTAATCTGCGTTTAGAATGTAATTTATCGAAACAGTCAGCACTTTTGCAGATGTATGCGCCACGACCTCCCGATTTACAGGATGCATCAAAAACGATTTCATCATCAATTTTTGCTACTCTCAAAAGGTCTTTTTTTTCAAACTTATTTCCGCATACTATGCATTGTCTGACCGGAATATGCTTACTGTTCATCGGGCTTAATATCAATCTTCCAGCCTGTAAGTCTTGCGGCTAAGCGGGCATTTTGACCCTCTTTGCCGATTGCAAGTGAAAGCTGATGCGCAGGAACTATCACGTGAGCAGAATGTGTATCTTCGTCAACATCTACACTTACAACCTCAGATGGACTGAGCGCCTCGCTGATGAATTTTGCGGGGTCTTCAAAATATTTAACAACATCTATTTTTTCTCCGCCAAGTTCATCACAAACAATCTGCACTCTTGTTCCTTTAGGACCAACACATGAGCCAACTGCATCAACATTTTCATCTGAGCTTACAACTGAAATCTTACTTCTTGAGCCTGGCTCACGTGCGATTGTCTTAATCTCAACAACACCTGATGAAATTTCAGGAACTTCCTGCTCGAAAAGCTTTTTAACGAGACCAGGATGTGTTCTTGAAAGAACAATCTGCGGATTGTTTGCAGACATCTTAACATCTGTTACGTAAAACTTCATTCTCATTCCTGCTTCATAGAACTCGCCAGCTAACTGCTCCTGAGTTGGAAGAATTGCCTCCGTGTCGTTATTTATCTGCACGACTGCATATTTTGTATCATTTCTTAAAATCACACCTGAAACGATAGCATTTTCACTGTCACGATACATATCGTAAAGGTTATCACGCTCAGCTTCTTTGATTCTCTGAACAACAACCTGTTTTGCAGTTTGTGCTGCAATTCTGCCGAAATCCTTGGGGATTATTTTAAAATCTACAACATCTCCCACTTCATAGCGTTTATCCATATGTTGTGCTTCCGAAAGACCGATTTCTATGCGTGAATCTGTTACCTCTGAAACAACAGTTTTCTGCTGAATAACAGAAATCTCACCTGTTTGTCTGTCAATAGTAACTACAACACTTTGATAGTGGCCATAGTTCTTTTTGTAAGCAGCAACAAGTGCCTGCTCTAAAGTTTCAAGCAAAACTTCCTTTTTGATTTTCTTAGTCGCCGCTATTTCCTCTATGGCGGACATAAATTCCTGATTCATGTCTTTGACCTCCAAAAAATTTCAATTTATTAAAAAATTATTATACTTACTTAAAATATTACAGCAAGACGAACACTTGCAACTTTGTCTAAGGGAATTTCTATTTTCTTTCCGTCAAGCGACAAAGTTACTGTGCCGTCAGCATATGCTAAAAGCGTTGCACAAAACTCTTTTTTGCCATCTACTGCGGCATAGAGCTTAACATCCACTTCACTGCCTAAAAATGCCAAAAAATCAGATTCTCTTTTTAGTTGTCTGTCAAGACCTGCCGAGCAAACTTCAAGCATATATGCTTCTTTTATCAAATCAAGCTCATCAAGCTTATCGGAAAGTACACGGCTTATAGCTTCGCAATCATCAATCGCCACGCCGCCTTCTTTATCAACAAAAACTCTTAAATAATAATCTGAACCTTCTTTTTTATACTCTACATCCCACACGGAAAGTCCGCTGCTTTCTACTATGGGAAGTGCCAGGTCAAAAACCTGCTGCTCTGTTTTATTGTATGCCATACCGTTCCTCCATAATATTGCAAAGAGAGTGGGATATTCGCCCACTCTCTCCATAAAAACCATATAACTAGAGATTTACAAATATATTATACCAAAATTTTTCCAAAAATGCAAGCTTTTTTTGAAAAAAAGCAAAAATATTAACCAATTCTGTTTCCCATAAGCATTACTGCAATATTGAAATAGATAATCATTGAGCATGTATCCATTATCGTAGTGATTAAAGGCTGCGCCATAAGTGCAGGGTCAAGCTTTAATTTTTTAGCAAGCAACGGAAGCGAGCAGCCTAAAAGCTTTGACATTATTACTGTACAGATTAGCGCAAGTGATATGACGAGTGTAAGCTGTATGTCTTTATATGTCAAATAAATCCTTACACCGTTTACTATGGCAAGTGCTATTGATACAAGTGACGCTACTCTAAACTCTTTAAAAAACGCCTTAAAAAAATCAGATGTTTTAATTTCGTCAATCGCAATACCACGTATTATCAGTGATGCACTCTGTGAGCCACAGTTTCCGCCTGTGCTCATGAGCATCGGAATGAACGAAACCAAAAGCGGAACAGCCGAAAAAGCATCCTGATACCTTGTTAAAATTGCGCCTGTGATGCTTGCAGACAGCATCAAAAATACAAGCCAGACAATTCTGTTTTTCGCATGAGAAAAAACTCCGGTTCTAAAATATGTGTTATCAGACGGCAACACCGCCGCCATTTTTTCAAAGTCCTCTGTTGTTTCTTCCTGCAAGACATCTACAGCGTCATCAATCGTTATGATACCGACAAGCTTATTTTCTGTATCGACAACAGGAAGAGCTAAAAAGTCATACTTATCAAACATTTTTGCCGCATCTTCTTTGTCGTCAAGCGTATTTATGGAAATAAAGTTTGTTTCCATAATATCGCGTATCATAGTTTCGCCCTCTGATAAAAGCATCGCCTTTACAGACACTGTTCCAATCAGGGTTCTTGCATCGTCTAAAACATAGCAGATATAGATTGTTTCTTTATCAACACCGACACGTCTTATTTTTGCAAAGGCATCACTTACGGTCATATGTTCTTTCAAATCTACAAACTCTACCGTCATAACACTTCCCGCGCTTCCCGACGGATAATGCAGAAGCTCATTTATAACGGCTCTGTCTTCAGGTGATGTATGGCTCAAAATTCGTTTTACCACATTTGCAGGCATCTCGTCAATCATACGCGCTGCGTCATCTGAATACATCTCATCCATAACTTCCTTTAGTTCTCTGTCAGTCATAGATGTTATCAAGCTCTCCTGAGTGTCAGGCTCCATATAAGAAAAGACATCAGCTGCCTTATCTTTTGACAAAAGACGATATAGCCTTAAAAGCTCCTCACCGTCAAACTCATCTAAATGTGCAGAAATATCCTGAACATTACTATTTTCCATAAGCTCCCTGAGCTCACGAAAGCTTTTCTTCTCAAGCATTTCTTTAAGTGAAGTACTCTCCATTACGTCTTACCTCCTTATGTTTAGTATTTTCAGCAAGACATAAAATTACTAGCAAGCAAGCTATTATTATATCATAAAGTTTCTAAAAGGCACAAAGAACAGACAGTTCTGGCTTCATGCCGTTTCGCCCGCCCGGCTCTGATTTTATGCCTCTCGTACTTCCACCGTCCATTCCTTTCCACCTCCGTAAATTTTTTAGTATTTTGATAACTTAATTATTTTATCACTAAAAGTTTAAAATGTCAATCAATATAAAATTCTGGAATAATTAGTATTTATATCTTTTCCTGTATTTTAAAATAAGTCCTATCGCTACGATTGCAGATACTATCTCTGCAGCAATAATAGAATACCACACACCCTCTAACCCCCAGATTAAAGGCATAATAATGATGGCAAGTGCCTGAAATACAAGTGTACGCAAAAATGAGATAACCGCTGACACTACACCATTATTTAAAGCAGTAAAGAATGCTGAACCGAATATGCCAAATCCACAAAAGAAAAACGAAACGGCATATAACTTAAATGCGTGTGTCGTCAAGTCCAAAAGCTCTGTATCATATCCTACAAATATTTTTGACAATGGCAGAGACAACAAAATACCAGACAGGCTCAGCATAAGACCTGCCATAAAAACAAAGGTCATGCTTTTTTTAAATACATTTTTGAGTTCCTTATGATTTTCCGCACCCTGATTATATCCGATAATTGGTGTTACACCTATAGAATATCCAATAAAAATAGCTACAAACATAAATGCGGCATACATCACGACTCCATATGCTGCGACACCGTTTTCACCTGCATATTTTATCAACTGAAAGTTATAAAGTACCGAAACAAAAGACATAGAAATATTTGTCACAAACTCCGATGAACCATTGGTCGATGCCTGCAAAAGTGATTTTATATCAAACTTTGTTTTCACAAGCCCTAGTGCACTATTGTTTTTCCTTATGAAGTATACAAGTGGAATAAAACCGCCTACGAACTGACTTATTGCAGTAGCAGCTGCCGCACCTAAAATCCCCCACTTAAAAACAATCATAAACAGGGCATCAAGTATCATATTTGTCACACCTGCCAATACTGTGACAATTAATCCCAGGTTTGGTTTTTCAGCGGCAACAAGAAAGCTTTGAAACATATTCTGAAGCATAAAAAATGGCAGGGCAAGCAAAACTATTTTAGCATAAACTGCGCATAAATCTAAAAGCTCTCCTTCTGCGCCTATCGTAACCGCTATCGGTTTTATAAAAACAATCCCTAAAAGAGCAAAAATTGTACCCAGTCCCAGACCTACATAAACTAATAGCGAAAAAATTTCATTTGCTTTCTGCCTTTTGTCCTCACCAAGAGTTTTTGCAACCAGAGCGCTTCCGCCTGTACCAAGCATAAATCCGAAAGCTCCTAAAATCATTAATACAGGCATAATCAAGTTTACTGCTGCAAACGGTGTTTTTCCGACAAAATTAGAAACAAAAAAGCCGTCCACCACACCATAGATTGATGTAAATATCATCATCACTATAGATGGAAGCACGAAACGAAAAAGCTTTTTTAAATCAAAATGATCTGATAATTGAATATTCATTATTTTTTACCCCATATCCGAAAGAGACTAAACAATAGTAAAAAGCGACCTGCTATCAGCAAGTCGCTTTCTGGTGCTCGAAACCGGAATCGAACCGGTACGGGATTTGGTCCCACGGGATTTTAAGTCCCGGGCGTCTGCCAGTTCCGCCACTCGAGCTTACCAAGATATGATAGCACACTTTTTTTGCGTTGTCAATACTTTTTTTAGAATATTTTTTAATTTTTCAAACCAGTTATATTTTTACTATTGCCTTTCTTTCATAATCGTGATAAAATAGTGATGTATATTTTTTAAAAAAGGAGATACAGCAGATGATAAATATAATCCTGATTATAATCTTCTCGCTCTTTTGCTTTATTACTTTCAATTTTTTACAAAAAGCAAAAAATGAAGAGAAATTAAAGGAAGCTCAAAAAAAGAAACAATCAAAAATCAAAAAGAAAAATAAAGCTTCTGTGCCCAAGGTAGCAGAGCCTGAGCAGGAACAAAAGGAAGACCTTATATTAAAGTATTATAAAGCACTTATCGTTTTGGTACTGATAATCGGAGTTTTAGTAAGAGGTGTTCTTTTCTGGCAATATCCTCTAGGTATCAATCAGGATGAAGCTTCTGTTGTTTATGATACATATGCAGACTTAGAATATGGCTTTGACAGAAACGGTGATCACAACCCTGTTTACTCTGTTGCCTGGGGAAGCGGTCACAGCTCATTATATATCACTTTTTCAAAGCCTTTTATTGCTCTTTTTGGACTTAATATGTTTACTGCAAGAATTGTAAATGTTTTATTTTCCTGTATTGCTTTATTTGCGTTTTATGGCATTTTGAAACGTCTGCTTTCAAAAAAAGGTGCTCTTTTAGGCACGCTTATTTTTGCAGTTTGTCCGTGGCATATCATGATGGCACGTTGGGCACTGGAGTGTAACCTTTTCCCAAATGTATTTATTTTAGCAACATATTTTTTGGTACGTGGCTTTGAAAATCAAAAATTCTATATACCATCCTTATTTGTCTATGCACTTTCACTTTATGCATACGGAACATCTTATATGATTGTGCCTGTGTTTGTTGTAATCATGGCTATATATCTTTTAATGCACAAAAAAATCACAGTAAAAATGCTCGTTTTATGTGCAGGTGTATTTATTGTGACGGCAATTCCAATAATGCTTTTTATGGCAGTAAATATGCTTGGTGCACCTGAAATGGATTTCGGCTTTATGTCAGTTCCGAAGCTGATAAGCGGAAGATATAACACAACCGTTACTGTTTTATCGGGTAACTTTTTTCAGAACGTTTTTGCAAATCTAAAGGCTTTCTTTAAAATTATATTTACACAAAATGACGGGCTTCCCTGGAACGCGATAAAACCTTATGGCACGATATATATGTTCTCAATCCCGTTTATGCTCACAGGCTTTATCTGTGTGATTGCAGACGTTATTAAAAAGAAAAAATCATTTAATCCCAATGTTTTAGTAATTGCGATGATAGTTTCAATGTTCGTTCTTGCAATATTAAGCGACTTAAACATCAATCGTGCAAACTTCCCTATGGTTGTCATAACTATACTAACAATTTACGGAGCATATTTTGTACTGTCTAAAGTGAGATATTTCATAATCCCTACAGTTTTGGTTTATTTAATAGCTTTCGGTGCATTTACAACTTACTATTTTACCGACTACCAAAATGAGATTGGCTGGTATTTCTCACACGGCTTTGGAGATGCAATTAAATATGCTAACGAAGCCGTTGACGGAAACATCTATATGACAAGCTCAGTTAACGCACCGTATATAAAGGCAATGTTCTACTTAAAAACAGACCCTAAGGTATTTATTGATACTGTTGACTATCCACAGCCTGACTCGCAGTGCAGACACGTAAACTCGTTTGACAGATACTACACAGGCATCCCTACTCCGCTTCCTCAAGGCGATGATAATGCATATATCTTCTCAAGCGGCGAATATAGAGATAGAATTGACTTTAACAAAGACGATTACGAAACAACAATTTTTGGACACTATACTGTAGCAATTAAAAAATAAGAAGATTTTAAATTGCTCTTGACTTTATTTTTATTTATAATATAATTATATATATTAGTAAAATAATTATTATTCTTAAGGAAGATATACTAATGGGAAGAATTTGTATTCCTGATTATGAATATCAGGAAAGAATTAAAAGAGCGGCAAAATTAGTTGCTGACAGAGGTTTAGACGTTATGGTCGTTTCAAGTACTGAATCTGACTACGCTAATGCAAGATATTTCAGCGGTTTCTAGCCGCTTTTCGAACGTGCCGGTGTTGCTATTTCTGCAACAGGTGAAGCAGCATTAATGGTTGGTCCTGAATGTATCATTTTTGCTAAAGACGTTGGCAAAATTGAAAAGGTTTTCTGCTTAAGAGAATTCAGAGAATCAGCCGACCCTGCATACCCGGAACTCAAAGCGAGCACATTTAATGATGTGTTTAAGGCTATCGGCGTTACAGGTAAAAACATCAAAATCGGTTTAGGAAGCTACGTTGAATGTACTCTCCCGATTTATGAAGGTTTAAAAGAAAGCTATCCAGAAGCTGAAATCGTTAAATGTAACGATATTATGGTTGAACTCCGTCAGATTAAATCTGCAAACGAGCTTGCTTGTATTCAGGAAGGCTTCAGAATCGTTGACCTTGCTACAGACGAAGTTATCCGTAATTTAAAACCTGGTGTTACAGAACTCCAGATGGTGGGTATTGCTCAGAAAGTTATTTACGAAGAAGGCGCAGAATATGAGGGTCTTCCAATGTATGTATTCAGCGAAAAATCAACAAGCCATGCTATCAGCCGTTCAGGTTACAGAACAATTAACAAAGGTGATATTGTTCAGCTTAACTTGTCAGCTAAAATTGATGGTTATTCACCTGCTATCGGCTTACCTGTTGTTATGGGTAAACTTGAAGGTGAAAGAAGAAAGGTTGTAGAATTTGCTAAAGAAGCTCACGACTGGACAATCGAGCAGTTAAAAGCTGGCAAAATGGCATCAGACGTTGCTAAAGGCTTCTATGATTTATACGTTCAGAACGGTTATAAAGACAACTTCGTATATGGTCCTTGTCATGGTACAGGTATGATCGAAGTTGAAGCTCTGTGGATGGAAACAACATCAGACTATCTGCTCCAGGAAAATATGACATTCCAGGTTGATACATTCATCATGGGCGACGGTTTTGGCTGCAGATGGGAAATCGGTGCTGCTATTACTAAAGATGGCTGTCACAAGATGACAGATTATCTCAAGAAAGGAATAATCGAACTTGAATTCTAATGCTATCGGTAAAAAAATCTGGATATTCCCTGATTTAGAAATGCCGCCTGCCGGCACAAGCGAGCTTAAAGCTCACGAATCTATCATCATTTTAAACACAGGTGATAAGCCTGCTAATGTTAAAATGACACTTTATTTTGATGACAAAGACCCAATCGCAGATATTGATTGTACAGTTGAGGCTAAGAGAGTTAGATGTCTAAGAACAAACAATCCTGCAGATTTTGGGGGCTTAGACATCGAACAGGAAAAACAGTATGCTATTATGCTTGAAAGTGATATCCCTGTTGTTGCTCAGTATGGAAGATTAGAGACAAGACAGGCAAATGCAGCTTTCTACACAGTAATGGGATACGCTGAATAGTTTACATATCAGGGCGGGCTTTTATGCCCGCCCATAACTATATTTTAATACATAAAGGAGAAATACAAAATGGAATATAATATGAGCTTCCCAAAAGAAGTCAACAGAGTTAAAGAAAACAGAATTCCTGCCATTTTAGTTGGTGGTACTGTTGAATATCACGGTCCACATTGCTCATATGGCTGCGATACGTTAGTTGCAGAAGGGTTAATCAAAAAGCTTTCTGAAACAAAAGAGCTTATGATGCTCCCTACAATCTATTACAGCCCATCAAGCTATGCAGTTGCTGATGAAACAAGCGGTACTGTACATATTGATGAAGATATTTTTGAAGCATATCTCTTCCAGATTTTCACTAATTTCTTAGAAGCAGGACTTAGAAATATTTATGTTGTTATTCATCATCAGTATGAACAGGAAAACTGCAAGCCAATGACTCTTTCATACATGAAAGCATCACAAAGAGCAATTATGAGATATCTCGAAAAAACTCAAGGTCGTGGCTGGTGGGGCAGCGAAAGCTTTGCTGACTATTATGATAACGTTGGCGGCGGTGACGATCCGTTCAGCTGGATTAAGGTTATTCCTACAATGAGCACAGAAGTACAGAATGCAACAGGATATGACCACGCAGGAAAATACGAATGCTCAATTTTGATGTCACTTTATCCTGATGCTGTTAAGCTCGAAAGACTTGGCGATATCAAACATTGGTTTACAGAAAGTGCTAAAGAAGCAAACAAAGAATTAGGTGACGAAATGGTTAGACAGTCGCTTGAATATTTAGATAAGAAAATTCAATAGTTTTCAACTAAAATAAATGGTGTATAGCAGTTTGGCCACCACCAGACAGGGAGGTATTGTCCTAAAAATCATATTTTTGACGAATTTCTGTATTAAATAAATATACACCCGCATAGTGAAGCGAACCCAAAAGTTTAGACAAAATTTAATATTAACTTGCTTGTGAATGAGTTCGATATTGTACCGGACTCATTCCTTTTAGTTTTAATACTGTTTTGTGGTTGTTTATATATCTTTTTTTGTTTTAATGCAGATAAAATTCTACGATAGCCATATCCATTATAACAGATAATTTAAATTCTAACGAGTAGATTTTAAAAATTTGTCCTTTATTTGCCATAAAAATATGCACTTCCAAAAGTGTCCAAATTTTGGAGGTGCATATCATATACGGGTAGTTTTTCATTTTCGGTCATAGCCCTAATATTACTGGCAACTCACAAGTTCGTTTTTTTATTGGCCTGCCAGCCTTGCAACTGCTACTTGCCATCCATAAATAGGTTGTTATGGTGACATTCTTGAACAAATTTATGGTTCAAAAATAGCCTACCTTGTGTAAAGGGAGCTGTCGAACGCAGTGAGACTAATGGATTGTTTTATTGTTTTTTCTTTGTTTGTTTTAATCCTATTTTAACAATTACAATCACTTTCAGTTTGCTACGCAAACCCACCTCCGTTTACACAAGGGAGGCTTTTCTCATTAAAACGTTTTTCTAAATTCCTCATCTTTACCATACAACTAACTTTACTTAGGTTTATACTATTTTTTTGTTCATCGAACCACACGACTATCGCGTGGTTTTCTTTATACAAAAATAGAGCGAAGCGTCTGCTTCGCTCTAAGTCAGTACCGGCAACGTCCTATTTTCCCGGTCGGTTGCCCAACAAGTATCTTCGGCGCTAAGGAGCTTAACTGCCGTGTTCGGGATGGGAACGGGTGGACCCTCCTCGCTATCGT
>JAZROZ010000019.1:0-38959 GCA_045648985.1 Clostridia bacterium
TCCCTATAGCCTAAATGGTGTTCTCGCATATCCATTATAACAGATATTTTGAATTCTGACGAGTAGGTTTTGTAAATTTGTCCTTTTTTTGCCATAAAAATATGCACCTCCAAAAGTGTCTAACTTTTGGGGTGCATATCATAAGAAAGTGTTGGTTTTGAAGCCATATTTTCAGTTTATACTGTGTCAAAAACTGCCGAAATGCGACAGCATTACGTCATTTTTATTATACCATTACAAAACGTCTTGAAATCATTTTCTAAAAAATTTTATTTTTTATGGAACAAAATTATTTTGTCTGCGTCTTAATAAGTGTAAAAAATAAAAAAGGAGAAAAAAGACATGAACTTAAAAAAATTAGTAACAATCATTTTAGCAGGAATACTTATGACAACACAGGTAGCAGTTATTTCTGCTGAAGAAACAAATGTGGTTTTAGACGGAACTATTGACTATGAATTAGGCGAGCAGGCAGAGGGCGAATATGGTATTATGTTGATTGACGAACTTGGTGAGGATGCTTTAGCAATTCCTACATATGTTAATATCAGCGGAAAAGTTACAGAGATTAATAAAACAGAAGATGGTATCCTAGAATCTGTTTTGGTTGAAAAAGATGATGAAACAGAAGTTTTACTTGTTGTTTCAGAAGAAACAATAGCTGTTGATTATAACGGTATGCCTGTTAATTTAGCAAGCCTTGAGATTGGTACAGAGATTGATGCAGCACAGAGCTTAGCACAGACAATGAGTCTTCCGCCTCAGTCAGCCGCTTTTGCAATTGTAGTAAAAGCTGAAGGTGAGATTGCTCCAAAATACATTGAAATCAGTAAAATCTCAGAAACTGATGGGGCGTTAGCATTTGAAAGTGCAGATGGATATTATCTTATAAGAATCAGCGAAGAAACCGAATTTGTACCATACAAAACAAGAAATATAGTAACTGCAGCTGACATTAAAGAAGGCTCAAAGGTTTTAGTATGGTATGATATGAGCACAAAGAGCATTCCAGAGCAGGCTACTGCAAAAAAGGTTATGATAATTCCTGCACCTTTAGAGGATTCAGAAATCATCGGTGCAGAGATTGAAGATACTGAAATTGATTTTGAAAAATACGGAAACATTATTCCTACAGTTGAAGATGGTATCTTATATCTTCCAGTAAGAGCGATTGCTGAAGCATTTGGTGCAAAAGTAACATGGAATGCTGACACTCAGGGCATAGAGATTAAATCTGACAAAGAAACAGTTGAGCTTAAGATAGGCAAGGCTGTAGCAATCGTAGATGGCAAAGAAATGGAACTTGCAGATGCTCCGAAAATCGTTGATGACCGTACAGTAGTTGGTATAAACGGTAGTTTAGAACAGTATGGAATCAGTTTTATAACAAGATAAGGAATATTAAAAAAGGTGGCTTTGCCACCTTTTTTTAATATCCTAAATTTTCATTAATGAGTATCACTTCATAATCACAAGCTCCGGGCTTTTTCAAAAGAACACTTATGCCCCTGCAAATTCTCTCAGGACTGTTGCAATCATAACATTTATCACCATTTTTGGCACATGGAGTAGAGCGGTTAAGTCTTTTTGCATTTAAGGGCGCTGCAACATTTCGTGCTCTAAAGAGAGCCTTTTCGTATGTTTCTTCAATTTTGTTTTTGCCTGCTATAAGATATACCTTTTCGTGTCCGTACATAATAGCTGATACCCTGTTACAAGTTCCATCTATGTTTATTATTTCACCTGTTTGGGAGATAGCATTAACTGATGAAATATAAACATCTGCAGTCTGTGCCGCTTTATAAATATCGCTGTCTTGCTCTTTCCAATGCCATAAAACTTCATTGTTTAGGGTTAAGCACTCATATAATCCCATATCTAAAACAGTCATCGAGCCGCCAATTCCAACAGTTTTTCCGTTTATCTCATTTGAAAGATAATCTTTAGCATCTTTTGAAGTTTCAAAGCATTTAACAGAAAAACCGTTGTTTAAAAGATTGTCTTTAATATTTGTAAAATCCATAATTTTCTCCTATTCTATAATTAGTTAAACATTTCAGTAGAAAGATATCTTTCGCCTCTGTCAGGGAGTAGTACAACAATATTTTTAGCGCAGTTTTGGGGACGTTTTGCAATCTCGCAGGCTGCCCAAAGAGCAGCACCTGAGGAAATACCGACTAAAATTCCTTCTTTTTTTGCTAAATCTCTTCCCATTTTGAATGCATCATCTTCTTTTACTGTAATAATTTCATCATAAATATCCGTATTTAGATTTTTTGGAATAAAGCCTGCGCCGATACCCTGGAGACCGTGAGCGCCTTTTTCGCCGCCTGATAAAACAGGGGATAGGGCAGGTTCAACCGCAATGATTTTAATGTCAGGATTTTTTGATTTTAAAAACTCGCCAGTTCCTGTAATCGTTCCGCCTGTGCCGACACCTGCTACAAATATATCAACATTTCCATCTGTATCATTCCATATTTCAGGACCCGTCGTAAGTCTGTGTATTTCGGGATTCATAGGATTGTCAAACTGACCTGGTATAAAACTTCCCTCAATCTCTTTTTGAAGTTCGTTTGCTTTTTCTATCGCACCATTCATTCCCTGACTTCCGGGAGTGAGTACAATTTCTGCCCCATACGCTTTTAAAAGACTTATTCGCTCTTTTGACATTGTATCAGGCATCGTGAGAATAATTCTATATCCAAGTGTTGCACAAAGTGCTGCAAGACCAATACCTGTGTTTCCGCTTGTCGGCTCTATGATTGTTGCGCCTGTCTTTAAAATACCGCGCGCTTTTGCATCATCTATCATAGCTTTTCCCACTCTGTCTTTAGAGCTGCCTGCGGGATTAAAGCTTTCAAGCTTTACAATAAGGTTTGCTGTAATGTTTTCTGACTTTTCAATATTTTTAAGCCTTAAAAGCGGAGTATTTCCTATTAAATCGGATATACTGTTATATATTTTCATAATTTCACATCCTTTACATTTATTTTATCATAAGAGTTATATTAATTCAAGTAAAAACAACTTGACAAAGGCGATATTATATTGATAAAATTATAACATTGAGGTGATAAAGTGGAAAAATATAACATTACCGGAATGAGTTGCTCAGCCTGTAGTAGTGCAGTTGAAAAAGCCGTGAGCGAAGTTAGTGGTGTAACAAAATGCAGTGTAAATCTGCTTACAAATACAATGATTGTTGAAGGCACAGCAGACCAAGAGAGTATTATCGAGGCAGTAGAAAACGCGGGTTATGGCGCATATGTATCAGGAGAGAAGAAATCTACTGAAAAAGACTTTGATGCTGATACTAAAAAAATAAGAACAAGACTTATTGCATCTTTGATATTTCTTGCCATTTTAATGTATGTTTCAATGGGACATATGATGGCGGGTTTTCCTATGCCTAAGTTTTTTGAACATAATCATATAGCTTTGGGAATATTGCAGCTTCTCTTATCAGGAATAATACTCGTTATAAACAACAAATTCTTTGTAAACGGATATAAGGGTGCAGTTAAAAAAGCTCCTAATATGGATACTTTAGTAGCTTTAGGGGCAGGTGCATCGTTTATATATAGTGTTTATGTGCTTTTTGCGATGACAGACGCTCAGCTTAAAGGCGATATGGATTTAGTGATGGGTTATATGCACGAATTCTATTTTGAATCAGCGGCGATGATTCTTGCGCTGATTACTGTTGGTAAAATGCTTGAATCATACTCAAAAGGAAAAACAACAAACGCTATAAAATCACTTGTGGAGCTTGCTCCTAAAACCGCAGTTATACTGATTGACGGAAAAGAAAAGGTGATACCTGTCCGTGATGTGAAAATTGGCGATATATTCATAGTGCGTCTAGGTGAGAATATTCCCGTTGACGGAATTGTGATAGAAGGAAGCAGTGCGGTCGATGAATCAATGCTCACAGGAGAGAGCATACCTGTTGACAAAGTGATAGATAGTCACGTTTCTCAGGCTACAATAAATAAATCAGGATATTTAAAGTGCAGAGCCGAAAAAGTTGGCGATGATACAGCTCTTTCGCAGATTATCAAGATGGTCACAGATGCGCAGGCAACAAAAGCACCAATCTCAAAAGTTGCAGATAAGGTTTCGGGCATTTTTGTTCCTGTAGTTTTGATAATATCTTTAATAACATTTGTTATATGGACGATTTCAGGAAAAACGCTTGGGTTTTCACTTGCAAGAGCCATATCCGTTTTAGTTATAAGTTGTCCTTGTGCTTTAGGTTTAGCAACTCCCGTTGCGATTATGGTCGGTAGCGGAGTAGGAGCCAAAAACGGCATATTATTTAAAAGTGCAGCAGCTTGCGAAATAGCAGGAAAAACACAAATAGCGGTTTTAGATAAGACGGGAACGATAACAAAAGGAGTTCCCGAAGTAACGGATATAATACCTGCTGAAAATATAGATGAAACGGAATTTTTAAAGCTTGCATATTCTTTGGAGATAAAAAGCGAACATCCATTATCAAAGGCAATTATAAAAAAAGCGGAAGAAGAGAATCTGCAGACTTTAGAAGTTACTGAATTTGAAGCATTAAGCGGAAATGGATTAAAGGCAAAGCTTTGTGAAAAGGATTTATATGGCGGAAAGCTTGAGTTTATAGAAACTGTTACCTATGTTTCCGATGAATTAAAAAAACAAGCAGAGGACTTGGCAGATGACGGAAAAACGCCCTTGTATTTTGCGTATAACGGAAATCTGCTTGGAATTATAGCTGTCAGCGATGTAATAAAAGAAGACGGCAAAAATGCCATAGCAGAGCTTAAAAATATGGGAATATCTGTTTATATGCTCACGGGCGATAATGAAAGAACGGCAAAAGCCATAGCAAAAAAAGTGGGCATAGATAACGTCATAGCAGGTGTTTTGCCATATGATAAGGAAAAAACAATCACAAATTTAAAACAAAAAGGTAAGGTTTTGATGGTTGGCGATGGGATTAACGATGCTCCCGCACTCACTTCTGCTGATAGCGGTATGGCGATTGGTGCAGGAACAGACGTTGCGATTGATGCAGCTGATATCGTGCTTATGAAGAATAATCTTTGTGATGTACCTGCAGCTATCAGGCTTGGACGGATAATGCTTAGAAATATCCACGAAAATCTGTTCTGGGCATTTATATATAATGCTATAGGTATTCCGCTTGCGTCAGGTGTATGGATTAACACTTTCGGCTGGAAGTTAAATCCAATGTTCGGTGCTTTGGCAATGAGTTTATCGAGCTTTTGTGTAGTAATGAATGCATTGAGATTAAATCTTATAGATTTTAAAAATCCAAAAAGATATAAAAAGATTAAACATAAAAAGGAGAATAAAATTGTGACTAAAACTTTAAAGATTGAAGGTATGATGTGCAAGCATTGTGAGGCAAGAGTTAAAAAGTGCTTAGAAGCAATAGACGGGGTAGATGAAGTAATCGCAAGCCACGAAAAAGGTACGGCAGAGATTAAATTGAGTAAAGATATTACTGATGATATTCTGAAAAAGACAGTTATAGAGCAGGGATATGATGTAATATAAAAAGGTGGCATTAGCCCGTCACTTATAAGGAAGAATTGGTTTTGAAACCATATTTCTAGTTTATACTACGTCAAAAAATCCCGAAATACGTCAGTATTACGGGATTTTTATTCCTTGTCTAAATCTAAAAATATGAAGTTCAAAACTGCCTTGCACCCTAAAATGTTCAATTTTGAATGAAGTTTAAGGCGAAAACGGCTCATAATCCTGGCGGATATGAGCCGTTTTTAACGCAGAAATTCGTCAAAATTGTCATTTTAGGGCAAATATTCCTTATGAGTGACGGGCTTTACTGATGCCACCTTTTTATGTGATATTAAAGAGTTCTGATTTTTTCTCTTAAGAAGTTTGCAGCCATTGCAATGTCTGCTGATGGATTTTCACCAACTTCACGCTCTATTGTGAGGAAGCCTCTATATCCAACCTCTTCAAGAGCTCTTAAGTAATTATCAAAATCAACATGTCCCTGACCTAAAGGCATTTCTATACGTGTAGCCTCCGGGTTCTTTTCAATGTCAATATATTTATGAAGTTCCTCAGCAGGAATATCTTTTAGTCTGACACCATCTTTAGCATGTGTATGTACGATGTAATCTTTAAGAGTATAAACGCCTTTAACCGGGTCATCTCCCACACGCATAACAAGGTTTGCAGGGTCAAAGTTAACGGCAACACCTTTTGAACCGAGCTCATCTAAAAAGCCTTTTAAAATCACGGCAGTTTCAGGGCCTGTTTCAATTGCAAAGTGAGCATCTAAGCTGTCTGCATATCTTGAAAGCTCAAAACAAGCCTCCTGCATGATTTTGTATGTGTCGGTGTTTTTATCTTCAGGTACAACACCTATGTGTGTTGTAACAATGTTTGTTTCAAGCTCTTTAGCCATATCCAGAATTCTTTTTGATTTTTCAATCAATTCAGGATTTTTTTCGGGGTCAGCAAAGCCTTGGCCAAAATCTCCACAAAGAGCAGAGAAGCAAAGACCGTTTGCTTTCATCATGTCCAAAAGCTCTTTCCTTTTGTCGCCAACTAATTCTTCGGGACTATAGCCACCACGGGTAGCATAAAGCTGTATACCCTGAGCGCCTATTGCAGCTGCCTTTTCAATTGATTCCTGTGTTCCGCATCTGAAACTCTGAAGCATTACACCTATTGGATAATTATACATATCTATCCCTTTCCTTCCTCTTCCTTTTTTTTGTTTTTAACATTGTACCATATAAAAAACTTTTTGTCAAGCAAAAATAATGTCGTCAAACTATTGATTTTTTCCATAAAATGAGATATAATTATTCATTGATATGTTTAAAAAACAGGAGGCAGAACATGGGATTAAATTTAGCACAAAAGATTATCAAAGAACATTTAGTAAGTGGTGAAATGATAGCGGGAAGTGAAATCTCTATAAAAATAGACCAGACACTCACGCAGGATTCAACCGGTACTATGGCATATCTTCAGTTTGAAGCTATGGGTATAGACAGAGTTAAGACTAAAAAGTCTGTTGCATATATTGACCATAATACAATTCAGTCAGGCTTTGAAAATGCTGACGATCATAAATATATTCAGACAGTTACAAACAAGCACGGCATATATTTCTCAAGACCCGGTAATGGTATTTGCCATCAGGTTCACTTAGAGCGCTTTGGCGTTCCAGGTATGACGCTTTTAGGCTCTGACAGTCACACACCAACAGGCGGCGGTCTTGGTATGCTTGCAATAGGTGCAGGCGGCTTAGACGTTGCAGTTGCAATGGGCGGCGGAGCATATTATCTTATGATGCCAAAGGTTTGCAAAGTAAACCTTGTAGGTAGGCTCGGCAAATGGGTTGCCGCAAAAGATATCATTTTGGAAGTACTTAGGAAATTGAGTGTAAAGGGCGGCGTAGGAAAAGTAATTGAATACGCAGGCGAGGGTGTTAAAACACTCACCGTTCCCGAACGTGCTACAATCACAAATATGGGTGCCGAGCTCGGTGCTACAACATCAATATTCCCAAGTGATGATATAACAAAGGAATTTTTAAAGGCTCAGGGCAGAGAAGCTGATTTTGTGCCGATTTCTCCTGATGCTGATGCAATATATGATGAAGAAATCACAATTGATTTAGATAAATTAGAGCCACTCGCAGCTAAACCGCACAGCCCTGACAACGTAGAAGAAGTTGCTAAAATCGGTAAAATCAAGGTTGACCAGGTTGCAATCGGAAGCTGCACAAACTCATCATACCTTGATATGATGAAGGTGGCAAAGATTTTAAAAGGAAAAACTGTAGCTCCTGATGTAAGCTTAGTAATAGCACCCGGCTCAAAACAGGTTCTCACTATGCTTGCTCAAAATGGGGCTCTTGCTGATATGGTGGCAGCAGGCGCAAGAATTTTAGAGTCTGCATGCGGTCCGTGTATCGGTATGGGACAGTCACCAAAGACTGATGCAGTGTCACTTAGAACATTTAACAGAAACTTTGAAGGCAGAAGCGGAACAGTTTCGGCTAAAGTATATTTAGTAAGTCCTGAAACAGCTGCAGCAAGCGCAATCACAGGTGTTTTAACTGACCCAAGAGAGCTTGGCGAGGCTCCTGGGGTATCACAGCCATCAGAGTTTTTAGCAAATGATAATATGGTAACTGCTCCGGCTCCTCAGGGAAATGATGTAGAAGTTGTAAGAGGACCAAATATTAAGCCATTCCCTGTAAATACAGCACTAGAAGATAAAGTATCAGGAAAAGTTTTAATTAAGGTCGAAGACAACATCACAACGGACCATATTATGCCATCAAATGCAAAATTATTACCTTTTAGGTCAAATGTTCCGTATCTTTCAGAGTTCTGCTTAACACCGTGTGACCCTGATTTCCCGAAACGCGCTAAAGAAAACGGCGGCGGATATATTGTAGGTGGCTCAAACTATGGTCAGGGCTCAAGCCGTGAACATGCAGCACTCGCACCGCTTTATTTAGGTATCAAGGCAGTATTTGCAAAATCATTTGCAAGAATTCATATGGCAAACCTTGTAAATTCAGGAATACTTCCGTTGGTATTTAAAAATGAAGCAGATTATGATATGATTTCAGAAACTGATGAGCTTTTAATAGAAGATGTAATTAATCAGATTAAAGCAGGTAATGAAGTGACAGTTAAAAACGTTACAAAAGGCACAGAATTTGTAACTGTTCTAAATGTATCGGACAGACAAAAGGAAATGCTCTATGCAGGCGGACTTATTAACTACACAAGAAACTTAAACAAATAATACAGTCGGAGGAATAAAAAATGGTAAACACAGCAGCTGAAAAGTTTGCAAAAGTAATAGAAAAGCAACTTAAAAGAATCGAGCAGATGAAATCCGATAAAGATTTTATTGATTATGGAAAGCTCGATAAAATAATTATTGGTGTTTGCGGCGGTGACGGAATCGGTCCTGCGATTACAAAAGCAGCACATACAATTTTAGAATTCCTGCTCGAAAAGGAAGTAAAAGAGGGAAAAGTTGAATTTAAAGTTATAGACGGTTTAACAATCGAAAACAGAGTTAAGGCAAACAAAGCTATTCCAGACGATGTATTGGAAGAATTAAAAGCTTGTCACGTAATCTTAAAGGGCCCAACAACAACACCACGTGCGGGCGATCCGTGGCCGAATATAGAAAGTGCAAACGTTGCAATGAGAAAGGAACTCGACCTTTTTGCAAACGTACGTCCTGTTAAAGTGCCTGAGCTTGGTATCGACTGGACATTCTTCAGAGAAAACACAGAGGGTGCATATGCACTTGGCAGCGAGGGTGTAAACGTTTGTGACGATTTAGCTATCGATTTTACAGTAACAACAAAAGAGGGCTCAGAACGCATAGCACGTGCCGCTTTTGAATATACTAGGAAAAACGGAAAAACAAAAGTAACTGCCGTTACAAAAGCTAACGTTATCAAAACAACAGACGGAAAGTTCTTAAATATCTGTAAGGAAGTAGCTAAAGACTATCCCGACATCGAACTTGACGACTGGTATATTGATATTATGACAGCTAAGCTGATTGATGAAAAGAGAAGAACAGGCTTTCAGGTTGTTGTTCTTCCTAACCTCTACGGTGATATCATCACAGACGAAGCTGCAGAGTTCCAGGGCGGTGTAGGTACTGCAGGAAGCTCAAATCTGGGCAAGAGATATGCAATGTTTGAAGCAATTCACGGCTCAGCACCGAGAATGGTGCAAGAGGGTAGAGACAAATATGCAGACCCTTGCAGTATAATCCGTGCATCTGTTATGCTTCTTTCTCATATCGGATATCAGGAATATGCTGATAAACTGGAAAAAGCACTTGATATTTGTATGTATAAAGAGAAAAAGCTTGTTATAACAGGCAGAGATACAGGCGCAACGGGTGCAGAATTTGCACAGTATATAATGGACACAATTAAAAGTATTTAAGAGGTGCGGTATGGCATACGATAAAAAAGAGGTGCCCTTGGTAGTTGTCAGAAGACTTCCAAGATATTACAGATACTTAAGTGAGCTTTTAAAACAAGGCGAGACACGTATTTCATCTAAAGAATTAAGCTTGAAAATGGGAGTAACCGCTTCGCAGATACGACAGGATTTTAATTGCTTTGGCGAATTCGGTCAGCAGGGATACGGTTATAACATTGAGAATTTAAAGGATGTAATCGCAGATATACTGGGCCTGAAAAACGGCTATAAAACGATACTTTTAGGTGCAGGTAATTTAGGTCATGCCCTTGCAAACCATGCAAATTTCAAAAAACGTGGTTTTGAGCTTATCGGTATTTTTGATAATAACCCTGATGTAATTGGAACTGTTATTGCAGGCCTTGAGGTTATGGATGTTGCTGAACTGGTAAGGTTTATGAAAGAGAAAAGTCCCGATATTGCCATTTTGGCACTTCCTAAAAGCGCTGTGCAGCAGACTGCAAAAATGCTCTCTAAACTTGGTATAAAGGGGCTCTGGAATTTTTCATATTCAGACCTCGATATGCCTCTTGACATACCAATTGAAAACGTCCATTTAAGTGATAGCTTAATGACACTTTCATATAATATAACTAAACATAAAGAAAACAAATAAGTCGCTTTGGGTTAGGAATTTTTAGACTTAGAGAAATAAAAAAATGTAGGCATACTGACGTATTCCTACATTTTTTTGCGCACTATAAGGCGAAAATAACAAGCCAAAACCGGTTTCTCCTTAATAAGCACCGCCCTTGGGCGACTTATTTGTTTTATGACATATTAAAAATATTAATTTGCCTTTTTTAAGCCATTTTGTTCTGCAAGCTCTGAATGACTATAACAGTATTGTATAATATCTCTGCGTGTGATTATTCCAATAAATGAATCCCAGTCATCAACGACGGGAACAAAGTTTTGATTCATTGCTTTTTGAATAAGGTCTTTCATATTAGCCTGGGCATTTACCGGCTCATTATCAGTCTTTCGCTTTATGGTAGAAAGATATGTATCTTCTGAAGTTTTTAAACTAAAAGTGTGATTGTTTTTTATCTCGCGCAAGATATCACCCTCTGTAAGTGTTCCGACATACTTACCATCACGGCTTAGTATCGGAATAGCGGAATATTTGTGATGTTCCATCTTCTCTAAGGCCTGACGCAGAGTGTAGTCCTCATATAAATACGCAACCTTATTTTTTGGTATCAGAAAAAATAAAATATTCATAATGTCACCATGCTTTTTTATACTTGATAATACTATTATATCATAATATATTAAAGAAACAATAGATAATATATTAATTTTTATTAAAAATCCAATAATGAAATAATTTTGTTGATTTTTAGCATATTTTCTGTTAAAATTATTAGTACAGAGGTGATGGATTTGAAGATACACGAATCTGCAGAGAATTATCTTGAAACAATTCTTATATTAAAAGAAAAGCTTGGTAATGTACGTTCTGTTGATATTGCAAACGAGCTCGGATATACAAAAGCAAGTGTGAGTGTTGCAATGAAGCAATTTAGAGAAAATGACTATATAATAATAGATGATAATGGATATATTTTACTCACAAAAAGCGGACTAAAAATTGCAGAGTATGTTTATAAAAGGCATAAGCTTTTAACAGAAATGCTTATAAGGATTGGTGTCAGCGAGGAAATTGCAAAAGAGGATGCATGCAGAATTGAACACGATATAAGTGATGAAACATTTTATAAATTAAAAGAGTTTTATGAGAAAAAGACTACAGAATAAACACAAAACCGCAAGAAAAAGTCGCGGTTTTGTGTTTATCTTTTATTATCTAGCGATTTAATCTTATCTCTCAGTTTTGCTGCATCTTCAAAACGTAGTTCACTTGCAGCAAGACGCATTTGTTCCGATAATATTTCAATCTGCATATTAATATCCATATCTTTTGTGATTTTAACATCCCAAAGAGTGCTGTCAGGGGCATCATCGGTTGCCTGGAGCACTTCACGTATACTTTTTACAATTGTTTTCGGTGTAATGCCATGTTCTTTGTTATAATCCTGTTGGAGCTTTCTTCTTCTGTTTGTTTCATTTATTGTATTTTTCATAGATTCGGTGATGTTATCTGCATACATAATAACACTACCATTTGCATTTCGTGCAGCTCTTCCTACCGTCTGAATAAGCGAAGTATATGACCTTAAAAAACCTTCTTTGTCTGCATCTAAAATTGCAACCAATGAAACCTCAGGAATATCAAGTCCTTCACGCAGAAGGTTAATTCCAACTAAAACATCAAACAAACCCGCGCGTAAATCCCTGACAATTTCCATTCTTTCAAAAGTTTTAACCTCTGAATGAAGATACTTGACTTTGATATCAAGTTCCCTTAAATAATCAGTTAAATCTTCAGCCATTTTTTTAGTAAGAGTAGTCACCAAAACACGTTCACCCTTTTCGGTACGGAGATTAATTTCACTTACTAAATCATCAATCTGTCCCTTTATAGGTTTAACAATAATCTCAGGGTCAACAAGACCTGTCGGACGGATAACCTGTTCTACAATTTTTTGTGAACGCTCACGTTCATACGGGGCAGGCGTTGCGCTGACATATACAACCTGATTAAGCCTTTCGTTAAACTCATCAAATTTTAAAGGTCTGTTATCAAATGCAGACGGGAGTCTGAAACCATAGTCAACTAAGGACTCCTTTCTAGAGCGGTCGCCGTTATACATAGCTCTTACCTGAGGTATGGTAACGTGCGATTCATCAACAACCAAAAGGAAATCATCCGGGAAATAGTCAAGTAAAGTAAATGGAGCAGAGCCGGGCGCTCTTCCGCTTATATGCCTTGAGTAGTTTTCAATCCCCTGACAAAAACCAATTTCGCGAAGCATCTCAATATCGTAATTTGTTCGTTGTTCAATTCTTTGCGCTTCTAAGAGTTTATCTGTTTCTTTAAAATATTTAATTCTGTCTTTTAATTCTTCTTCTATCGTGGAGATTGCGCGCTCACGTTTTTCTACGGTTGTTACATAGTGTGAAGCAGGGTAGATAGCAATATGCTTTCTTGTTCCTAAAATCTCACCCGTTAACGTATCAATTTCGCTGATTCTGTCAATCTCATCACCAAAAAACTCGATACGAACTGCTTTATCAGAGCTTGCAGCAGGAAAAACTTCAATACAGTCACCGCGCACTCTGAATTTGCCACGTATGAAATTCAAATCATTTCTTTCGTATTGGATATCGACAAGTTTTCTTAAAATATCGTCCCGTTTTTTTATCATACCCGGTCGTAGCGACACAACCATTTCGTTATAGTCAATCGGGTCGCCAAGGCCATAAATGCACGACACAGAAGATACTATTATAACGTCGCGTCTTTCAAACAGAGCTGCAGTAGCGCTGTGACGCAGTTTATCAATCTCATCATTTACAGAAGAATCCTTTTCAATATACGTATCTGTGTGCGGAATATATGCCTCGGGCTGATAATAGTCATAGTAGCTGACAAAGAATTCAACTGCATTTTCAGGGAAAAATTCCTTGAATTCAGTGCATAGCTGCGCTGCCAAAATTTTGTTATGCGCAAGCACGAGTGTAGGCCTTTGCACTTTTTCTATTGTTTTGGCGATAGTATATGTTTTGCCTGACCCTGTAACACCTAAAAGAGTCTGTTCCCTTTCACCACGCAAAATTCCGGATGACAAGGCTTCTATTGCCTGTGGCTGATCGCCTGTCGGTTTGTATTCTGAATGGACTTTAAATTCGGGCATGCAATCATCTCCAAGATATGAAAACATTGGATTTTTTTAATATTATGAAAAATTGTTGTATTAATACGATTAACGATTTTAATTATCAGCAGAAGCATTGCGTAATATAGTTACATTAACATAATAGAGAGTGATGCCTTCTTCTCTTTTGCTAAAATAACATATAATTTCAATAGATTTTTCTGCATTATAAAGTCTGTATTCACCCAATATACTACCGGGTACGTTTGTTTCTACAAAACCTTCGTTTAAAAATTTTTCTCCGTAAGCCGCTTTCAGATATTCAACATTAACAGTATCATTTTCAATAAGTTCACTTGATGTTATTTCGTACATGTAATCTACGACATATCCATCTATTCCATCTTTAAGATGTGTAGGAAGCTGGAAACAGTAACCGAAATCATAGATGGTTCCATCAAATTCAGGATAAAATAATTCGGTTGAAATGTTAGGGTCTGCGGTAGGCTCTGCAGCCGGAGGAGGTATGATGACAGGAATCTCAGTTGCAGCAGGAGGCGCAGCGGGCACTGAAGTAGGTGATGATGTTGGTGTTTGAGTTGCTGATGGAATTACAACAGGTCTTGAACCTGAGTTTGAGCTTCCACCACCTCCGCTGGCTTCTGTTGATGAAACCTGTACTAATGAAAGTTTTGCGTTGTCTAAAAGTATATATTGACCTTTTCTTAAAAGGATATTTCTGTTTACAGAAATTTTTATTTCGTTAATTGCTTCATTTGTTTGTGATGCTGAGAAAGGAAAATAATATGTTTTGTATGAAGCCGGTTGTTTAGAATCTACTCTTGAAACAGCATACATTCCCGGCTCTAAGTCCTTGCCGACTTTGAACATTCCGTTCTGATATGAACCATCTGTCTTGCGGTCAGAAAAAGTATCTAAAGATTTTGCCGTGCAACCAACAAGCTCTACGTATTTACATCCAATTAAACTGATATATGCACTGTCTTTAAAATTTACTGTGGTAATTACATTTTCAGTTTTTGAAGAATCTTTGCCTTTTAATAGCTTAACATTAACATCTTTTGCAGATGCGTTTGCTACAAAAAGATATTCTGTTGAATCTAAATCTCTGCCAATTTCATAAACACCATCGGTTACTTCAGTTTTCTTAGCAGATTCTTTGATGACAACTGTTGTTGTGTTTTCGTTAAAATCAACATCTAAATCAAGGCTTTCTGCAATAAATCGGAGTGGGACATAAGTTCTGTCACCTTTAATCACAGCAGGCTGATCCAAAACTACAGCCTTAGTATTTTTAAAAGCCAATGTGCTGTCTATTGAAACTTTGATTTCCAAACCGTCTTTTGTAACAGTAACAGCTCTATTCTCAGGTGTCCAGTTAACAGTTGCACCAATTGCTTCAAAAAGCCCACGTGCAGGAACTAAAGTTCTGCTTGTTGTGGTGTCAATAAAAGGCTCGCCATAGCTATCGGGCAGAGTTATAATCTCGCCGAAAAGCTCAATCTTAACATTACTTGCAGCATAAGAGATGCTAAACGACATTGTTGCTGACACCATAATAATGATGGTAAGCAGAATACTTAAAAACTTTTTTTTGTTCATTTTCCCTTTCCCTTTCCCTTTATTTTATTATCTTTCGTTTATTTTTATATATTCCCGTTTTTTGCTGACACTTTTATATGCAGGTCTCATAATTTTACCGCCATAGAGAGCTTCTTCTATTCTGTGTGCACACCAACCGCTCATACGCGCAACTGCAAACATAGGAGTATATAATTCCACAGGGATATTCAGCATTTTATATACAAAGCCTGAGTACATATCAACGTTTGCACACATTGTTTTATTTCCTTTTAATTCCGCAAAAATCTCAGGTGTGAGCTCTTCTATTAATTCATAGAGTTTGAATTCTTTTAAATTACCTGTTTCTTCTGCAAGCTCATAAGCTTTTTCTTTAAGCAATACGGCACGAGGGTCTGATAAAGTATAAATAGCGTGACCCATACCATAAACTAAGCCTGACATATCATATGATTCTTTTCTTATAATCTTTTTGATATGCCCTGCAATCTGGTCTTTATCGTTTATATCTGTAATATTTGCCTTGAAATCTTCAATCATACCCATAACTCTTATGTTTGCACCGCCGTGCTTTGGACCTTTGAGTGAGCCGATAGCAGATGCAATTGCAGCATAAGTATCAGTGCCTGATGATGAAACAACACGTGTCGTAAAAGCAGAGTTGTTACCACCGCCGTGCTCTGCATGGAGAATAAAGGCAAGGTCTAAGATTTCAGCCTCTAAGCGAGAGAACTTATTATCCGACCTTATCATATATAAGAAGTTTTCTGCGGTTGAAAGCTCTTTCTGTGGATTATGTATATAAAGGCTCTTTCCGTCATAATAATGTCTTTTAGCCTGATAAGCATACGCAACTAAAGTAGGTACACGTGAAATTAAAGTAATTGACTGCTTTATCATATTCAAAAGGTCAGTCGAATCAGGGTTTGTATCATATGAATACATAGTAAGAACGCTTCTTGAAAGCTTGTTCATAATGTCAGGGCTTGGTGCTTTCATAATAACATCTTCCCTGAAGTTGTAGGGAACAGGTCTTTGCGCTGCAACTAATGTATTAAAATCTTCCAGCTCTTTTTTTGTCGGGAGTTTGCCAAACATTATGAGATAGCATACTTCTTCAAAGCCGAATCTGCCTTCCTCGCGACACGCTTTAACAATCTCTTTAATATCAATTCCTCTGTAGCGCAAACTACCCTCATCAGGAGTTTTTTCGTCTTCTGATATAACGTAACCGTGAACGTTACCAATGTTTGTAAGACCGGCAAGAACACCAGTTCCGTCGCTGTTGCGAAGACCTCTTTTTACCTTATAGTTACTGAATTTGTCAGGAGAAATAGCAGAGTTACCTTCTACCATTTCACACCAACTGTCTAGTATCTGTCCATAGTATTCCAAGTTTTCCAATTTATAACACAACCTTTTCTGTTTTTTGCTTATATAATTTGTCCGTTTATAAAGACATTTTCAATTTTTGAATCGAGTGAAAAAAGCTCGCCCGATATGATAACAAGGTCTGCATCCTTTCCCTCTTTGATGCTTCCAACGCGTTTATCAATACCTGTGTTTTTTGCAGCGTTAATCGTGATAGATTTAAGTGCCGTATCCTTAGACAAGCCATGCTTTACGGCTAAAGCTGCACACAGATAGAGATTATCTTCTGTGATTTCAGGATGGTCTGTAACGATTGCAAAATCAACACCCGCATCTTCCAGGCATTTGTATATGTCAAAGGAGAGATTTTTAAGCTCAAGCTTTGATTTTGAACCAAGCGTCGGACCGAGCATTATCGGTATGTTTTTCTTTTTTAATATATCACAAATAAGGTGACCTTCGGTGCAGTGCTCTAGAGTGATTAAAATATTAAACTCTTCTGCAATTCTGATAGCGGTGCAGATGTCGTCAGCACGATGTGCGTGAACCTTTAAAGGAATCTCCCTGTTAATGACACCTAAAAGTGACTGTGACTTGAAATCAAGCTCAGGTTTATCCTCGTTTTCTGTATCACTTTCATATTTTTTTATCTTTTCATTATATTCACGTGCTTCAAACAAGGCTTCTCTTAAAATGGCTGCAGTCGCCATTCTTGTAACAGGAGCTTCTTTTCTTTGTGCATAGACACTGCAGGGATTTTCTCCGAGCGCGGCCTTTATAGCAACAGGCTCTTTTATTATCATTTCGTCAACGCATTTTCCGAGTGTTTTGATTGCGGCGAATTGGCCGCCTATAACGTTTGCACTGCCAGGACCTGTTACAACAGTCGTAACACCGCCGCGCTTAGCATCAGAAAAAGCCGAATCAAAAGGATTGATTGCATCTATTGCCCGAAGCTGGGGTGTAACAGGGGATGTGTCTTCGTTTCCGTCCATACCGACATCGCCAACGCCTTCTTCAAAAAGACCGATGTGTGAATGTGCATCAACAAAGCCGGGGATTAACATATTGCCTCCGACATCGTAAACATATGAAAATGTGTCGTCTGATTTTAAATCGTCCATACTTCCGACAGAATAAATTTTATCTTCTTTTATGATTACATAACCATTTTCGATAACCTCATTTTCCATCGTAAAAATTCTGGCATTTTTTAAGAGCTTCACAGATATTACCTCCGAAAGTGTATAAAAACTCTATTTTATCAATCATATTTGATTATTATAACATATCTTTTAAATGTAGTCAACTTTTTATTAATTTTTGAGCAAAAACAGTTGACAGAAAGACGGATAAATATTATTATATAATATAGAAAATTTTGTCTTAAAATAAATTGAAAGCAGGAAAAATATATGAAAACATCACAAATGCTACTTACAACACTTCGCGAAGTACCGGCAGAAGCAGAAACAACAAGTCACAGACTGATGCTTCGCGCAGGATTAATAAGAAAACTCGCATCGGGCGTATATTCTTTTCTTCCCATCGGACTTAAGGTTTTAAAAAAGGTAGAGCAGATTATCAGAGAGGAAATGGATGCTGAGGGTGCACAGGAGCTTTTAATGTCGGCACTTCTGCCTGCAGAATACTATCAGGCATCAGGAAGATGGGACGTTTTCGGCGATAATATGTTCAGGTTAAAAGACAGAGGCGGACGTGACTTCTGTTTAGGACCTACACACGAGGAAATATTTACAAACACAGTTAAATCGGAAGTTAAATCATATAAACAGCTTCCTTTGACACTTTACCAGATACAGACTAAATACCGTGACGAAAGCCGTCCGCGTTTTGGTGTTATGCGTTCAAGAGAGTTCATAATGAAAGATGCATATAGCTTCGATATGACGCAGGAGGGCCTTGATGAGTCATATGAAAAGATGTATAGAGCCTATTGTAAAGCCTTTAGCCGTATGGAGCTTGACTTTATCGTAGTTGATGCTGATTCAGGCGCAATGGGTGGAAGCGGTTCACAAGAGTTTATGGTAAAATCTGATACAGGTGAGGATGTAATTGCATTCTGTCCTGCTTGTAATTATGCAGCAAATGATGAAAAGGCGGCTTGCATAGTTGTTCCTTGCGAAAAGGAAGAACCAAAGGAAATGAAAAAGATTGCAACACCTGACGTAAGAACAATAGAAGAACTTGTTGAATTTATGAATACTGATGCTCAGCACTTTGTCAAGACGCTTATATATAAAGGCGGCGAAAAATATGTTGCAGTTTTAGTTCGTGGAGACAGAGAAGTAAACGAGGTTAAGCTTATAAACTATTTAGGCTGCACAGAGGATGATTTAGAGCTTGCAGAGGATGAAAAAGTACGTGAGTTTACTAAAGCTGAAGTCGGCTTTGCAGGTCCTGTAGGATTAGAACTTCCCATCCTTTGCGACAATGAAGTATATGAGATGTCAAACTTTATTGTTGGTGCAAATGAAACAGGCTATCACTTGGAAAATGTAAACATAAAGGACTTTACATGTGAGACGGTTTCAGACTTCCGTACAATTAAAGACGGAGACCCTTGCCCAATCTGTGGCAAACCTATTTCAACTACATCAGGAATAGAAGTAGGTCACATTTTCAAGCTTGGTACAAAATATACAGAAGCTTTAGATTGTACTTGCCTTGACGAAAACGGTAAAGCTCAGACAATCATTATGGGATGCTATGGTATTGGTGTTACAAGAAGCATCTCAGCTATCATCGAGCAGCATAGTGACGAAAATGGTATAATCTGGCCTGTTAGCGTTGCTCCTTATCACGTTTGCGTTGTTCCTGTTCAGGCTTCAAATGAAGAACAAATGGAGCTTTCATTAAAGATTTATGATGAGCTCAAAAAAGCAGGCATTGAGGTTTTACTTGATGACAGAAACGAACGTGTAGGCGTTAAGTTTAAGGATATGGACTTAATTGGTATCCCTGTAAGAATTACTGTAGGTAAAAAAGCAGGAGAAAATATTGTTGAATTCAAAATCAGAAAAGAAGGTGAAGTTATCGAAATTTCATCTGAGGATTCAATTAAAAAAGCAATAGAATTTATCAAAGGATAGGGTGAATAATATGAAAAGAGTATTATCATTAATAAGTGTATTGGTTTTGCTTTTGGGATTAACCGCTTGCCAAAATGCAGAAAGTGAAGCTGTTATCGGAGGTAGCGACGGACCTACGAGTGTTATAGTTGCCGAAGAAAAAGAAACCGAAGAAAAAACTGAAGTTGAAAAGCAAACGGAAGAAAAAGAAGAAGAGCAGGAGTTTACAGAAGACGGAAGACCTGTTGTTTATTGGGCAAATCCGTCACTGAGAGATTCATCTGACGTTGCATATCATAAAAAAGACTGTAAAATCATAAAAGACTTAAAACCTGATAAGCTCCCCTGGGCACTCATCGAGGCTCTCAATATGGAACCTTGCGAGAAGTGTAATCCCGATAAATAAAAATAAAAAATATTAGGAGGACATATAAATGGCAAAGCGTATAATATCTTTAATCACATTGATATTATTTGTCATATGTATGTCCTCTTGCGTTCATAGCACCAATTCTGCAGGCTCTGCAGAGTCAGAAAATGCAGAAACAAAAGAAACACGTATAAAGGGCGGAGTTTTAAATCTCTGTATTTTTGAGGTTGACTCATTAAATCCGCTTTTAACACAGAATGAGAGTAATTTAGATGTACTCAGACTTATGTTTGACGGACTTTTTAATGTTTTAGACGATTATTCTTTAGAAAATAATCTTTGTGAGAGTTATTCCGTTTCGGAAGACGGACTCAGTTATGACTTTACAATAAGAAGCGGAGTAGATTTCCATAGCGGAAAAGAGCTTTCTGCCAAAGACGTAAATGCTTCGTTTAAGCTTATTAAAGAAGCAGACGGACCATATGCTCAGCGTTTTGATAACGTAGAATCTACTTCTGCTGATGGCTTAATATGGCGCGTTAAATTAAGCTCACCTGTCATTAACTTTCCTGCACTTTTAGATTTCCCGGTTTTGCCCTCAGGCGATGCTCATAAAGATACGTTGATTTCTGATATTGACTATATACCTGATGGCACAGGAATATATAAAGTAAATACCTATAAAACATCAAAAGAGCTGCATCTTGTTATCAATGAAAAACATTTTTCTGCAAAATATCCAAACATTCCTGACATAAAGATAGCTTTTGTGAGTGATAAAAATACGGCGATTTCAATGTTTGAAAATCTGCATATTGATGTGCTTGGTGAAAATATTGTAAACCCTGATGAATACACACCAAAAAGGAAGAATATAAAAACTGTATTATATCCTAAAAATACGATTACGTTTTTGGGAATAAATAATCAGAAACCGATTTTGCTCGATAGCTTGACACGTGCTGCAATTTCTGCAAGTATTGATAAAAAAGCCTTGGCTGATGAATCGAAAACACGTATTTCAATCCCTGCACAGACACCTGTCAATCCGCATTTTGCATATTATGACAGTACACTTGTAAATACTTCATATAGTAAAGAAACGGCGATAGAGCTTTTATCTGACAGTGGTTTTTACGATTCTGACGGTGATGGCATATTAGAAAAAGATATGTATGGCGAAAAGCAGATAGCCAACCTTGATATTTTAGTAAATGAAGAAAATGAGACAAGATTAAAGCTTGCAGATAAGATAAAAGCATCTCTTGGTGAGGTGGGTGTAAAAGCAACTGTAACAGCCGTTGATTTTGATACCTATACAGAGAGAATTGATGTTAAAAATTATGATTTGTTTGTAGGAAGCATTAACATCTCTCAAAACAACGACCTTTCATTTATGCTTAGAACTGATAAAAATATGTTTGGATTCTCAAGCGAGAGGGTTGATTTGTGTTTGAATCAGCTTGCAGTTTTATCAAATACAGATGTAATCAAAAACGTTTACCGTGATATGTGTCAGTACTTAGTTGAAGACGTGCCGATTGCAAGCCTTTACTTTGATAACGGAACTCTGTTGTGCTCGGATAAAATAAAAGGGGATATTAACCCTGCACAAAGCAATATTTTTGCAAATATACACGAGTGGTATATAAAGTAGGAGATGTAAAAAAATTTTTGCATCTCTTTTTATTTTATAATCTTAAAAAACTGAAAAATATGGTTGAAAAAATATCAAAAGTGTTATATAATATACTATCATTGATATATTTACGCCAATTTAAGAAATTATAACAGAAAGAGGAACAATATATATGTTTGAAAAGCTGTCATTTATAGAGGATCGTTTTGACGAACTAAGTAAAAATATAAGCGATCCTGAAATAATTGCAGATCAGGAAAAATGGAGAAAGCTTTGCAAGGAACATTCGGATATAGAACCGATTGTGGAAAAATACAGAGCATATAAAAAAGCAAACCAGACACTTTCAGAATCAAAGGAAATGCTTTCTGAAACAGACGATAAGGATTTCCGTGAGATGATTGAAATAGAAATAAAAGATGCTGAAGAAGAAATCGTAAAACTAAACGAAGAGCTCAAGATTTTACTTCTTCCCAAAGACCCTAACGATGACAAAAACGTTATCGTTGAAATCAGGGGCGGAGCAGGCGGCGATGAAGCGGCACTCTTTGCAGGCGATTTGTTCAGAATGTACTCTATGTATGCTGAATCTAAGAGATGGAAGATTGATATTATGAACTCAAACCCTACAGAAATCGGGGGTTTTAAGGAAATATCTTTCAGTATCGAAGGCAGCGGTGCATATTCAAGACTTAAGTTTGAAAGCGGTGTTCATCGTGTTCAACGTGTACCTGAAACCGAATCAAGCGGCAGAATTCACACCTCGACTGTAACTGTTGCAGTTTTACCTGAAGTGGAAGAAGTCGAAGTAGAAATAAATGCAAATGATTTAAGAATAGACGTTTTCCGTGCAGGCGGTCCCGGGGGTCAGTGCGTTAACACAACTGACTCGGCTGTCCGCATAACGCATCTTCCAACAGGCCTTGTTGTTTCTTGTCAGGATGAGAAATCCCAGCACAAGAACAAGGATAAGGCAATGAAGATTCTTCGTTCAAGACTTTATGAGCTTGTGCAGAGTCAACAGCACGAAGAAATAGCTCAGGAAAGAAAGAGTCAGGTGGGAACAGGCGACAGAAGCGAACGAATCAGAACATATAATTTCCCACAGGGAAGAGTGACAGACCACAGAATAGGGCTCACACTTCATCGCTTAGAGGCTATATTAAACGGCGATATTGACGAGGTTGTTGACGCACTCATCACAACACATCAGAGTGAGCTGTTAAAAGGTCAGCAAAGCGACTAATTAAAAATAGTTAATAGGTGATAATATATGATAACCAGTAAACAAAGGGCAAAATTAAGAAAGCTTGCAAATGGCATCCCTGCAATTTTGCAGATAGGAAAGGGCGGCATTTGTGATAATTTAATAAAACAGATTGATGATGCACTCACAGCAAGAGAACTTGTAAAAATCACGATACTTGAAACGGCTCTTTTAGATACAAAAGAAACATGTAACAGCTTAGCAGAAATTTTAAAAGCTGAGCCTGTTCAGGCGATAGGCTTTAAATTTGTATTATATAGAAGATCAAGGGAAGTAAAAGAACCTATTGAGCTTTGATTTCCGGAGGCTTTATGAGTAAAATCGGAATATTCGGCGGAACATTTGACCCGATTCACACAGGGCATATCGAAATCGCAAAAACTGCAAAAGAAAAAATGGAGCTTGATTTAGTGATTTTTGTGCCGTCAGGTGACCCGCCGCACAAAACTGATAAAAAAGTGGGAAATAAAGAGGACAGGCTTTATATGACAAAGCTGGTGTCGAGTTGTTATGATTTTTTTTCGGTTTCGGATTACGAAGTGACAAAAGACCAAAGGAGCTATTCGGTAAATCTCATAAAACATTTTAAGGAGATTTATAAAACCGATGAGCTTTATTTCATAATTGGTGCAGATTCTTTATATAATTTGCCGCTTTGGTATCGCTATGAAGAATTGATTGAGATGGTGACGTTTATTGTCATATCAAGACCACACCAACTCGATAAAAGTCGTTTGCTTGATAAATTCAAAGGCACAGAAAAACCGCCGAGAATTTTATTTGTAGATGACGTATCCATTGACATTTCCTCAACGGAAATAAGGGACAAGATAAAAAACGGGCATGACGTAAAAGACGTTTTACCACAACCCGTTTTAAGTTATATAAAAGATAAAGGACTATACGTATAAGGAGTTTATATGAATCTTATCCAGATGGAAGAAAAACTAAAGAACACACTTTCAGAGCGTAGATATATCCATTCTATCGGTGTTATGGAATCTGCGGTCAGCCTGGCAGAACGATTTGGTGCTGACGTGGAAAAAGCAAGACTTGCAGGTCTTCTTCATGATTGCGCCAAAGAAGTCAATAAGGACGAAGCGGTGAGACTGTGTGATGAGCTTGGCATAGAAATTGATGACGAGAAAAGATTGCAAAAGGGACTTTTGCACGCTGATTTAGGGGCAGAGTTCATTAAAATAGAGTATGATGTTTTCGATGAAGAAATCTATAATGCCATCAAATATCATACTATGGGTAGATGCGATATGACAATGCTTGATAAAATTATATATCTTGCCGATTTTATAGAGCCATCAAGACGTGAATTCGACGGAATTTCAAGACTTAAAGAATTATGTATGGAAGATTTGGACGAAGCTATGCTTTTTGCAATCAATCTTTCTATATCTTTCGTTTTGAGTAAGGGTAAGGTACTACATAAACAGACGATTGCAACAAGGGAATATTTTGAAAAACTTACGAAGGAAAAAGGGAGGTAATACTATGACATCTACAGAAAAGATGCACAAGATAGTAGAATTTCTTGATTCAAAAAAAGCATATGATATAAAAGTGCTGAAAGTGGCAGATTTGACGCTTTTAGCAGATTACTTTGTAATTTGCTCCGCGCCATCTACAACGCAGGTTAAGGCGCTTTCTGATAATTTACAGGAACATCTTGAAGAGATGGGCGAAGAGCCTTTAAAAAGAGAGGGAAAGCAAGGCTTAAACTGGATATTGCTTGATTATTCTGACGTAATTGTTCATGTATTCTATCAGGAAACAAGAGAATTTTACGGACTGGAAAAATTATGGGCAGATGCAGAAGAAATAGATATAACAGAAATAGTTAAGGAGAAATAAAAATGGATTACAATTTCAAAGACATTGAAAAGAAATGGCAGAATTACTGGTACGATAACAACACATTTAAAACCTCGGATGATAAAACTATGCCAAAATTCTATGGCTTAGTAGAGTTTCCATATCCGTCAGCTCACGGACTTCATGTAGGACATCCCAGAAGTTATACAGCTTTAGATATCATCTCAAGAAAGAAGAGAATGGAAGGCTATAACGTGCTCTATCCAATCGGTTGGGATGCGTTTGGTCTGCCTACTGAAAACTTTGCAATCAAAAACAAGGTACATCCTAAAACTGTAACTGCTGACAATATCAAAAACTTCAAACGTCAGTTAAAAAGCATAGGTTTTTCTTTTGACTGGACAAAGGAAATCAACACAACAGACGAAAAATATTATAAATGGACACAGTGGATTTTCCTCCAGCTTTTCAAAAAAGGTCTTGCCTATAAGCAGGAAATGCCTATTAACTGGTGCACAAGCTGTAAGGTAGGTTTAGCTAACGAAGAAGTTGTCGGGGGTAAGTGTGAGCGTTGCGGAAGTGATGTAATCCAGAAAAACAAGAGTCAGTGGATGCTCAAAATCACAGAATATGCACAAAGACTTATTGATGATTTGGATGACCTTGACTATATTGAAAAGGTTAAAATTCAGCAAAAGAACTGGATTGGTAGGTCAGAAGGAGCAGAGGTTAAATTTAAGCTTTCTGGAACAGATGATGAAATCGTAGTATATACAACAAGAGCAGATACACTCTTTGGTGCTACATATATGGTTTTATCACCTGAGCACCCGTTTGTTGATAAATATAAAGAAAAAATAGAAAACTACGATGAAGCAGTTAAATATAGAGAAGAAGCTGCAAAAAAATCTGAGTTTGAACGTACAGAGCTTGCAAAAGACAAAACAGGTGTAATGCTCAAAGGTCTTAGGGCAGTAAATCCTGTAAATGGAACAGAAATTCCAATCTGGGTATCAGACTATGTGCTTATGAGCTACGGCACAGGCGCAATCATGGCAGTTCCTGCACACGATGAGCGTGACTGGGAATTTGCTAAAAAGTTTGATATGCCAATAATTGAAGTTGTAGCAGGCGGCGAAGATGTACAAAAAGCTGCATATACAGACACAGACAGCGGCAAAATGGTAAACTCAGGCTTCTTAAACGGAATGGAAGTAAAAGAAGCGATTGAGGCAATGCGTAACTACCTGGAAGAAAATAAAATCGGCACAAAAAAGGTAAATTATAAGCTTCGTGACTGGGTGTTCTCGCGTCAGAGATATTGGGGTGAGCCGATTCCGCTCGTATGGTGCGACAAGTGTGGCTGGGTACCTGTTCCTGAAAGTGAGCTTCCGCTGACACTTCCTGAAACAGATAGCTACGAGCCGACAGACGATGGTCAGTCACCGCTTTCAAAAATGACAGACTGGGTAAATACAACTTGTCGAAAATGTGGTGCTCCTGCAAAACGTGAAACAGACACAATGCCACAATGGGCAGGGTCATCTTGGTATTTCATAAGATATATTGACCCGCTTAATGAAAACGAAATTGCATCAAAAGAAAATATCAATTACTGGCTTCCTGTTGACTGGTATAACGGTGGTATGGAGCATACAACACTCCACCTTTTATATTCAAGATTCTGGCATAAGTTTTTATATGATATCGGTGTAGTAACAACACCTGAGCCGTATCAGAAACGTACATCACATGGTATGATTTTAGGTGAATACAACGAGAAGATGTCAAAATCTAGAGGAAACGTAGTAAATCCTGACGAAATCGTTGAAAATTACGGCGCAGACACATTCAGAACATATGAGATGTTCATCGGTGCTTTTGACCAGGCAACTCCATGGTCTATGAATGGTGTTAAAGGCTGCTACAGATTTATGGAACGTGTATGGAACCTTTTAGACATCACTGTAGATGGTGATACCTATTCGGCTGATTTGGAAAATACAATGCATAAGGCGGTTAAAAAGGTTACAGACGATATTAACAGAATGAAGTTTAACACAGCGATTGCAACACTTATGTCACTCGTTAACGACTTCTATAAAAAGGGTAGTGTAACAAAAGCTGAACTTAAAATCTTTATCACACTTCTAAACCCGACAGCTCCTCATTTAACTGAAGAAATGTGGGAAAAAGCAGGATTTAGCGGTAAGCTAAATGAAACAGAATGGCCAACATACGATGAAGCTAAAACTGTTGATGATGAAATCGAAATCGTTGCTCAGATTAACGGCAAAGTTAAATCAAAGATTATGATTAAAGCAGATATCACAAAAGAAGAAATGGAAAAGACAGTTTTAGAAAAAGACGAAGTGAAAGCTCTCATAGAGGGAAAAACAATCGTTAAAGTAATTTGCGTTCCAGGTAAACTGGTAAACATTGTTGTAAGATAATTAAACCGAACTAATTAAGGCGGCACTAAAAATGTGCCGCTTTAATACTCTATATGAAACGGAGCAGACTATGGAAATATTATCACCTGCGGGCGATTTTGATTCGCTGATAGCTGCAGTACAAAACGGAGCAGATGCCGTCTATGTTGGCGGCAACGATTTTTCGGCAAGAAAAAGTGCTAAAAATTTTGATGATGAAGAATTAAAAAGAGCAATCAACTACTGCCACCTGCGAGACGTTAAGCTTTATGTTGCTTGTAACACTCTCATAAAAGAGCAGGAGCTTAGTGATGCTTTTAGATTTCTTGAAAAAATATATAAAAACGGTGCAGATGCAGTAATCGTTCAGGATTTGGGACTTTCCTCACTTATAAATAAATATCTTCCCGAAATGCCGCTCCACATAAGCACTCAAATGACAGTAACGTCAACGGATGGAGTTAATGTACTGGCTAAAGAATTTGGTGCAAAAAGAGTTGTGCTTTCACGTGAGCTTTCTTTTGACGAGATTGCTAAAATCAAGAAAAATACTAAAACAGAACTTGAAGTATTCTGTCATGGCGCACTTTGTATGAGCTATTCGGGACAATGTCTTTTTTCAAGCATAATAGGCGCTAGGAGCGGAAATCGCGGCGCCTGTGCACAGCCGTGCAGACTTTCATATTCACTCTGTGAAGAAAGCAGACCTGTAACAAAGGATATGCCGCTTTTGAGCCTTAAGGATTTATGCCTGGCTGAAGAAGTACAAAAGCTTAAAGCTATCGGCGTTGACTCACTCAAGATAGAGGGCAGAATGAAAAGCCCTGAATATGTAGCCGCCGCAACTAAGGTATATAGCGAAGCCGCAAAAAATGGAGCAGATAAGAAAGAGATTGAAAAAATGCTCAGCCTTTTTTCTAGGGCAGGAAGCTCTAAAGGATATTTCTACGGCAGAACATTTGATAAAATGATGAGCTACTCATCTGGTGGTAAAATATCAGCAGACCGCGAAACGAAAAAGGAAGTAAAGAGTACTTATAGCGGTGAAAACAAATTAACACCCATTGATATGTTCTTTAAAGGCGAGATTGGAAAAAATATGACACTCACTGTTTGCACAGGTAATGGTATAAGCGTAACTGCAGAGGGTGAGAAAATGGTAATGCCCGAAAACAGAGCTACAGAAAAAGAGCGAATAGAAAGTCAACTTAAAAAGCTTGGCGGGACGCCTTTTGAAGCAGGTTTTACAGAAGTAATAACAGACGGTGGAGCAGTTTCTATAAAAGAGATAAACAATTTAAGAAGAACAGCGATAGAAAAGCTCGAAAAGGAAATATGCAGTTTATATTTAAGAGAACCGAAAAAAATAGTTTACGAAAAACAACATTCAAACGAATGTGATAATATAAAACTTGCGGTTGAAATAAGAACAAAAGAGCAGTATGACGCAGTAAAAGATATGGAAGATATCGAGCTTTTTGTTCCGTATAATTTGTATAAGGAAGTAAAACCACAAAATGCAGTATGTGTCTTGCCGCCGATTTTAAAGGATAAAGACACCCCTGACCTTAGCGGAATTTCAAAAGTTGAAATAAATAACATAGGTCAGCTTGCACTTTGTGATGGAAAGGAAATTTATGCAGGCTATGGTATGAATGTGGCAAACTCAGCATCTGCCGCAGCGTTGAAAAACTCAAACGTATCAAGAGTTTGCTATTCGTGGGAGCTTATGCTTTCCGAGATAAGAAATGCTAAAACTAAAAACATCTCATCGGAATGTGTGGCATATGGCAGACAAAGACTGATGTATATGGAAAACTGTGTGATAAAAAGTGCCTATGGCTGCAAATGCACAAAGGAAAGCTTTTCACTTCGCGACAGATTAGGAGTTGAGTTTCCGATTATCACCGAAAACTGCAGAAATATACTGATAAATTCAAGACCTGTTTATATGGCAGATAAGATTGACGATATAAAAAGACTCGGTCTTGACAGTATAAGGCTTATTTTTACAACTGAAATGCAAAAGGAATGTAATGATATAATAAATGAATATAAAAAAGCATTAAGCGGTCAAGCGGTCAAAGGATATAGTGGCGAGTTCACAAGAGGACATTTCTATCGTGGAGCAAAATAATTGGAGGATAAAAATATGAGTTATAAAGTAATGGTAAAATATTTAAACAACGAAATAGGAAGTGAAATTCCAGCACCGAGCTATCAGACAAAAGGCTCAGCAGGTATGGATTTATCTGCTGCAATTTCAGAAGATATTTTGATAAAAAGGGGCGAAATTGTACTCGTTCCCACGGGGATAGCAATAGCACTGCCTGACAACGATTCAGTTGCGTATATCTATGCAAGAAGCGGTCTTTCCATAAAACACGGTATAATGCTTGCAAACGGAGTAGGAGTGATAGACAGCGACTATCGCGGTGAGATTAAAGTGGGACTCATAAATTTAGGAAAGGAAGATTATGTTATCAAAAAAGGTGACAGAATAGCACAGATGGTGTTTGCGCCCGTTTTGATAGCAGAAACTGAAGTAGTAAGCGAGCTTCCTGATACCGAAAGAGGCTCGGGTGGCTTCGGCTCAACGGGAAGATAGGCTATGACTAAAGCAGATAAGCGCATTTTTGCCATTTTAATCACGCTATCGATAATATCAATATTGTTTATAAATGTAATTTTAGGTCTTGGCAGGGAAAAATATGTTGTGATAGAAACAAACGGCAGAGAATATGCTAAATATAAATTAAGTGAAGAAAAAAATGTAAATACTATTGAAATTAATACAGAATTTGGTTATAATAAAATAGAGATTTTTTCCGGTAATGTAAAAATGGTGGATTCAAGCTGCAAAGATAAAAGCTGTGTCCATTCTAAAAAAATATCTTCAGGCGGAATGATTATATGTCTGCCTAATAAATGTGTAGTGAGGATAGATTCTGAGGGGAGTGTAGATGGAGTTGCTTACTAAGCTTTCCATAGCAAAAAAGATTTCCCACACAGGACTTTTTGTTGCTTTGGCACTTGTTTTATCTCTGCTTGAAAGCTCATTCTCATTTTTGGGAACTCTGCCGGGAATGAAAATAGGGCTTGCAAATATTGTGACAATGATTGCGCTATCCTTTGGCGGTCCCATCTTTGCAATAACAGTAGGACTTTTGCGCTCGCTGCTTTCAAGCATTTTTTCAGGTGCCGTCACAATGTTTCTATATAGCGGCTTTGGAACTTTATTGTGTGTAGTTTCAATGCAGCTTTGTGTAAAATTTGAAAGCAAAATAAGTATAATAGGAAGAAGTATGATTGGTGCATTCTTTTTTAATGTGGGCCAGGTTATAGTAGCGGCAGTAGCCGTGAGTAATATACATATGCTTTCATATCTTCCTGTGCTTACGTTTGTATCTACATTCTGTGGCATTTTCACAGGATATATCGCAAAATTAATTATGGAGGCGGGATATGTTGGCTTCTGGAAAATTTGAAATAGTTTTAGCTTCCGCATCCCCAAGAAGAAAAGACATTCTGGAAAACATTGGAATGAAGTTTAAAATAGCGGTGGCAAGCTGTGATGAAACTATTGCTGATGGAATAAAGCCACAGGATGCGGTAATGCTCCTTTCTTTAAAAAAGGCAGCTGCAGTGGCGGTCCAGTTTCAAGGTGAAAAAAAGATAGTAATCGGTGCAGATACAGTAGTAGTATCAAACGGTGAAATTCTCACAAAGCCCAAAGATGACGAAGATGCATTTAACATCTTAAAAAAACTTTCGGGAAAAGAACATAGTGTAATGACAGGTATAACCCTTTTGAGAACATCAGATGCTAAATGCGAAACTGTTTATGAAGAAACAAAGGTCCGTTTTAAAGAGCTTGCAGATGATGAGATTATAAGCTATATCAAAACGGGCGAACCAAAAGATAAAGCAGGAGCATACGGAATACAAGGCATAGGCTCGATGCTTATTGAAAAAATTGACGGAGACTATTTTAATGTAGTAGGTCTGCCTTTATGCAGACTTTGTGATTTGTTAAAAAAAGAATTTGATATAAATATATTATTTGAGAGGTAGGAATAGAAAATGGCATTATGCAGAGATATCGGTATTGATTTAGGAACAGCGAATACTTTAGTATATATGAAAGGAAAGGGTATCATCTTAAGAGAACCCTCAGTTGTTGCCGTAAATAAATCACTCGGACAGATTTTAAAGGTTGGTAACGAGGCAAAGGAATTAATCGGCAGAACTCCTGGTAATGTTGTTGCTATAAGACCGCTTAAAGACGGTGTTATAGCTGATTTTGACGAAACTCAGGCTATGCTTAAATATTTCATCAAAAAAGCATATCCGGGCGGATTCTTTAAGCCGCGTGTAGTTGTTTGTATTCCTTACGGCGTAACAGAAGTTGAAAAACACGCAGTAGAAGAAGCAGTTTTATCTGCAGGCGGTAAAAACGCATACTTAATCGAAGAGCCTATGGCGGCTGCAATCGGTGCAGGATTACCTGTCAGCGAGCCAACAGGTAGTATGGTAGTAGATATCGGCGGTGGTACAAGTGAAGTTGCTGTAATTTCCTATGGTGGCATTGTTTCTTCAAGGTCACTGAGAATTGCAGGCGATGAGCTTGATGCTGACATTGTAAATTATATTAAAAGAGCATATAATTTGATGGTTGGAGAAAGAACAGCAGAAGAAATCAAATTTAAGATTGGCTCTGCCTGTGATATGGGTGATGACGGCGAAATGGAAATTAAGGGAAGAGACTTATTAACAGGACTTCCACGTACAATAACAATCACAGGAAAAGAAATAAGAGGTGCGATTTCAGAATCAATTTTTGCTATTGTTGATGCAATTAAGGTAACGCTTGAGCAAACTCCGCCTGAGCTTGCCGCAGACGTAATGAACAGGGGTATTGTATTAACAGGCGGCGGTGCTATGATTCGTGGTTTGGATAAATTGATTGCACAAGAAACAGAAGTGCCTGTTTATGTAGCAGAAAATGCACTCGACTGCGTTGCACTTGGAACGGGTCTTTCACTTTCAGCACTTGATGATGTAAATGCTCAGAGTATATTAAGCACAAGAACAAGAAGATGGAGATAATTTAGGTAAATTTTTGGTAGGGAGGTGCGCGCATGGATAAAAAGAAAAAGCTTATCATCATTGTCCTTTGTATAACAGTTGCGCTTTTAGTGTTCATGGGCGTTACTTTCGCAAGGGTAAGAAACAGCAGAGAAACAACATATGCAAATAATACTGTAAATGTTGCGCTTAGCCCATTTCAGAGATTTTTTTCTGATATTGGCGGCGGAATAAGTGATTTCTTTTCATATTTCCACGATATGAAAACATATAAAGAAGATAACCTTGAATTAAAAGAAGAGGTTGAAGAGCTTAAAAGAAGAATAAGAGAGCTTGAATCATTTGGAGTTGAAAATGCGAGATTAAGGGAAATTTTAGAACTTAAGTCCACAGATTTAGAAGATAAAATGGTGGTTTGTGAAGTTTCAGCAAAAGACCCGGGCAATTGGTTTCATGTTTTCACCATTGATAAAGGCTCAAACTATGGTATAAAAAAAGATGACGCGGTAATTGCAAGAGAGGGCCTCGTTGGCCGTGTAACAGAAGTAGGCAGTAACTGGGCTAAGGTGACAAGTATAATAGATTCAAACAGCTCAGTAGGTGCAGTAATAAAAAGAACAGAAGAAATAGCACTCATTGATGGCGATATGACTTTGGCAGAGCAGGGAAAATGTCGCTTAGATTACATAAAAAGTGACATTAGCATTGTTCCCGGAGATGTAATAGAAACATCGGGCTTGGGCGGAATATATCCGAAAGGAATATTGATAGGTACAGTATCGGAAATTAAAGATGACAGCACAGGCTATACCCGCTATGCGATAGTTGATACAGTAGTTGATTTTGAAAAGGTGCGCGAGGTTGTTGTTATAAAATTGGAAGAGTAAATTTTAAGGAGGATTAATATGCCAAAAACAGTGAAAATTTGTCTGGCTGTTTTATGTATTTTTCTTGTCCTTATCGTGCAGACAACTGTTTTAAGCTACGTGAAAATATTTGGTATAATACCAAATCTGTTGCTTATATTCACCGTTTGCTTCTGTTTGGTCACTCCTGACTTCAGATGCTTAGTATATGCCATCATCTCGGGAATACTTCTTGATATAACGGGCGGCAGAATGATTGGAATAAACACACTTTTGTGTACATACGTGGCTTTTTCGTGCCTGTTTATACGTGATAAGCTATATAACAACAATGAGATTATAGCGGCGATTTTTACATTAGTAATAAGTTTTGCATACGGACTGCTTTGCTACACAATAAACTTTCTTTTGTGGGGCGAATTAAATATTTTTTATGCTGTTTTCAGGATTATTGTGCCTGAGGCAGTATATAACGCAGTTTTAGCACTCTTTATATATCCTATTGTAAAATTAATTGAAAATGGTCCAAAAAAGAAACGGAAAAAAACAAAATATCTATAAAGAAAATCTGCTGTCTGCGACAGCGGATTTTAGTTCTTTAAAGAGATAAAGGGGGTGTCAGGTTGGAAAGTAAGGAAACAAGAAAAAGATTTAAATTGATATATTTTTTTATTGTGATTTTTTTATTAGTCACAATATGGAGACTCTTTGTTTTGCAGATAATTAACGGCGCAGAATATAGAGTTATGTCAGATAGCCGCCTGACACGGGATATTCCTGTAAAAGCGCCAAGAGGCGAAATTCTTGACAGATACGGAAGAGCCTTGGTAACAAATAGAATAGGCTATTCCGTTTCAATATCGCAATCAGGCGAGCGCGAAGAGATAAACAATGCGATAGTTAATCTGACAGAGCTTTTTGATGAGCAAGGCCTTGAGTATGAAGATACATTGCCTGTCACAAAAACGGAGCCATATGAATTCACTTTCAAAGACACAGATTCATCTACTGCAAAAGAGAAAGAAAAGAGCTTTAAGGAAGAAGCAAATCTCGGACAAGACCTGACAGCGACAGAAGTTGTTTATAAATACAGAGATAAATATGGCTATAAAGAAGGCTTTACCGAAAAGCAGGTAAGAAAACTCTCGGGGATTCGTTATGAGATGGAAAAACGTAGTTTTTCTACGAATAATCCATATGTTTTTGCAGAAGATGTTGATATTGAAATTATTACTAAAATTAAAGAAAAGTCTGACGATTTTCCTTGTGTAACGGTTTACACACAGCCTGTAAGACAATATACAAACGGGACGTTAGCCGCGCATATTTTGGGAAGAACAGGTATTATAAATCCTGATGAATATAAAGTTTTAAAAAGTAAAGGCTACGGAATGAATGATTATCTTGGAAAACAAGGTGTCGAAAAAGCTTTTGAAGAATATTTAAGAGGAACAGATGGTATAAGCAGTATAGAAAGAAAAATAGGTGAAAATGAAAGTGAGATAGTATTTTCACAAGAACCTGTTTCAGGAAATACTGTGCTTTTAACAATAGATAAAGACCTTCAAAAAGTGGCAGAGAAGTCACTAAAAGAAAATATTATAAGCATTGCAGCAACTTCAGAATACGGACAAGGGCACGATGCATCAGGGGGCGCAGTAGTTGCGGTAGATTTAAACAGTGGAGAAATCTTAGCAATTGCATCATATCCGACATATGACCCCGCGAGATTTAACGAGGATTATAGTAAGCTTTTGGCTGATTTAAATGCGCCAATGTTTAACAGAGCGCTGATGGGAACATATGAGCCGGGCTCTACCTATAAGCTCACAACTGCTATTGCAGCACTCGAAGAAGATATTATTTCGCCGATGGGGACAATGTATACAAACGGTGTTTATGAATATTTAGACCATAAGTTTATGTGTTCGATATACAGGTCAAGCGGAGCTACGCACGGTACAATTAATATTTCTCAGGCACTTCAGCATTCCTGTAACTATTTTTTCTACGATATGGGTAAAAAGCTCGGCTTAGAGAAGCTTACAGAATATACAAAGCTGTTAGGACTTGGTGATTATACAGGAATAGAGCTTGAAGAAGAAGCAAAGGGACAAATTGCAGGGCCCGAGCTTCGTGAAAAAATGAATATGGAGTGGTATCCCGGTGACGTACTGCAGATGGCGATAGGTCAGTCTGATAATCTTTTTACACCTATTCAGCTTGCAAACTTTGTAGCTACAATAGGAAACGGCGGAACAAACTATAAAACACATCTTCTAAAAGCGGTAAAATCAAATCAGGAAGAAGAGCTTGTCGTAAGAGTATCACCTGAAATCAAGCACCAGATTGAAATTGATGAGGATAATCTACAGGCTATTGCAAAAGGTATGCAGCTTGCGGCATCGGAAGGAACTGCAAGTGCAGCTTTTGCAGACTTCCCGATAAAGACAGCAGGTAAAACGGGTAGTGCGCAGGTTTCTCACGGCAGCAGTAATGGTATATATGTTGGCTTTGCCCCATATGACAATCCGCAGATTGCCGTTGCGGTTGTTGTAGAGCACGGTGGCTCAGGCGGAAAGGTATCACATATTGCAAAAGATATATTCTATCAGTATTTCTTTGGTGATGCCGAAGTTACTGAAAGTTACGCATATGATAATACACTTTTAAGGTAAAAGACAGTAAACACGGAAAAACTTTGAAAAAGTTTAAAAAAAATAAAAAAAACAGTTGCATTTTGGATAAATGTGTGTTAGAATATTATAAGTCAGTTTGAAATTGGTTGGAGGTGAATGATTTGCCGAACATTAAATCAGCTAAAAAAAGAGTTAAGGTTATCGAAACTAAAACACTTAGAAACAAAATGATTAAGTCAGCTTTAAAAACATATATAAAGAAGTTTGATGTAACAGCAGCTACAGGTGATAAAGCAGCAGCAGATGCAGCTTTCAGACTTGCTGTTAAAAAGATTGACCAGGCTGTATGCAAAGGTGTGATTAAGAAGAACACAGCTTCAAGAAAGAAATCACAGCTTGCTCAGAAGCTTAACAGTGTCAGTGCCTAAGTGCAAAAGATTTGTGTAATAGGCGGGAGGACACTTTGTCGTCCCGCCATTTTTATGCAAAAATATTTTTATATTATTTTAAAAAAAAGTATTGACAAACCTATAAAGGTTTGCTATAATATATAAGTCGTCGCGAGTGAGCGATTGATGTGGCCCGTTGGTCAAGCGGTTAAGACACCGCCCTTTCACGGCGGTAACACGAGTTCGATTCTCGTACGGGTCACCACTTTTTTTTTACAATTTTTTTGGGCCTTTAGCTCAGTTGGTTAGAGCAACCGGCTCATAACCGGTTGGTCCGGGGTTCGAGTCCCTGAAGGCCCACCACCAAAACAGAACGATTTAGATGACATTCTAAGACGTTCTGTTTTTTATGTATTACAAACTCTTGAAATGTTGACAAAACTATGTTATAATAACTATGCTACACTCTAAATTAAAGTGGAGTTAGTCTATTTTCTTACATAAAAATACATTAGAGAAGTATGCTAATGGTAAAAGCGTACTATCTGGTAAAACTTCTCTATGTAAGATGTAAGTGATATAAGAGTGTAGCAACCTTATACCAGACTTGTGCGTTTTTCGGTGCATAGTTCTGGAATTGGGGCTATGCACTTTTTATATATAGGGAGGAAAACATAATGAAAAAATGTATCTCGGTATTGTTGGCAATGATACTAATGCTATCAAGCGGTTTTGTTGTTTCTGCAAATACCAACGGAAGTATGGAGAACTTTAAAACAAATAAGACATACACAGCAGGCCAGTTTGTTGATGTGTCAAATTCGGATTGGTACGCAGAAAATGTTAAAATGGCATATGAGTTATCATTAGTCAACGGAACAAGCGACACCACTTTTTCACCAAACTCTAATTTAACAATAGCGGAAGCAATAACGCTTGCAAGCCGAATGAATAATATTTACTATGGAAATACATATTCATTTGTTCCTGGAGATGTGTGGTATCAAACATATGTTGATTATGCAATCAAAAATGGAATTATAAAAAACAATGAGTATAGCAATTTTGATGCTTTTGTAACTCGCTATCAGTTTGCGGAAATCTTTTCTTCTGCACTTCCCAATGATGCATTGCAAGTAATTAATCAAGTTGCTGATAATTCTATTCCCGATGTTCCTATGCAGAGCAGTTATTCTAATGCTGTATACAAATTATATAGGGCTGGCATTTTAACAGGTAATGACGACAACGGAACCTTTGCGCCAAACACTAATATTCAAAGAAGTGCGGTTGCTGCAATCGTTTCAAGAATGGCAAATGCGGGATTGAGACAAAGCATTAATTTAATTGCCGATAAAAATCAGGAAATTAAAGAATTTGATAAAATATTAACCACTGAAGAGATTTCTCAAAAATGCTCTCCTGCTGTGTTTTACATTGAGGTATATGGGTTTAACGGAAAAGTTAGTGGAAGTGGAAGTGGTTTTTTCATTAGCCCTGATGGTGTAGCAATAACAAATTATCATGTTGTAGCTGATAGCATATACTCTAAGATTACAACGACAGATGGTAAAACTTATGAAGATATTTCGATTATCGATTATGATAAAGAGAATGATTTAGCGCTATTAAAAATTGACGGTTCTAATTTTCCATATCTTGAAATGGGAGATTCTGTACGAATCAAACAAGGTCAACGGGTATACGCTATAGGTAGTCCACTAGGGTTATCAAACACCATGTCGCAAGGAATTATATCAAATGTTTCGAGAATTTTAGATGATGTAGAATATATACAGATTTCAGTTCCAATTAATCACGGAAGTAGCGGTGGTGCTTTAATTGATGAATATGGTAATGTTATAGCGGTTACATCTGCTGGATTTAATACAACTGGCGATTTAAATCTGGCAATACCTATAAACAAAGCTAAAATTTTAAAAAGAGATTCTACAGCTAGTTATTTTGTTTGGTCTGAAACATGTTATCCTGGTTTTTCTCAAGTTTTAGACTTTGAAATCTTTTCTGGAGTCCAGCTTATTTCATCATATGACACAATGATTTCATATGATGAGGAGTATGACATATATGACTTTCATGATATAGGTCCATATGATGCAGGAACTTGTTATGGATATACTATGGTTTATTATGAAAAAGCACTAGAAGATAGAGGAATGACAAAGACACAAATTAGTGACAATGAAGTAGAGTTTGAATCTGATAGTGAAATTGTATCAATAAAACATGATTTTGATTTAGGAAAAATATTCATATCAGCATTAAAAAAGCCTGTATTTTATGATGAATTCCCTGTTCTTATAGATTTTGGGTGGTATAGTAATATGTCAATGGCGGATATTCCTCAGCGCATAGATGCTTCGATCCTATATTCTTATGAATGGAGTGCTTATTACTATCAATCCGATTATGAAAATGTTTTATATTCATATTTTGACTTATTGCAAGAAATTGGATATAAATATATAGCAACAGAAAAAATGGATAGTGGTTCAACATGTTATTTGTTTGAGGGAAATAAACTTTCTGTAGTTTTCATTTGTTCAGATACAGAAATGTTTATAGATGTTTGTAAAATTTAGCTCAAATCACAACTGTCATCTAAACCATTC
>JAZROZ010000020.1:0-51439 GCA_045648985.1 Clostridia bacterium
GCTGAATTGAAAAGATATATTGACTATTACAACAACGAAAGAATTTCTTTAAAACTAAAAGGAATGAGCCCGGTACAATACCGAACTCATTCATAAGCAATTTAATATTAAATTTTTGTCTAAACTTTGGGGTTCACTTCAGTTGACATAGGTGGACTATTATGATATATTTTATATTGAGGTGAGAAGCAAATGGGCTATATTAAAGTAGTTTTTAAGGATATGCCGCGTGTATTATTTTCACACAAGCACGAAACGCCTGCATATGTATATCATCACGACGAAAGTAATCCTTTTTTAGAGATTTCATATATTGACGTGGGTGATTTATATTCTGAAAGCTTAAGCGGCAAACAGGGGCACGCTAAGGAGGGCACGCTATGTGCTTCTTACGAAAAGTCGCGTACCACCACGAGCCACGGACAGTTTCACAGACATTTCACAGTCAGTGTCGGCGGACAGTATTTCACAAAAGAGATTTCCGAAAAAGAAGCAGCTAATTGCTTTAAACAAATCTCAAGTTTGCCTGAAGGCGTCTTCGAGGCCATACTCCCACGAAAAATTGAAGATGCAAAATATGCCAAAAAAGGCCGCAGTATCATCGAAAACATTATTTATGAGCGAAATCTTCCAAAGGTTAATCACCTGAAAGTCAACACTTTGGTCTTAAGCCTGCTTGACCTTTTAAACAGCTACTCATCTGAGCATATCATCGCAAATCGTGATGAAAGTTTTTCAGAAGAAAACTACTGCCGCAAAGCCATCGAATATATAAGCCGTCATCGCGGAGAAAAGATTAATGTAGCACTGGTTGCAGATGAACTTGATTTGAGCGTTGGATATTTAAGCCGCATTTTTAAATCATGCACAGGATATACTTTAGTTGAATACATAAACGATATTAAAATTAATATGGTAAAAGAAATTCTTGCAAACAGAAACGCATCACTAGAAGAGCTTGCCGCTATCGTAGGTGTAAATGATGAAAAATACCTGTGCCGCCTTTTCAAAAAGCATACAGGTATGACAATAACAGATTATAAAAGCGTACCGAATTTCAAGCCTGAAATATAAATATTATGAAAAAAAGCTCTCTTGACATAGGTCAAGAGAGTTTTTTTACTACTTTAAACAGTACCATCGCCAAGACTATACCCGCCAGTGCCTGAATAAGATTTGGAATAATGTTTACAGCCGATGGCAAAAATCCATATAAAAAGCCTTCAAATATGTAATATCCCGCTGCCATAAAAAGCTCTGCTGTAACTGCTGCCAAAAGCCTTGAGATAAACACGCTCGTTCTTTTTTCAAGCGATTTTTCTATGTAATAAAACAAAACTGCCATTATGCCTTTTATTATAAATGTAGCAGGTGCATAAACGATGTATCCTGAAAATATGTCAGCTAGTGCCGAGCCTGTGCCCGCTGCTAAAAAGCTATATAGTGGCGAAAGCATAAAGCCTGACAAAAGGACAAATGCATCACCTAGGTTTATATATCCTTTAAAAAATGACGGTATTTTAATAATCATTGTAGCTACGCATACCAGAGCTGCAAGCATTGCCGACATCACGATTTTCTGAGTTTTTGTCTTCATTTTATTACTTCCCTTTTTTTATTTTTTTAAATTATACTCCTTTTTATTCTCTTTGTCAATCTTTATGAATTAAATTTCAAAAAACAAGGAAATATATAAGCATATCTTAAGAATTTAAAAAAAGAGGTGACAAAATGGCAAATACCATTTTGACAATGGAACATATAGAAAAAACTTTTCCGGGTGTTCACGCGCTTTCTGACTGTCATTTTGATTTAAAAAGCGGTGAGGTCCACTCCATTGTCGGCGAAAACGGAGCAGGAAAATCGACACTTATGAAGGTTTTAACAGGTGTATATAAAAAGGACAGTGGAAAAATAACGTATCTTGGAAATGAGCTAAATCCTGAAAATCCGCGTCACACACAAAATCTCGGTATTTCTATAATACATCAGGAGCTGAATTTAATGCAGCATTTGACTGCCGCTCAGAATATGTTTATCGGCAGAGAACCGAAAAAAGCAGGGATTTTCACTGACGACAGGCTTATGAACAAAAAGGCAAAGGAGCTTTTCGGCCTTTTAAACTTAAATCTTGACCCGCGCACAAGGGTTTCTCAAATCACAGTTGCTAAACAACAGATGGTAGAAATTGCAAAGGCTCTTTCATTTGATTCTAAAATACTCATTATGGACGAGCCGACAGCGGCGCTTACTGAAAGCGAGATAACCGAGCTTTTTAAAATTATAGAGGATTTAAAAAAACGCGGTGTAGGGATTGTGTATATCTCACACCGTATGGACGAGCTGATGAAAATCACGGACAGAATTACTGTTATGCGTGATGGTCAGTATATAAACACGGTAAACACAAAGGATGTAGATAAGGAACAAATCATCAATATGATGGTCGGAAGAACAATCTTTGAAGAGCCTAAAAAGGAAAGCACGGCATTATCTTCCGAAATTGTTTTGAGGGTTGATAACTTATCTGACGGAGGTATCTTAAAGGATATTTCCTTTGATTTAAAGCACGGTGAGATACTTGGCTTTTCAGGACTTATGGGTGCAGGCAGAACAGAAGTTTTCCGTACGCTTTTCGGCGCTGACAAAAAGACAAAAGGCGATATTTTCATTAAGGGAAAAGAGGTTAAGATATCGTCGCCAAAGGATGCCGTAAGACACGGAATAGGGTATCTTTCAGAGGACAGAAAGCGCTACGGTATGATGGTTGGAATGGACGTTTTGACAAATACCGTTATTGCCTCACTAGATAAGTTCAACAGCTTCGGTTTTGTCAAGACGAAAGAGACTGCCAAAGTGACAGATGAATATGTCAAAAAGCTGAAAACGAAAACTCCGTCAATACGCCAGATTGCAAAAAACCTGTCGGGCGGAAATCAGCAAAAGGTCATAATTGCAAAATGGCTTGTAAGGGATTGCGATATTTTAATATTTGACGAGCCTACGCGCGGAATTGACATCGGCGCAAAAAGTGAGATTTATTCGCTACTTTCAGAGCTTGCTAAAAGCGGAAAGTCGATTATTATGATTTCGTCAGAGCTTCCCGAGATACTAAGGATGTCTGACAGAGTCGCCGTTATGTGTGAGGGAAGAATTACTAAAATTTTAGACATAAAAGAGGCAAATCAGGAAACAATAATGCATTATGCAACGTTGAGAGAGTAAAAAAAGTCCTGACCGCAAAAGGCAAAATTTGTTACTGGTTATAATTGCATCATAATTCACAGAACATTTTACATCTCTAATCGGTTAACCAACTGATTTTAATGTAAAAATTTGTTTCTCAAATTTTAGCAATCTAATGCCTTTTGCTACGAACAAACCTCACCTCTCGATGTACAAAAGTACATCTTCGGGTTCCCTTCGGCTTGGTTTGTCCATTCTGAATCTTTTTTTCCGTCTCTCAACAGGAGAGTAAAAAAAGTCCCGACCTGTGTGTCGTGCCGAGAAATATTTATACCAGTCGGAACGACACATAGGTCGTTCCCTACAAATACCGCTTTTTAATAAATATAATAAACATCAGAACAGGAGTTGAGTTTTTTGAGCGATTTTTCTTCCAGCAGGGCAGAAAAAGGAAAAGCAATGTCATCTTTAGCTGCCCAGAAATTGATTATTTTTGCAACATTAATAGTTTTAATCGGCGTTTTTGCCGTGTTATCACCTAACTTTCTTTTAGTAGATAACATCATTTCAATACTTCTTGCCACGTGTGTTAACGGTCTTTTGGCGCTTGGCGTTACTTTCGTTATCATAACGGGCGGAATTGACTTATCTATCGGTACTGTTATGACGTTTTCTGCGGTTATTGCAGGACTTTCTGTTACAATGCTCGGTCTTCCCTTGTGGGCGGCGGTGATTATTTGTATTTTAGTCGGCACAATCATAGGTCTTTTAACGGGACTGATGGTTGCACACCTGAGAATCCCTGCATTTATTGCAACGCTTGGTGTTATGATGATTACTCAAGGATTATCATTAGTCGTGACAGGTGCAACACCTGTATATTTCCCAAACGAATATAAGCAGATTGCAGTCGGCTCAATTTTAGGCAAGCTTATCCCCGGATTTCAGCTTCCCAATGCCGTTTTAATCCTTTTTGCTATGGCGATACTCGCAAGCATCATATTAAACAAAACAGTTATGGGAAGATATAACTTTGCAATCGGCTCAAATGCTGAAGCAACGCGTCTTTCAGGCGTTAACGTAGCAGGATGGCTGACAGCTATTCACGCTCTTAGCGGTGCATTTTTCGGTGTGGCGGGTATTATAATCTCGTCAAGACTGGGCTCTGCTCAGCCTGCAATCGGTCAGGGCTATGAGCTTGAAGCAATCGCCGCCGTTGTTATTGGCGGAACGTCCTTAGCAGGCGGTCAAGGTACGATATCGGGCACAATCATCGGCGCATTTATTATGAGTGTTTTAACAAACGGACTAAGGATTGTCGGTGTCGCTCAGGAATGGCAGACTGTCGTTATCGGTGCCGTTGTGATTTTAGCCGTATTTATTGACACCTACAGAAGACGCAAACAAAATATATAGTCGTTTCAGGCTAAAAAGAAAGGAAATAAATATATGAAAAAGAAACTTTTATGCTTGATGCTCGTACTTTTTACTCTCCTCTTTTCAGGATGTATGGGCAGAAATATGGAAAACACAAATGAATTATCTTCTGACAAGCCGTATATTGCAGTAATTGCAAAGGGCTTTCAGCATCAGTTCTGGCAAACTGTTAAAAAGGGCGCTATGAAAGCTGCAGAAGACTATGACGTACAAATTACGTTTCAGGGAACTGAAACAGAATCGCAGATAGACAAACAAACAGAGATGCTTGATGCGGCGCTTTCTAAAAACCCCGTTGCCATCTGCATAGCGGCGCTTGACTCAAGGGCGGTTTTAGGTTCCTTGGAAAAAGCTCACTCTAAGGGCATTAAGATTGTCGGCTTTGACTCAGGTGTTGACTCCGATATCGTAGCGGCAACGGCGGCAACAGATAACAAAGCGGCAGCGGCGCTTGCGGCTGACAAAATGGCAGAAGCTATCGGCGGCAAGGGAAAAATCGGTATGATTGTTCAGGACCAGACAAGTATGACAGGCCGTGACCGTCGTGACGGTTTTAAAGAAAGAATTGAAAGTACGTACCCCGATATTGAAATCGTAGATATTCAGTATGGCGAGGGCGACCATACAAAATCTGCCGACGCGGCTAAAGCTATCATATCAGCTAATCCTGACGTTGTAGGAATGTACGGCGCAAACGAAGGCTCGGCTATCGGTGTTGTTTTGGCTTTAGAGGAGCTTGGAAAAACAGATAAGATAAAAGCTGTAGGCTTTGACTCAGGCAAAAAACAGGTTGATGCAGTAAGAGACGGAACGATGTATGGCGCAGTTACACAGAACCCGATACAGATTGGATATAAAGCAGTTGAAGCCGCAGTCAAGGCATATAAAGGAGAGGCAGTAGAAAAAAATATTGACACAGGCTTTGAGTGGTATGACAAAAATAATGTTGATAAAGCAGAGATAAAAGAATTATTATACGAATAGATTTCCTCCTTAAAGGGATGTAAAAAATGTCCAGAACGCAAAAAGAATAAAAAATACTGATAAAAGCATATACAAGATTAAAAGCATTTTAAAATAAAAGAAGAAAAATCTCATAAACTCGTTTTTTCTTTTTAAATTGTTTCTTTTTGCTATAAACAAACTTCGCTTCTCGGTGTACAGAAGTACACCTTCGGGTTCCCTTCGGCTCAGTTTGTTCATTCTGAACTATTTTTTCCTATCCCTAAAAAAGCAGAGCTATCTTAATAGCTCTGCTTTTTTTCTATCCGCTTTTGCTATTTTTTTGGCAAAACGCGGATTTTTTTATACTGCAAAATGGGAAAACCCCCTATTATAAAATGCATCTGTCAGACGAAAGGAGGTAGGTATTTTGAGTAAAGCTGACATTGCAGAGCGTATTTGCAGTTTGATTTGTTCCGATGAAAATGGTGAAACTCCAGACGTTTCAACATTTTTGGCAAAGGCTCTCATATCCAAAGCATCAGGCGGTGATTTGTCTGCCATACGCGAGATAAGGAATATCTTAGAGCAAAGCGGCGAGGAGCAAGACCGTGACTTTTTACTCCCCGCAAAAAGTATTGCCTCGTCATTTGTTGATTTATACAGAGATATTTCCTATCACCGACATACAGAATATATCCTGTGCGGCGGCAGAGGAAGTACAAAATCATCATTTATTTCAATGGTGCTTTTAGAGCTGATGCTTTCTAAAAAGAACATTCACGCTGTAGTCTGCAGGCGCGTAAAGGATACTCTTCGTGACAGTGTGTTTGCGCAAATAAAGTGGGCGGCAATCGAGCTTGGAATTGAAGATTTATTTGAATTCAAGACAAGTCCCCTGGAAATTCGCGTAAAAAAGACAGGTCAGAAGATTTATTTCCGCGGTGCAGACGACCCTGCCAAATTAAAGTCCATTAAAGTACCGTTTGGGTATATCGGGATTTTGTGGTTTGAAGAGCTTGACCAGTTTACAGGAGAAGAACAAATCAGAAATATTGAGCAATCAGTTCTGCGTGGCGGCAAAGCTTATATATTTAAGTCCTTTAACCCACCTCGTACCATTGCAAACTGGACAAACAGGCTTTTAAAAATTCCAAAAGAAAATCGGTTTATCCACAGAAGCACCTATAAAGACGTGCCGCCTGAGTGGCTTGGCATAACCTTTATTGAAGAGGCAGAGCACTTAAAATCGGTTAATCCCGAGGCTTTTGCCCACGAATATGAGGGAATCGCAAACTCCGACGGCGGAAACGTCTTTCCAAACGTAACACTTTTAGACATCACAGATGATGAAATCGCCGCCTTTGACAGAATATATTGCGGCATTGACTGGGGATGGTATCCTGACCCTTTTAGGTTTCACAAGATGAGCTATCTGCCGAATGAAAAGCGCCTTTTCATTTTTGATGAGATAAGCGGAAACAAGCTGACAAACAGGCAAATAGCAGAGCTATTAAAAAATCACAACGTGACAGGGGAAACAAAAATCACCGCAGATTCAGCAGGCGAAGGTCCGAAGTCAATCAGAGATTTCAAGGAGATGGGATTTTCAATGAAAAAGGCTAAAAAAGGGCCTGGAAGTGTGGAATATTCAATGAAGTGGCTTTCGTCACTTTCCGAAATCGTGATTGACCCTATGAGGTGTCCTAATGCAGCAAAAGAGTTTTTGGAGTATGAGTACGAAACCAACGCTGACGGCGAAGTTTTAAGCGGCTATCCTGATAAGGATAATCACTCCATTGATAGCGTACGGTATGCCTTAGAAGAAATCTGGTCACGCCGTGGGACGTAAAAAAAGTCCAGATCGCAAAAGGCAAATGTTTAATAATGTTTTTGCAATATAATTTTGTTTTGGTTATCTAACATCTCTATCTTCATTTAGAAATAATATTTCGGTGAAAATTTGCTTTGCAAATTTTATCAATTTCTATGCCTTTTGCTATAAACAAACCTCACCTCTCGGCATACAAAAGTATGCCTTCGGGTTCCCTGCGGCTTGGTTTGTTCATTCTGACTCTTTTTTTCCTGTCCCACGTGGGACGTAAAAATAGTGAAGAGTGAAGAGGTAAAAGTGAAGAGGTAAGAGGTAATGGGTGGGAGGAGGGATAAAATATATTTCGTCTGACGGAAAGGAAGGAAAAAATGTTTCTAAAAAACAAGGTTTGCGATGCGCTTAAAAAAGACGTTTTGATATCTAAAGAAATGTCAGATGCAATCAATCTATGGCGCTTATGCTACCAAAACAAATCGCCCTGGCTTAGTGGTGAAGTTAAAAGTCTTAATCTCTGCGCCGCTATCTCAAGCGAGTTTGCAAGGCAAGTTACTTTAGAGCTTTCCTCTAGCATTTCAGGCTCAGCGCGTGCTAATGTGATAGATACGCGCTATCAGGACTTTTTGTCATCTGTCAGGACATATGTTGAATATGCCTGCGCTCTTGGTGGCGTGGTGTTTAAGCCTTATGTTGAGGACTCAAAATTAGAGGTCGAATGCATTGGTGCTGATAACTTCTTCCCCACTAAGATAAATGGAAGAGGCGATGTTATTTCTGCCGCTTTTTGTGAACAGAAAAAGGTGGGCGACAAAAAGTATTTAAGGATTGAGCATCACGAGCTTACAAAATCGGGTGTGGAGATTACAAACAGAGCCTTTTTAGTCCACGGTCTTTTTAACTCACTCAGTGAAGTATCGCTCTCTTACGTGGAAGAATGGAAAACTTTAGAGCCGTACATCTTTTTAAAAGGTGTGAAAAGACCGCTCTTTTCGTATTTCAAAATTCCGTTTGCAAACAATATCGACCTTTTGTCACCTCTCGGTGTTTCCGTTTTTTCACGTGCAACAAATGTAATCAAGGAGGCAGACAAGCAATATTCAAGGCTCTTGTGGGAATTTGAAGGCGGCGAGCTTGCAATAGATGCAAGCATTGATGCTATTCGTTCTATTGGCGGGGATTTTAAAATGCCGGAGCTTTCAAAAAGGCTTTTTCGTGGTCTTGACATTGACTCAGGCGGGAGCGATTTATACAGTGTTTTTGCACCTACCCTTCGTGATGAATCCATCATCAACGGCTTAGACCAGCTTTTAGTCAGGATTGAAGATTTAGTCGGTCTTGCACGCGGAGTATTTTCAGATACTGAAGCAGGTGTCCGCACCGCAACGGAGATTAATCTTTTAAGGCAGAGGACATATTCATCTGTTACCGATATCCAGAAATCTCTTGCTTTGGCACTAACAGGTCTTGCAGGTGCTATGGATGTCTATTGTGATGTTTATAGCCTGGCGCCTTACGGTAAATATTCGATAAGCTTTGACTTTGACGACAGCACCGTAACGGACAGACAGACTGAGTTTACAGAAAGACAGACACTTATTGAGCAAGGTATTATGGATAAGTGGGAGATGCGTGCGTGGTATTTGGGTGAAGCAGAAGATGCTGCAAAGGCTATGGTGGCAAGTTTAGAAAAAAAGAAAGAGGTTTAAAAAGTGGAATTTTTAAAAGATGTTTTAAATGAAAGGTATGATGAGTTTTGCGGTATTATCGAAAGCTTTAATAAAAATAATCCCGAAAAGAGCATAAAGCTTATAAACTTAGCAGATGGCGGGTATGTCTTAAAGGACGCCTACTCTACACTTTCTGATAAGTATGAAAAAGATACCAAAAAGCTCTCAGACAGTCTTAAAAATGCTGAGTTTAATTATCAGCTTGAGCTTTTAATCCGTGATGAAAAGCCAAAGAACACAAAAGCCTTAAAGGCACTTATTGACTTAGACAAGCTAAGCTATGAAAACGGTGTGATATCAGGTTTTTCCGAGCAGATAGAAAAGCTCAAAAAAGAGGAGAGCTATCTGTTTGACAGTGGCACTCTGCCGCAATTTACACGTCCTGTCAGTAGCGCAGATACAGGAATTACACGTGAAGACTACAAAAAGCTTTCCTATATGGAAAAGCTCAAATTAAAAAAAGAAGCGCCAAAAATATTTTCAAAGTTAAAATAGGAGGAATTAAAAAATGGCAACATATTTAAATTATCCATTTGATCAGGAGGTATTCTTAAGTACATGGCAGGAAACACCCGACCCGGTGAAAAGTGCTTTCATTGAAAGCGGTGCTATGGTAGAAGATGCACTTATTGCATCACAAATTCAAAATGACGGATATCTTTATTCAATACCGTTTTACGATGTGCTCAGCGGCACACCGACAAACTACGACGGTGCAACAGACATCGAAACAACAGGGACATCAGCAGGAGCGCAGACAGGCGTTGTGTTTGGCCGTTCTATCGGCTTTACTGCTAAAAACTTTGTATCGGAGCTTTCAGGTGCCGACCCGATGGGACACATCGCTGCATCTGTCGGTAAATTCTGGGCAAAGCAGAGACAGAATATCCTGCTTGGCATCTTAGAAGCAATCTTCGGCATTTCAGGCGGTGCTACAACGGCTGCAGGCAAGTGGGCTCAAAATCACACTGCAGATTTAAGCTCTAAAACTGCCGAGGCTTCATTAATCGGTGCAACAGATTTAAACTCTCTTGCAACGCAGGCATTAGGCGACAACAAAAACAAATTTGCAATCGCAGTCATGCACTCAAACGTTGCAAAAACGCTTGAAAATCTGCAGGCTTTAGATTTCTGGAAATATACTGATGCAAACGGCATCCAAAGACCGCTTGGCTTAGCTTCTGCAAACGGCTACACAGTTATCATTGATGACGGTGTACCTGCTCAAAAGGTTGGTGGGTCAGGTGATAACAAAGACCTTATAAAATACACTACATATCTCTTAGGTGAGGGTGCAATAAGAACTGCTCCTGCTAAGCTTGACGTTCCTTGTGAAGTGGACAGAGACCCGAAAACAAACGGCGGTGAAGATACACTCTACACACGTATCCGTGAAACTATCCACCCGAACGGCTTTTCATTTACTCCGCCTGCATCGAACTTTACAAACAGTCCGACAGATGCACAGCTTGCTGATTCTGCTAACTGGTCAATCAAATTTGACCCGAAAGCAATTCCGATTGCAAGACTTATCACAAACGGCTAAGGTGCGCTATGGTTTACGTAGATTATTCTTTTTATAAAGATGAATATTGCGGAACGTACGTTCCGGAGGAGGATTTTGATAATCTTTCGGTTCGTGCCACCGCTAAACTTAACGCATATTTAGGCGGAGAACTGGAAGAAGACGAAATCACAGACGAGGTTAAGTTTGCAATATGTGAAATATGTGACCTTATGCTTGCCTCTTTAAATCACAGCGGTATTGAGTACGAGCGAAATGACGGATACTGGGTTTCCTATGAAGATGAAGAAAGAACAGATGCGCGTATTATAAGCTGTATTAAAACGTGGCTTGCAGGAAGTGAGCTTTTATATCGGGGGAGGAATTAAAATGATTACAAATGCTTTTGTCAGACTTTTTCACTTCGATGAAGATACGCAGGAAGAAACCGAGGTTTTTAGTGGTCGTGCAAGCCTTTTCGGCAATACGAAAATCGGTGATTTGAGTCACGGCAGGCGAAAGGAAAACGGATATACTCTCCGTATTCCCACTAAAGCTGATATTTTGGTTTCCTGCGGCGACAAGGTGTTTTGTGATAAATTCCCCCAGACTCTTACGGTTGTCGGTTTTTCAGACAACCGTAGAGGCTCACGGTTTTCACATCACTATAAGCTGATATTAAAGTAAAGGAGGGGAAGTTATGATTTTAAGTGCGGTCAGGAAGTTTTTAGAAAACTGTCCATGTTTTGCTTCAAAACACATAAATGCTGATTTTTTGAGTGAGAATCCCGAAAGCTTTTCTGTATATTCAGAAAATGCAGACCCGCTTTTAAAAAAATATGCAGATGGAAGAAAGCTGATGCAGTTTGTATTCTCTATTCGCATGAGAGCATCTTATAGCAAGAAAATCGCAGAAAACGAAAAAATCAGCAGGCTTTTTGACGATATTTCCGATTGGATTTATACTCAGGCAAAATCGGAAAACTTCCCTTATATCCAAGATAACATTTTAGTTTGTGATATGGAGGTCTTATCGCAGGGGCATTTAAAAAATACCAATGCGGCAGATTGCACCTATGAAATGAAATGCCGCATTTTATATTATAAAAGGAGGTAGAAGATGAAAAGTCTTTTCAAAAGATGCGACAAGCTCGCATTTTATGGCGTACCGCAAAGTGATGGTACGATAATATTTAAGAGAATGACAGGCTTTACGGAGATTTCAACATCGAAAAATCCTAAGGAATACAAACGTCAGTACGTCGATGAGGAATTTGAAAAATCTGATGTTGTGGGCTACAGTCCGCAGATTGCTTACAGCTTTGACAGATTTGAAGGCAGTGACGTACATGACGATATTGTTAAAATCACAGATAATGAGCTTTTGGGCACCGAAGCCGTGAGAACTATCGTTATTGTCGATATGAAGAGTGAAAATGACGGGAAATACAAGGCTATAAGCCGAAACTTTTCCGTTATCCCAGATTCCGAGGGCGGAAGTATGGATGCTTACACCTACAGCGGCTCTTTTAAGGCAAACAGCGTTAAAACGTCAGGTTTGGCGATGTCTTCAGATGAGTGGGAAACCATTACATTTGAATAATATATGTGGGTGGGGATGTAAAAAAATTAAAGGTGTGGGCGGATGAGAAAAATCTTCTGCCCACACACGAAAGGAAAAGCTATGAACATATTAACAGATAAGCTCCCGCAAGGCATTTTTATAAATTCAGTCTACTACCCTGTTTTTACCGATTTTAAAAGGTGGCTTAAAATTGATATGCTGCTGTCTGACAGAAAAATGTCAGAAAAAGAGAGACTTTCACGGATTTTGGCTCTTTGCTACCGTGAGCTTCCCGAAAATATTGATGATGCCATAGCAGGTGTTTATGAATTCTATACGTGCTTTAAAACTCAAAAAACGGAAAATCGCCGCAAAGCAGGGGCTAAAGTTTTTTCTTTTGCAGAAGACGCAGAGCTTATCTATGCGGCATTTTTTACACAATATGGGATTGACCTTACAAAATCAGGACTTCACTGGTTTCAGTTTAATGCTCTTTTTAAAGGGCTGACAGATGAGCATAAGCTTTCTAAGGTAATTTCGCTTCGTTCTTTAAACCTTGCAGATATTAAAGACGCATCTAAAAGAAAGCACTTATATGAGCTTAAAAAGCATTATGCTCTTTTTGATAACCGCACAGAAGAAGAAAAGAGCGAAGATATTGCAAAAAATATGGCATCATTATTCTAAAGGAGGAAAAAATGGGATTTACAGTTAATTTTACAGATAATCAAAGCATCACATCAAATGAGATAAACAGTATCGCATCAGGCATTGATAATGAAGTAACCGGCATCAGCTTTACAGATGATACTCTCTATGGTGTTGATGAGCTTAACAGTATATCAAAATCGCTGATTACAAAAGGTGTCACGCAAGGTCTTGACGTTTTAGTAAACGGCGACGATATTATAATCACTTCAGGCAGCGCATATTTTGATGACGGCAAAAAGCTTGTTGCAGACAGTGATGGAATCACTCTTAAAAGAGAAGAAAATACCTTCTGCTATGTCTGGCTTTCAAATGATATATCGCAGGGCATAGTCAGTGCTAAGGCTACTGCCGAGGAGCCGTCAGGTGATTATGTGCTTTTGGCTACTGTGTCAGCCTCAGGCATTGTTACGCCGAAAAAAGAAATCGCACTTATGAAAAACAGTTCACTTATGCCAAACTACTATGAAAGAATTACGCAGTTTATATCAATCGCATATACGAAAGAGGGAACAACGCTTTCACTTGATGTCGGAAAAGATTTCAGGCGTATGATAATTCTCACTCTTAAGCAGCCTATATACGTAGACTGGGACGCAAATGAAATGTATCAGACAGGCAAATACTATAAGGACGTAACAGACCCCTTTGACACCTTAATTACAGTAATACCTTATCTTACCATTCAGTTCATATCATACGAAAACAATATTTTAACCTACAAGGCACATTGCTCTACAGCGCACGGCTCAGTTTATGGCGACCTTGTGATTGATTGTATGTAGGGGGTGCTAAGTATGATTAATTATAATTTTAAAATAGAACTCACAGATGAAAGAAGTATGTATGCAGACATCGTCTTCACATCAGGCGACATCAGGGGATATCGCCTAAGCTTTGGTTTTACTGATAATTCTAAGGCTCTAAGCTTAAAGGACCACACACTAACTGTCAAGGCAAAACGTGCCGACGGAAAAATTATCATAGATACGGGCGTGGTAACAGACGAAGACACAGCCTATTACGACGTAAAAAACAGTATGATTGCAGTTTCGGGTGATGTGTCCTTTGAGATTGCTTTATCTGACTCTATGGGTATGTATGTCACGACAAAAGAGCTTTTTGCATATGTAAGAGAAGGCTATGGTGCAGGCGATATCACACCATCTGATACGGCACCTGTTTTGTCTGCTCTTTTAAGCGTTGCAAGCTCTTTAAATCAAGAGGCAACAAAAGCAAACGAGGCAGCAAATGCGGCAAATACTGCAGCAAGTGCGGCAAATACTGCGGCAAGCGAGGCTTTAGAGATTGTAAATACAGAAATTGCAGACATCGAAGCATCAATCGAAAATATCATTACAAAATATGGCTTAGGCGGTGATAGTGTATGAGTATAGGCACGCAGGTTGAACTGGTAGCAGATAAAGTCTACGAAAAAGGCAGAGAGGACGAATGGAGTGCTTTCTGGGATGCATTTCAGACAAACGGCACGCGTACAAATTATGGAGGTACGTTTTCCGGTGAATACTGGACTGATGGTAATTTCAAACCAAAACATAAAATAGTGCCAACAAATGCCGACAGTATGTTTAGAGAATCAGCCATTACAAACGGGGAATTGTTAAGAGGCAAGCTTGATTTATCAAAAAATACAAATGGATATTGTTCTTTTTATTGGGCCAAATTTACAACTTTACCGCACATAAATTGTAGTAATTTGACAGACCTCTATTGGTTTTTTGGGGATACGAGAGAATTAACAAAAATAGAATTGATTACATTAAATAATGAGGGGACAACAAAATTTACTAACACTTTTAACTATGACATAAAACTTTCCTACATTCGTTTTGAAGGTGTCATCGGCAAAACAATTGATTTTAAAGTATGTCCTTTGGATAAAGAAAGTATAAAAAGCGTTATTAATCACCTTTCAAAAAGTGCATCAGGACAAACATTATCACTTAAAAAAACCGCCGTAAACAGTGCATTTTCTATTGACGTTGATGATGAAGCAACATATACAGATGAATGGAACACTTTAATAAACAGCGTTTCAAACTGGACAATAAACTTTATATAAGGGGTGATGAAGATGAAGACAAAAACACTTTTATTTGCAGATAGCGGCAAGGTTTTAACAGACGGAAAAAGCTACGGAAAAACTGTGATGCTCGCAGATGACAGAAAAAGCGAAGATTTTTATGAGATAACAGAAAAAGAGTATGAGAAAATCTTAAAAGAAACGGCACAGGAGGAAATTCAAGATGAAAATATTTCTTGATGCAGGACATAACTACAGCGGTTTTGACACGGGAGCAAGCGGCAACGGACTTTTTGAGCAGAACGTAACGTTTTTAATTGCGCAAGGTCTTAAAAAGCTCTTAAAAAAGGACGGATATGACGTTTATATGAGTCGAGATGAAATTACTGACAATGTCGGCTCTACTCTGGCTGAAAGCTTAAAAAAGCGTGCCGATATGTCAAACGAATGGGGTGCTGATTTATTCATTTCAATCCATGCAAACGCAGGCGGCGGAAAGGGTACGGAGACGCTCGTCTATTCAAAAGCCTCTAAATCATATTCCGTGGCAGAAGATGTGCAAAATGCCGTTGTGAAAAGACTGAAAACAAATGACAGAGGCATAAAAGAGCGCCCCGACCTTTACGTTCTTTCGCATACAAAAGCGCCCGCTATAATCATTGAAACGGCATTTATTGATAACCTTGATGATGCAAAAAAGCTAAAAAAAAGCTATGACGAATTTGCAAAAGCAATTTATGAGGGCATAACAGGTAATAAAACTAAAGGCGATTTGACGGAGGTTAATGATATCGTGTGGGAATTGGAAAACAGAAACATCATAACCGATAAGGCACTATGGACAGAAAAGCTTAATGAGGATAAAAATGCGTATCATCTCGCACGAAAGACAGTAGCTTTTTTAAGAGAAAGAGGTGTGTGATGACAGAAATTACAACATATATTAAAATGCTTTCAGCTTTTTTATGCAGCCTCGCTACATATATCTGGGGCGGACTTGATGCACTTTTTTCCGTTCTGCTTTCGCTCATTATGATAGACTACATAACAGGCATTTTAGCGGGCATAAAATCAAAGACGCTTTCAAGCCAGGTCGGCTTTTACGGCATACTGAAAAAATGCGGTATTTTGTGCGTTGTTGCACTTTCACACTTTATCGGCGAGCTTTCAAATATGCCCGATATCCGCTCGCTCGTTATCGGCTTTTATATCGCAAACGAGGGAATAAGTATTTTGGAAAATACAGGCAGGCTGGGCGTACCGCTTCCCGAAAAGCTCATTGATATTTTAAGTCAGCTCAGGGATAAAAACTAAACGGAGGTGATTAAATGGCAAGAAGCAATCGTATTTCATATGATGCAGACGGAAATATGCTCGTTGAGGGCATAGCTTTAGATATAAGGGAAAAGACATATAAAGTAAGTCAGGAATTTACTAAAAAGCTAAAGGAGCTTGAGCTTTCTTATAAAACACTTGCAATCAGCGAGGAGGAATACTATAAAAAGCTCGAAAAATTAAGAGATAACTATCTTCAAAAGGGCACGGACAAATGGTGGACATATACAAACAAGCTGACAAGCTACGAAGACAAGCTTTTAGCGGCATCCGAAAAGGCGGTGGAAGAAGAAAAAGAGCGCATAATGGATGTATATTCAGAAATTGCATCGCACATCTACAAGACGCAAGAAGAGGTCTTGAAATCTCAGGAGGCTTTTAGCAGTAAGCTTAAAAAGGCTTCCCCCGCTTACCACACACAAAAGGTCGTTTTTTTAGGTCTTGGCGAAGGCGGCGGCGATTTGGTCTATGATGAAACAAATCTTAACGATTTGGAAGCAGAAAAAAAGGAGCTTAAGGATTATTATAATCTGCTCTCTTCCCTTTCAGCTCGCGGAAAAGAAGCTTTTGGAGAGGCAGGCTTTTCTGACTTTTTCAATATGGTCAGAGATATGTCCGTTTCTGAGGGCGCAGAGTTTGCTAAGGTTCTGTTAAAAGAAAGCGATGACGGGTTTTTGGATTTTGTTGGTGACTGGAACGAAATACAGTCTATATCAGAAAAAATTTCAAAAGAGCTCTATAAGGATGATACAATAAAAGCGGCAGAGGAAAGCATCAGCTATATGAAAACCGCCTTGGAACAATACGGACTTAGTGTTCCTGAAGATTTCTTTAAAAGCGGTGCTAACTCTGCAATTAAGTTCGGCGAGGGGTTCGTTTCCGAGATTGCAAATGTTTTGGACAGCATTAAAACAGGCTTTTTAGAGCTTCTTCCTGAGGAGTTTTTATCATCAGGTGCAGCTAATGTGTCACAAAGCCAAAGCTCAGTTTTTGCGCCTGTCTACAACCTTTATGGCAGTGGCGAAACTGTTGCAGATATGCTAAGGTCAGCTACTAATCAGGCATTAGTTGATAAGCTTCGCGGCGGATATTGAGCTTGAGGATAAAAATTATATGGGCGATTTTAAATCGCCCGAATAAATCGGTGAAAGAAAGGAGTACATATGAAAATAACATTTGAAAATAAAAACGGAATAATCGACTTAAACGGCGGTGTGTGGCGCATCAAGGAGATTGAGGGGTTGGGCTTGTGCGAAAAAACAGTAGACGTTTTAAGGTATCCCGATACCGACGGGCAAGAGGTCTTATCCTCTGCAACATATCATCGTGATATCACAATATCGGGCGACATTTTGCGGCGTGACAAGGTTTCTTCTGAGCTTACACGCGCCATAAAAATATTAAATAATCCTGGCTTTTTAAAAATTCAGGCAGGTACGAAAAAGAGAAAGATTGCCTGCCGCGTAAACTTATTTTCTGCAGGCACCAAAGACAGAAACGCAGTATATCAATCGTTTGTTATGCAACTTGTGTGCGACTATCCTTACTTTGAAGATATCGCCGAAAATAAGCTGTCGCTTTTTGCAAGAGAAGATTTAATTGAAAATTCCTTCACTCTCCCATGCGTTTTCACAAGACGTACATCACGCGTAACTGTTGTAAATTCAGGTGATGAAATCACTCGTCCTAAAATTTTGCTTGTATGCAAAAACGAAGCTCAGGACGAAGATTTCGGCATAGAAATCATCAATTATACTTTAAATCAGCACTTCATATTAAACTACAAAATGGCATCAGGCGAGGAAATCTGCATTTCCTTTGATGACCGCACGATAAAGAGTAATTTAAAAACAGATTCCGGTGATACAAATCTTATCGGATATCTTGGAGAAGATACGTTTTTAAGTGAATTTTATTTAGCTACAGGCGTAAATGATTTAGAGTGTATATTTTACGGCAAGGACTGTGAAATCATGGCAGTCTGTGAATATTCAAACAAATACGCAGAGGCGGTGATATAGTGGAGGATTTGAGAATTTACGATTTTTCGCTTAATCTTTTGCATATTGAAAACAAAATAATCTCGTCAAACTGGCAGATTTATTATAACGATATCGGAAAGGCAGAAATTCATTTGCCCGTATATGTCGATTGTCTTCCGCTTCTCTTTAAAAACAAATATTTAATCATAACACAGGGAAAAAAACAGGCAATCGTGACGGCAAAGCAGATAGGCACGTCACTTATCCTCTATGGGAAAACTCCGAACTGGATTTTGACAAAGCGTCTTTTAAGTCCTTTTTACAGAGAAGCATCAAACGTTGAAACAACCTTAAGAGAGCTTTTTTCAGGTTGCTTTTATGATTGTGAGGACTTCATTTTAGGTAGCTGTAGCGGTCTTACAGATACTTGCGAATTTAAAGAAGAATCCTGCGTTACGGCTTTTGAGGTGATTAAATCCGCACTTTCGCCATTTGGCGCAGGGCACAGAGTATATTTTGACATACCAAATAAAAAATGGGTGTTTGAGATTACGAAAGGCACAGAGCGAAATATTGAGATTTCCGTTTCTTTAAATACGGCATATGATATGGAATATGTCTATGATATTCAGGACTCTTTTTCGTGTGCAAAATACAAAAAAGCGCCTGAAAATTCAGACGATGAGGCAGTATGGATAGAAATCTCACAGGACGATAAAAGCGGTATTTACAGATGGGAAACCGTGCTTTATGAAACTAACGAAACAGATGCAAAAAGAGCGCTCAAAAAGTGCATCACAAAAGAAGAAATCACATCAAAGGTGAAAAATCTCGTATGGGAGACGGATTACTTTTTAGGCGATACTTTAAACGTAAGATTTGAGCGCGGAAGCTTAAAGGAAAAAGGAAAGCTTTTAGTTGTGGGTATAAGATATTGGGACGAAGCAGGGGCAAGTGGTATTGAGCCAATCTTCAATATGTAGGGGGATGTAAAAAAAGTCCAGACCGCAAAAGGCTATTTTTTTACTGATTGATTTTATATGATATTTTATAAGTTATTTTACATCTTAAATCATTAATAAATTGATTTCAAGGAAAAATTTGCTTTTCAAATTTTAGCAATTTAATGCCTTTTGCTATAAACAAACTTCACCTCTCGGCGTACCAACGTACGCCTTCGGGTTCCCTTCGGCTTGGTTTGTTTATTCTGACTCTTTTTTTCCTATCCCCTGCGGGGATGTAAAAAATACAGGAGGATATATGAGAAAACAATCAGGCTTTTTTAAAGTGCCGCACGAGTTATTTTTAAATGAAGAATATAAAAATTTATCACTACACGCAAAAATTCTTTACTCTTTGATGCTTGACAGATTATCGCTGTCTGAAAAGAATAATTGGATTGATGAAAACGGGCGTGTATATATATTTTTTACTTTAAAGGAAGCTATGCAGCTTTTAGGTATAGGAAAGGACAAGTGCATAAAGGTTTTTGCAGAGCTTGACGCAAAACAAGGCTACGGTCTTATTGAGAAAAAGGCTCAGGGCCTTGGAAAGCCTATGATTATCTATGTCTTAAAAACAGAGCCGAAAAAGTCTGCAAGTCCTACTACAGAGAGTATTAAAAACAGAGCTCTAAAGGTCGGCTTTACAGACTCTAATAATACTTATATAAATAATACTGATTTTAATAATACTCATCTTAATCAATCATACAACGGAAAGGATGAGATTTTAAAAAGAAACAAATGGATTTTAAAATTAAAAAACAATATTGATTATCATATCTTAAAAGAAAAATATGATGAAAAACGGCTTTTAATGATAGTGGAGATTATGGCAGATTGCTTTTTAACAGACAGCGGATACATAATAATCAGCGGTATAAAAAAGCCCTCCTCCGTTGTCAGAGAAAGGCTTTTATTACTTGATTTTTCGCATATTGAATACGTTTTAGACTCACTTTTGGAAAGCTCAAAGGACATCAAAAATATCAAAAGCTATATTCTGTCCTGCCTTTATAACTCCTATGATACGATGGAGCTTTATTACGAAAGAAAGGTAAAGGCTGACCTTAGAGATGGTGTATGATATGCATATGTCAAGAGATAAAGCAGGAGATATTTAATTCAAAATATCCATAACGTCGCCCTCGTACTCGTAGCCCTCGCGGTCTATGTTTGTGTAGCTTTCGGGCACGTCGCCGACTATGACGGTCTGCACAACGGGAACGGTTTGTGATATGTCGATTTTAGCCTTGGCGGTTGGCATTATGAGTCCCAGTGACGTTTTAACAGAAAGGTTTATAATAAGCCTTGTCTGATTTATTCCGCTGTCGGAAAACTCGCTTAGAAACTCTGTCTGCGCTATCCCGTACGGCATAAATTCTACTGAAAACTTCGGTCCCATTCCTGCTAAAATATCGGTGCCAAGAAGCGTTCCCAGCGGAAGTGTGATGCGTGTTTCTTTCGTTTTTTCTATGTTTTCCTGAATTTTTAATGATAGCTTTGATTTTAAAAGGTTGACTTTTTCCAAGTTATATTTCACCGCTAAAATATCATTATTTCCGTTCTTTTCAAACGTGTAGATATCTTCAAAACTGAGATTTTCTGCAAATATGCTGATTACTGCATCGTTTATTGCATCGTTTGCCAAAACCTTTGCCTCGTTTTTTGAAACCTCAATCATCATCGGACGTATTGCTTCCAAAAAATATGAAACAAAAAGCATCACGGAAATTATCACACCTGACAAAATAAAAAAAGCAAGGAATTTCTTTTTTGATTCCCTGCTTTTTCTTATGTTTATTATCTTTTTATTTCCAAGCCTCATTTGACCACCCGATAAAATCGCTTGGTACATTATATGCTTCTCACTCGTTTTCATTCATCAAATCCCACACAGGCACGGACACATATTTTGAAACGTCTTTATGATAAGAGAAAAGCTCCTTTACCATAGACGATGAAAGTGCCACGTTTTCTGCACGGAAATAGACATATTCAAGATTTGGATTAATCAGCTTGTTAATCTCTGCTATGTTTTCTTCATAGAAATAGTCCATATTATTACGAAGTCCTCTTATCATATAGGTTATGTCCTTTTGCTTTGTATATTCAGCGACTAAGCCACTATGCACTATTACTTCGCAGTTTTTTATTCCCTCGTTTTCGATTGTCTTTTCTATTGCCGTTTTCATTTTGTCTGCGTCATATTTACGCTTTTTGTCCTTATTTATACCAATAACTACATATACCTTTTCAAAAAGCTCTGTGCCCTTTTTCACTATGTCTAGGTGTCCGTTTGTAAACGGGTCAAACGAGCCCGGATATATTGCAACCTTATTCATTTGAGTACTCCTTTCATATGTTATCTGCCACCAAGGCGCCCATTTTGTCAGTTGTGACTTCCGTTTTTCCATCTTCCATAATATCAGGTGTTCTGAAACCATCAAAAAGCACCTTATCTACTGCGCTCTCTACACTATGTGCTTCAGCTTCCATACCGAATGAATATTTAAGCATCATAGAAACTGACATTATCGTGCCGAGCGGATTTGCCACATTTTTTCCTGCGATGTCGGGAGCGGAGCCGTGAATAGGCTCGTACATTCCGAGCGTGCTATCTGACAGCGATGCGGACGGCATCATACCGATTGAGCCTGTGAGCATCGATGCTTCGTCGGATAGGATATCGCCAAACATATTTTCCGTAACAATTACGTCAAACTGATTTGGATTTTTAATTAATTGCATTGCCGCATTATCGACATACATATCAGAATATTCCACCTCGGGATATTCTTCCTTTAAGCTGTGCATCACCTTTCTCCAAAGCCTTGATGTTTCGAGTACGTTTGCTTTATCGACAGATGTTAGCTTTTTGTTTCGTTTCATCGCCGTTTCAAATGCGACCCTTGCGATGCGCTTTATCTCGCTTTCCCTATATAGCATCAAATCGGATGCAAACGGCTCGCCATCTATCTTACCCGACTTTTTCTCGCCGAAATATATTCCGCCTGTTAATTCCCTTACGATTAAAAGGTCAATTCCGCCATCTGTGATGTTCTGACATAGCGGCGATGCGCCTTTCAGCTCGTAAAAAAGCTTAGTCGGGCGGAGATTTGCAAAAAGGTTTAGCTCTTTCCTTACTCTAAGGAGTGCTTTTTCAGGGCGTATTGATGCATCTACTGTGTCCCACTTCGGTCCGCCTACTGCACCAAGGAGCACCGCATCTGCATTTTTGCACTTTAAAACACCGTCATCTGTTATCGGTACACCGTATTTATCTATGGCACAGCCGCCGATATCTACATATTCATATATAAAATTGTGACCGAACTTTTTTGCCACCTTATCTAAAACCCCAATAGCCTCCCTGACTATCTCAGGGCCTATTCCGTCACCTTTTAATACTGCTATTTTCTTTTCCATTTTTACCGCCTCATTTTTTAATGGAGTTAAGTAGTCCGCCCTTTTTGATTATATCCTGAATAAACGGCGGAAACGGCTCTGCTGCGTAGCTTTCACCTTTTGTTATATTTGTGATTATACCTGAGTCAAAATCAACATCTAAAACGTCACCTGCATCTGTTTTTTCGCTTGCTTTGGGACATTCTAAAATTGCAAGACCGATATTTATTGAATTACGATAAAATATCCTTGCAAACGATTTTGCAATAACTAAAGATATGCCTGATGCTTTTATCGCAAGCGGTGCGTGCTCACGGGATGAGCCGCATCCAAAGTTCTCGCCGCCGACTATGATATCGCCCTTTTTTACCCTTTTTGCAAAGTCTTTGTCGATATCTTCCATACAGTGAGCTGAAAGCTCTTCTGCTTTAGACATATTTAAATATCTTGCAGGGATAATAACGTCTGTATCTACGTTGTCGCCATATTTATGTACATTTCCTTTTGCTATCATAAAAGCACATCCTTTTTTTATAAATCATTTGCATCACAGATATATCCTTTTACTGCAGATGCTGCCGCAACATACGGACTTGCAAGATATACCTTAGAGTCGGGGTGTCCCATTCTGCCGACAAAGTTTCTGTTTGTTGTAGCGATTGCGACCTCGCCGCTTGCTAAAATTCCCATATATCCGCCAAGACAAGGACCGCAGGTCGGGGTTGAAACGACGCATCCTGCATTTATGAAAATCTCCATATATCCACGTTTTACACACTCTAAATAGATATCCTGAGTTGCGGGGATGATGATACATCTTACGCCTTGTGCTATGCGTCTGCCTTTCAAAATCTCAGCCGCCGCAGCCATATCGGATATTCTTCCGTTTGTGCAGGAGCCAATCACGCACTGGTCAATTTTCACATCATAAAGCTCTTTTGCATTTTTCGTATTTTCAGGAAGATGCGGACACGCAACGGTGGGGCCGATTTCCGATAAGTCGATGTCAAAAACCTCGTCATATACGGCGTCACTGTCTGCTTCGAACACTTTATAGGGACGCATTACTCTGTCTTTCATATACTCTATTGTTTTATCGTCAACGGGGAAAATACCGTTTTTAGCGCCTGCCTCGATTGCCATATTGCAGATGCAGAGTCTGTCGTCTATTGAAAGTGAGTGTACCCCGTCGCCTGAAAACTCCATTGATTTATAGAGTGCTCCGCTGACACCGATTTTGCCTATTATATAAAGTATTACGTCTTTACCTGAGCAATATTTATTGAGCTTTCCTTTAAGGTTAAACTTAATTGCAGACGGCACCTTAAACCAAGCCTCACCCGTTTTCATAGCCGCCGCCATATCGGTTGAGCCGACACCTGTCGAAAATGCCCCCAGTGCGCCGTATGTACAGGTATGTGAGTCTGCGCCGATTATGACGTCGCCTGATGCTACCAGCCCTTTTTCAGGCAGAAATGCGTGCTCTATTCCCATATTTCCTGCATCGTAAAAGTGCTTTATGCCCATATCCTTTGCAAAGCATCTGCAGCGTTTTGTAAGCTCTGCTGATTTGATATCCTTATTTGGAACGAAATGGTCCATAACGAGTGAAATCTTTTCTTTATCAAAAACCTCAGAAAATCGGCTCTTTTCGAATTCATCTATTGCAACAGGAGAGGTTATATCGTTACCCAAAACCATATCGAGCTTAGCTTTTATGAGCTGACCGCTTGTCACTTCTTTGTTTTGCGAAGCGTAAGCTAAAATCTTCTGTGTCATTGTCATAGCCATAATAATTCTCATTTCCTTTCTATCCAGAATAAACAAAAACAATCTAAAATTATCGCGCTTTCTTGCCGTCACACCAAACTTTAAAAAGGGATTTTCAAGGGATTTCCCTTGAATCGATGGGGAGTGCGAGGGGAATTCGAAATTCCCTCGCGACTTTTGGTACTTTTGGTCACAAAAGTACGGGTTCGCTTGATAGAGCGGAGATTAGCACTATGTGGACGCGACAAGCGCACTAAACTAAAGAGCCGCACTTTTATATTTGCCTGCGGCGCGGTACTTTTGTCGATACAAAAGTACCCAAAAAATCTTTTTGCAAAAAGCTCGCAAGCATTTTGTATCGCTCATTTTAATGCAAATAAAGTTAGTACTAACTTAAAGTTACCAAACCAAACTATAAAAAGAATTGATATGTTGCTATTTTATTCAAAGCTTCTGTTTATTGCAGAGAAAAGTGCATTTACAGAAGATGCGATAATATCGTTGTGGATGCCTACGCCCCAGACTTTTTTGCCGCTATCTAACACTATGCTTAAATATGTAATAGCCTGAGCAGACGAGCCTGATGTGAGCGCGTGCTCTTCATATGTCATATCGGAAAATCCGATGCCTAAGTTTTGCTTGATTGCATTGGAAACAGCATCTAAGCGACCATTACCACTGCCCTTTAGCTCTCTTATTTCCTCATCAACAGAAACTGTCAGGTATACTGTAATTTCACCATCGCGTGTGAAGTGATAATCCAAAAGGTCAATAGGCGATGCTATATTTACATATGTTTCTTCAAAGAGCTTTTTAACATAGACAGGCGCAAGCTCTGCGTGCTGATGGTCGGAGATATCCTTTATCGTATAGCCGACCTCTTCGCGCATCTTTTTTGGAAGTATGTATCCGAAGTTGTGCTCTAAGATGTAGCCTATGCCGCCTTTTCCCGATTGTGAATTTATCCTGATTACATCTGTTTCGTACTCTCTGCCAACGTCAGAGGGGTCAATGGGAAGATATGGAACTGTCCATTTGTCGCACGAATTTTCTTCTCTAAAGCTCATACCCTTTGCAATAGCATCCTGATGCGAGCCTGAAAAAGCCGCAAATACAAGCTTTCCTGCATATGGCTGACGATCAGTAACATTCATTCCTGTCACACGTTCATAAATCTCACAAATTGCAGGCATATCCGAAAAGTCAAGGTGCGGGTCTACGCCTTGAGCATACATATTAAGTGCAATCGTTATGATATCTGCGTTTCCCGTTCTCTCTCCGTTACCAAAGAGCGTTCCCTCTATTCTGTCAGCGCCTGCGAGTAACCCAAGCTCACAGTCTGCAACTGCACAACCTCTGTCGTTGTGCGGATGAAGTGAAACCTCCACGCAGTCACGATATTTTAAGTTATCGCACATATACTCTACCTGATTTGCATATACGTGCGGTGACGAAAGCTCAACCGTTCCGGGAAGATTGATAATCGCCTTTTTGTCTTTTGTCGGCTTCCATATATCAAGCACGCTATTGCAAACCTCGAGCGCAAACTCGGGTTCCGTTCCCGTAAACGATTCAGGCGAATATTCATATCTGAAATTATCGCCATACTCTTTTGCAATATCTATAAACATTTTTGCGCCGTCTGTTGCAATCTTTTTAATCTCTTCTTTAGACTTTTTAAACACCTGCTCACGCTGGGCAAGTGATGTTGAATTATATAGATGCACTATAGCAGATTTAGCACCCTTTAAGGCTTCAAATGTCTTTCTTATGATATGCTCACGGCTCTGCGTGAGTACCTGCACCGTCACGTCGTCGGGGATTAAATTTCTGTCGATTAATGTACGCAGAAATGTATATTCAGTTTCAGATGCTGCAGGAAATCCCACTTCAATCTCTTTAAATCCGATTTTTACCAAAAGCCCGAAAAATTCAAGCTTTTCTTCTAAGCTCATCGGGATTATGAGTGACTGATTTCCGTCACGCAAATCAACCGAGCACCACGATGGCGCTTTTTCTATATATGTTTTTTTCGCCCATCTCATTTGGGGACTTTCGATGGGGAAAAACTGACGAGAATATTTATTTACGTTATTCATAAGCTTACAATCCTTATTTTATCATAATATTTGCACCGCGTTCCATTGCGACAACACCTGTCCTACACATCTCAAGTATTCCAAGCGGCTTCATTACTTCGATGAATGCGCTGATTTTTCCCGGCTCTCCCGTTACTTCAACACATATTGTTTCGTTTGTATAATCAATGATTTTTGCGCGGTAAATCTGTGTTGCCGCCATAACCTCGCTTTTGTTTTCGGGAGTATTTGCCACCTTAACCATCATCAGCTCCCGCTCAACCGTACCGCTTTCATCTAAAAGCTTAACCTTTTTTACAGGCTCGAGCTTTCTGAGCTGGCTAATCACCTGACCGCAGGCATAGTCATCACCTGTTAATGTGATTGTTATTCTTGAATAGCCGCTGTCTTCCGTTTCGCCAACTGTTAAGGAGTCGATGTTAAAGCCGCGTCTCATAAAAAGACCTGATACTCTTGCCAAAACACCGAATTTATTTTCAACATATACACCTATTACAAATCTTTTCATAGCTTATCCTCTCTTTCCGTCCTTATTTAATACAGGCAAAACGACTTCGTCTTTATCAATTTTCACATCTATTACGTATGGTCCGTTATATTTTAAGGCATCTAGAAGTGCTTTTTTTAATTCTTCAATTGTTTCTACACTTCTTCCCTTAGCGCCAAAGCCCTCTGCCACTTTGACAAAGTCGGTTTTTCTGTTTAGGACAGTGTTTGAATATCTCTTGTTATAAAATGACGTCTGCCACTGACGTACAAGCCCTAAAACTCCGTTATTTGCGATTATGATTGTCACGGGTATTTTATAGGACACTGCAGATGAAAGCTCACCTAAATTCATACCAAAGCTTCCGTCACCTGTTATTAAGACTACTCTCTTTTTACTCCCTATATGTGCCCCAATCGCCGCACCTAAGCCATATCCCATAGCACCCAAGCCGCCGCTTGACAGGAAATGTCTTTTCTTATACAATTTAACAAACTGTGCCGTCCACATCTGGTGCTGACCGACATCTGTTGCGATTAAAGTATCTTCGTCCTTTTTATCGTTTATCACATCAAAAAGAGCCTTTGGAGAAATTGTGCCTTTCGTTTCTGCCTTTAGGTGCATTTCGCTTTCTTCTTTTTTAAAGCCCTCTACTCTATTTTTCCACTGTGGCAAGCTCTTTTTATCAATCTGCTCTGTGATTTTACAAAGCGCCTTTTTAATATCGCCAAGTATTGCAAGGTCTACTTCGACATTTTTCCGGATTTCAGCCGCATCAATATCAAGCTGAATTATTTTTGCATTCTTTAAATATTTTTCCGTATCGCCTGTCGCTCTGTCGGAAAAACGTACACCGACTGCAATTACAAGGTCTGCCTCGTTTTTTGCCATATTTGATGCGTATCTTCCGTGCATACCCTGCATACCTAAAAATCTGTCGAAATCATCGCCTATTACAGAAAGTCCCATCAGGCTTGAGCCGATGAAGCCATCAGTTTTTTCGGCAAAAGCGCAAAGCTCGTCTGTCATATCGGTAGCTTTAGCACCGCCGCCTATGTAGATATACGGACGTTTGCTTTCGTTAATGAGTGATACCGCTTTTTTAATATCATCTTCTTTTGGGTCTTCTGCTTTATAGGAAAATTCTTCTTTATATCCTTTATATTCGCATTTTGCAAGCTGTACGTCCTTTGGAATATCAACTAATACAGGGCCGCATCTTCCCTCTTTTGCTATTTCATATGCCTTTATGATTGTTTCTTCTAACTTTTCAACACGGCTTACAAAGAAGTTGTGTTTTGTAATCGGCATCGTTATGCCTGTTATGTTAATCTCCTGAAACGCGTCCTTACCAATCATATATGTAGGAACGTTACCTGTGATGGCAAGTAAAGGCACGGAATCAAGCATCGCATTTGCAATCCCTGTGACTAAGTTTGTAGCGCCCGGTCCTGATGTTGCTATGACTACGCCGACCTTTCCGCTTACGCGTGCATATCCGTCAGCTGAAAATGCCGCACCCTGCTCGTCAGCCGTCAGAATATGTCTTATTTTCCGTGATGCTTTTTTAAGCTCGTCATAGATAGACAGAACCTGACTGCCCGGATAACCGAAAACGTCGGTTATGCCTAAATCTATTAAAGTTTTTATGAGAATTTGAGCACCTGTCAGCTTTCTCATAGCCTACCTCCGATTTTTTCATATATCTTTAGAAATTTTATTTTTTTTATAAAATGTCCACTTTCATTAAATTATAGCATTTTAACACATATGTGTCAATATACAAAAACTGCTTTGACTTTGGGCGGTGCTTGTTAGGGATAAATCACCATAAAAACACGATTTTCGCACATGACTGCGTTAAAAATGCTCATAATCCGTCAGGATAATTTCACATTTTTGCCTTGTTATGCACAAAAATCGAAGTTTTTATGGTGCAAAGCAGTTTTGGGTTAGGAATTTTTAGACTTAGAGAAATAAAAAAATGTAGGCATACTGACGTATTCCTACATTTTTGTGCACTATAAGGCGAAAATAACAAGCCAAAACCGGTTTCTCCCTAAGAAACACCGCCCTTGCAAAAAAAATGTTTACTTTCTGCTCGAAAAGTGATATACTTTAGGTAATATAAAGGTTTTTGGGAGGAAAGTTATGAAAAAGCTGATTTCAGTGCTGGTCATATTTATAATTTTTTGCTCATCATCTACCCTTTTGGGCGGTGCTTTTGCGCTAAATTCTGATATGGCACTTTTCAAAAGACCGAGCTTTCCAAAAGCTTACCCTAAGCCTGAAATATCGCTGTTTTCTCTTACAGACAGTTTGGAGTCCGCATTTTTGGAAGCCTTTGATGAAGTATATGAGGGCGGTTTAAACATCTCACGCTTTGGCTTTACACTCAGCGAGTTTCACGAATTTTTCTTTAATATTCTCTATAACAATCCCAAGTATTATTACGTGCACACTTTTGCTTATAACCCCAACGAAACGTATCTTACAACAATCTGGATTATATATTACGAAACCGACAAAGATGTTATAGCAGATAATCTCAAAGCGATAGATGATGCGACTGACGAGATTTTGATAGGTATTGATGATGATATGACAGATTTTGCCAAAGTGATGACAGTACATAACTATATGGTCGAAAATTATGAATATAACTATGCGGTTTATGATGAGGATTATCAAGAGGTGCATCAGGATTTTGACATTTCGATTATGCTCACAAAAACAGGTGTTTGTCAGGCATATTCGCTTGCCTTTAAGCATCTTATGAACGTACTTTCAATAGACTGCATATTTGTCACATCGGATGATATGAATCATGGCTGGAATCTTGTAAAGCTTGGTGATAGCTGGTATCACATTGATTTGACGTGGGACGATTTGGGAGATGGAAGCTTGACAGGATTTACAAATAAATATGCACTTTTGTCAGACGATGCGATACAGAATATGTCAAATCCGCACTATAACTATGATGCCTGCGACGTAGCGGCAGACTCTTGCCTCTATGATAATGCCGTATGGCGAAATACATATACGCCTATTGTTACGATAGATAACATTTCATATTACGTAGACGGAAATAAGTTAGTGTCAGAAAGCGGCGAAACTATTTTTGGTAATCTCTCTGTATGGACTATAACATATTCTTCAGGAGATACTGAATCTGTCACCCTTTCGGGTCTAGCCGAGCGAAACGGACTTTTGTATTTTAACACTGCAGGCTATGTATTTGTCTATAATCCGACGATAAAGAAGATTGCAAGACGCGGGCAAGGCTCAAAGATTGGAAACGTTAAAATAAATCAAAATACGATGACGGTTTGGCTCTTAGACTCCCAATCAGGCACCTTTAAGGCTGCTTCCCCTGTCATTTTGGGCGATGCAAAGATATCAAAGCCGATACTTCAAAACGGAAAAATTAAAACATACATATATAAAGAAACAGACACTAATTTCAACGTATTATGCTTATCAGATGGTGTTGTCACATCACAGGAAGTCAAAAAAGCAGGTATGAGCACAGTATATTTTGATGCTTTGGATAGCCAGACGTTTTTCTACTGGGATGATGCGATGCATCCTTTAAAGGATAAAGAAATTGTAAATGTCAATTAAACCACGTCATAATATCTAAAAAAGGGGAAGTTAAAAAACTCGCAGAAAAAATTAAAAGAGCCAAAAGTCTTGGGGAATTTCGAATTTCCCCCGCACTCCCCAACGATTCAAGGGAAATGCCCTGAAAATCCCTTTTTTTACTTTTGTGTGCTTATTTAAAACCGCAAAAATCAATCCTAAAACACGCTTTTGGGGTTTAATCTTTTCGTCTTTTCGAAATTTTTAAATTTTTTATTTTTCTCTTGACAAATACGGTTAGTTATGATAAACTAACTTCTGTGGTTAGGTTAGACTAACTCATAGAGATAAAAGGGAGGAAATCTTTATGACGTTAAAAGACGTTAAAGTCGGCAAATCGGCTAAGGTTATAAAGCTGACAGGTGAAGGTGCCGTAAAAAGACGTATAATGGATATGGGTATAACAAAAGGTGTTGAAGTTCGCGTAAGAAAAACTGCACCGCTCGGCGACCCTATTGAAGTCACTGTAAGAGGCTATGAGCTTTCTATAAGAAAGGCAGATGCCGAAATGATTTTGGTTGAATAAAAATTTTTACATATTAGTTAGTTTTGGCTAACTAAACACGATTGAAAGGAAGTTTGAAATGTCAATTAAAATAGCTTTGGCAGGTAATCCAAACTCAGGTAAAACTACACTTTTTAACAGCCTGACAGGCTCAAATCAATATGTAGGGAACTGGCCGGGTGTTACTGTTGAGAAAAAAGAGGGCAAAATCAAAGGCCATATCGGTGTGGTTGTAACTGACCTGCCAGGTATATATTCTCTCTCACCATATACATTAGAAGAAGTTGTCGCAAGAAACTATCTTGTAGATGAGCGTCCCGACGTTATTTTAAATATCGTTGACGGCACGAACATAGAGAGAAATCTCTATCTTACTACTCAGCTTTTAGAACTTGGAATTCCGGTTGTTATCGCAATCAATATGATGGATATTGTACGTAAAAACGGCGATACTATCGACATATCCGCTCTTTCTAAAGCCTTGGGGTGCCCGATTTGCGAAATATCTGCGCTAAAGGGCGATGGTATTTTAGAAGCCGCAGATAGAGCGATAGCCGCAGTCGGCGAGAAGAATCTTGTTTCATTCCACGGCTTTTCGGGTGTCGTTGAACACGCAATAGCCCACATTGAAGAAGCGGCAGTACATAATATGCCCGAGCATCAGCAAAGATGGTATGCAATCAAGATTTTTGAACGTGACGAAAAGGTTTTAGAAAAGCTTTCTCTTTCCGATGAAACCATTTCTCACATTGAAAGGGATATTATCGCTTGTGAAAATGCACTTGATGACGATGCAGAAAGCATTATTGCAAACGAAAGATATGAATATATTACAAAACTTACTAAAAAGTACTATGTGAAAAAGAACGCAGGAAAACTCTCAATTTCCGATAAGATTGACTTAATCGCTACGAACAAAATCTTAGCGCTTCCGCTTTTTGTTCTTATAATGTTCATCGTGTATACACTTTCAATCGGTACAATCGGTGATTTTACTGTTGGCTTTATGAATGACACACTATTTGGCGAGTGGATAATTCCGTCTGTAGCCGGCGGTATGGAAGCGATTGGATGCGCAGGCTGGCTCACATCATTAGTTTCTGACGGAATAGTCGGCGGGGTTGGTGCCGTTTTAGGCTTTGTTCCGCAGATGCTTATTCTGTTCCTTTTGCTTTCACTACTCGAAGACTGTGGATATATGTCACGTATTGCGTTTATTATGGACAGAGTATTTAGAAAATTCGGCTTATCGGGCAAAAGCTTCATTCCTCTGCTCGTTGCCTCAGGCTGCGGTGTTCCGGGCATTATGGCAAGCCGTACGATAGAATCTGACCGTGACAGAAAAATGACCATAATCACAACATGCTTTATCCCATGCGGTGCTAAGATGCCTGTTGTTGCGCTGATTTGTGGCGCACTCTTTGGAGGGTCTGCATGGATTGCAACTTCTGCATATTTTGTTGGTGTCGGCGCAGTTATAATTTCAGGCATTATATTAAAGAAAACAAAGCTGTTTGCAGGCGACCCTGCCCCGTTTGTTATGGAGCTTCCGTCATATCACGCACCTGTAATTTCTAACGTACTTCACACAACGGCAGAGCGTGGATGGGGCTTTGTAAAGCGCGCAGGTAGTGTAATCGTAGCAGCAAGTGTTATCATCTGGATTTTAAACAGTCTTTCCTTTGATGGTGGCTTCCACTTTATCACAGAAGACTTTGGCGGTGCTTCAATACTCGAGCTTTTAGGCTCGGCGATTTCACATATTTTCATTCCGCTCGGCTTTGGTAACTGGCAGGCTTCTGTTGCTACCATACTCGGTCTTGTTGCCAAAGAAGAGATTGTCGGAGTGTTTGGCTCGCTTTCATCAATGGGTGACAGCGACTTAGCTTTAGAGCTTGTGGAAACGGCTCAAAGCTCAGGACTTTTGGCAATCGGCAAGGAATTCTTCGGTGGAGATAAGCTTTCTGCTTATTCATTTTTAATGTTTAACCTCCTCTGTGCCCCGTGCTTTGCAGCTATGGGTGCAATCAAACGTGAAATGAATAACGGAAAATGGACTGCATTTGCAATCACGTATATGTGCGTTTTTGCATATAGCGTATCTCTCATTGTATATCAGTTAGGAAAGTTCTTTACAGGCGGTGCTTTTTCACTAGGTACTGCTATTGCCTTTGCAGTTTTAATTGTTATGATATATCTTGTTTTCAGAAAGAATAAATATGAAAAAAAGAAAACATCATCACACTCACTTAACGCTAAAGAGGTGTAGGCTATGAATATTCCTACATTTTTAGTTTTATTGGTACTCGCAACCGTCTTTGTGCTGATTGTCCGAAATGAAGTAAAAAACCGCAAAAACGGATGCTCCTGCGGTTGTGAAAGCTGTGCTATGAAGGATTCTTGCCACACAGACAAAAAGTAAAATCCACACTATAATAAATTTCTAATCTTTGAGGAGTGTTTTTAAGGACACTTCGCAGTTGTATTCGCCTTTTTGCAATTTATAAAAAAAGGAGCTGTAGCAAAATGAACTTCATTTTGCTACAGCTCCTTTTACTTTTTCAAATCAAGCCTAACTTATCCGCAAGCATATACGCAAATTTTGATTTATAAAGACTCCAGGCGCTCTTGCTTGCTCCAAGCTCTGAGTTTTTCCTTGCGAACATATATGAATAATAGCAATAATCAAAAAATGCACGATATGAATCAAGCTTTCCGTATGTCGCAGTCCTTTTAGAATAGTCGCACGCCAGTAGCGCGGCAGTCTCGGTGACTGCATCGCAAATCAAAGCATATACTTCATTTGCTTTTTCCTTTTTGATGTTTTCCTTTTTTATTCTCACATAGTCACGAAGCAGATAAAACATCTGCATATATGTATCGTGCGGCAGGCTATATATATTATTCTTTTTTGGTATGTAGTTTCTCATGCTTTCTCACCCTTTGGTCTGTATGGTGTGCTTATTCTATACTTTTCTCTGTCAGCTTTGTCCTGCTTTTCTGTTTTATAAAATGAACATTCTCCAAACTTACACACCATTTCCGTTAAAACGCTGCAACGTGCTCTTCTGTATGCAAAGCAATCTTTTTTTATCATCCTTTTGTTCCTCCTTATCTTCAGATGACGATATATCCCCTCCCCAGAGCGCTCAGGGCGCTCATATTCGCCAAAAAATTCATCTATCGCTCTGTCTGTAATTTCGTTCAATCTTCAAACTCTCCCAAAAAGAAATAGTCCAAAGTGTCCGAGAGCGGTATCTCTAAAATGGATATAATCTGTGCGGCTTCAGGGATTGACATATCTGCAAGATTTCTGATTTTTTTACCAAATGTGCAAGAGCTCATTCCAAGCATATCGGAAATTGCCTGATATGTTAATCCCTTTTCAATAATCTTTGCTCTTAATCTTCTTGTGTTAATCATTATGTCCTCCGTTATTGTTTGATTATTTCCCCCCACAAATTGCGATTTTCTATAATAAATCACAAATTTTTACTATCCTTTAGAAAGCTTCCTTGTCAGATTTTGTTGCATTTTGCAACTTTATAAATATAATAACAGACATAAAAGTAAAAGTCAATAGGAAAAACGCAACAAAAATGCAACAAAACATAAAGAATATTTTAGATTTGGTTTTCAATTAGCTTTACAAAAAGATTTCTTTGATGTATAATAAAAAGTTGTAAATTGGAAAAAGTAAATATTATAAATACTTGGACTTTTTTAAGGAGGACTATAAAAAAATGAGTGAAAATTGTACACATGATTGCAGCAGTTGCTCATCAAACTGCAGCTCCCGTCAGCCTGAGAGCTTGATTGAAAGCCCGCACAAGTTGAGCCAGATTAAAAAAGTAATTGGCGTTGTCAGCGGAAAAGGCGGAGTCGGAAAAAGTATGGTGACATCGCTTTTAGCGCTTGCTTCAAACAGAAGCGGATATAAAACAGCAATCCTAGATGCTGACATCACAGGTCCATCAATCCCGAAAAGCTTTGGCTTAAAGGGACCTGCAGAGGGAACAGAAGACGGCATCTACCCTGTCGTTTCAAAAAACGGTGTGGGTGTAATGTCTCTCAATTTATTACTTCCTGATGAAACATCTCCTGTTGTTTGGAGAGGACCTGTAATTGCAGGAACAGTTAAGCAGTTCTGGACAGATGTAATCTGGGGCGATGTTGACTATATGTTTATAGATATGCCACCGGGAACAGGCGACGTTCCGCTCACAGTTTTCCAGTCAATCCCCGTTGATGGAATTGTAGTTGTGGCATCTCCGCAGGAGCTTGTGGGAATGATTGTTGAAAAGGCTGTGAATATGGCAAATCTTATGAATATTCCCGTGCTCGCGCTCGTTGAAAATATGAGCTATCTGACTTGTCCTGATTGCAAAAAGGAAATACACGTATTCGGCGAAAGCCATATTGATGAGCTTGCCGAAAGATACGGCGTTAAAACTACTGCAAAACTCCCTATCGACCCGAAAATTGCATCGGCTTGCGATACAGGAAACATCGAAGAGATTAAAGAAGATTATTTAAGGGAATTATTCGACAGCGTTATAAAATAATTGGATGTAAAAAATGTCCAGACCGCAAAAGCACTTTCTATATACTTATAGAAGGTGCTTTTTTATTATTTTATTTAACATCTCTAATTTCCAAAAAGGGATTTTCAAGGGATTTCCCTTGAATCGTTTTAAGGGGGGGGAGAATTCGAAACTCCCCCAAGACTTTTGGTACTTTTGGTCACAAAAGTACGAGTTCACTTGCTAAAGCGGAGTTTACCGCTATATAAATGCGACAAGCACACAAAAGTAAAGCTTGGCACTTTCAAAAACTTAATAGGGCTTCTCTTTTCATCGAGAAGCCTTATTTTTAATCTAAATTAAATTCTGTTATATATATCCACTCAATTTTGTCGCCATCTCGAACGTACACACTGTCTGCGCCTTTTGTGGCACTTTCTCCGTTTACGTAAAAGAGCCAGCCACTCATTTCGCCCTTGTCTTGCGCATACAAATTGTCTATACCCTTAACGTAGCTGCCCTCATATTCGATATGGATTTTATTCTCTTTTACCACGTCTTTTAACACATCTAAAACAGTTGCGCCATCTTTAGCTTCTATCGTAGTTTCTTTTAAAACAAATCTGTCTTCATCTTCTATATATATCGATATTTCGGCAGTATTTCCCGCCTCTTGTGATGCACATGATGTAAAAATCAAAGCACAAAGCAAAAGTGATATTATTATACTTATTTTTTTCACTTTATCATCTCCTTTAAAATGTCTAAATCAATTATTTCTATGTTTAATTCCTGAGCTTTATTTAGCTTTCCGCCTGCCTTTTCTCCCGCTACTAAAAAGTCAGTATTTTTAGAAACGCCAGATAGCACTTTTCCACCGTTTTTTAAAATCAGCTCCGAAATCTCATCACGGCTTAATTCGTCAAACTTACCTGTTATAACAAACGTTTTGCCGCTAAGTGTGCTTGACTCGGCTTCTGTTTTTTCGTGATGCATACTTACGCCTGCGGCTTTTAATTTTTCGATTATCGCAACATTGTTTTCATCTTTAAAAAACTCATAAACATTTGTCGCCATTTTCTCGCCGATATCATATATTCCCGCCATATCGGAAATTTCAAGGCTCATAATGCTGTCTAGGCTCTCAAAATTCTCTGCCAAAACCTGTGATGCACGTTTCCCGTTTAATCTGATACCAAATGCAAACAAGAGTCTTGCCAGTCCCCTTGACTTTGAATCTTCGATTGCTTTTAATAGATTTTCGGCACTCTTTTTGCCCATCTTGTCCATATCGGCAATATCTTCTTCTTTTAAATAATACAAATCTGCATATGACGAAATCAGTCCTCTTTCAATCATCTGGTCGATTATTGCAGGACCTAAGCCGTCAATATCCATAGCATCACGTGATGCAAAATGGATGATAGAGCGAGAAAGCTGAGCGGGACAGTTCGTTCCTGTGCAGCGATAGTGAGCTTGTCCGTCCTCACGAACGAGTGGTGCACTGCACTCGGGGCAGTGAGTCGGCATTACAAACTCTTTTTCATCGCCTGTTCTGTCTTTTTTTTCTGCTCCAACGATTTCAGGAATGATGTCGCCTGCTTTTCTCACATATACATTATCGCCGATTAAAATGCCCTTTTCCCTGATAAAATCTATGTTATGAAGCGTTGCACGGCTGACCTTAGAGCCTGCTACCGACACAGGTGTAAGTAGCGCATTAGGTGTTACTGCGCCCGTTCTTCCCACTTGCACGTAAATATCTAAGAGCTTTGTCTTTTTTGTTTCTGCAGGGAATTTATATGCTATTGCCCAGCGCGGACATTTGCTTGTCGTACCTAAAATCTCTCTTTGTGAGATATCGTTTATCTTAATAACCGCTCCGTCAATATCAAATGGAAGATTTTCGCGCTCTTTTCCTATTTCTTCTACTCGCATAAAAGCATCTTCTATATTTTTATAGACCTCGTTTTTTGGTACTACCTTAAAGCCCTGCTCTTTTAAATAGGAAAGTCCCTCGTGGTGCGTTTTAATTGTTTTTCCCACGATATCCTGAATGTTAAATACGAAGATATCGAGTCTTCTTGATTTTGCTATCTTAGCATCACGCTGCTTTAGGCTTCCCGCTGCCGTATTTCTTGAGTTTGCAAAAAGCGGCTCGCCGTTTTTTTCTCTTTCTTCGTTCAGCTTTTCAAAATCGGCCTTACCTATAAATACTTCGCCTCGTACTTCAAGCCTTTCTATACTCTCTTTGAGCTTTAATGGGATTGAATTTATCGTCTTTAAATTCTGCGTAACGTCTTCACCTACGTGCCCATCACCTCTCGTTGAGCCACGCACAAGCAGTCCGTTTTCATACTCTAAAGAAACGGAAAGTCCGTCAATTTTATATTCAACAACGTACTCATAATCAGTTTTTAAAGTATTTTTCACTCTTTCGTCAAACTCTAAAATCTCGTCTTTGGAAAAAGCATCGGTAAGGCTCTGCATCGGCACTTTATGCTTTGCAGTTTCAAACTCAGAAAGCGGCGCGCCGCCGACTCTTTTTGTCGGTGATGCGCTATCAGCAAAATCAGGATATTTTTCTTCTAAAGCAATAAGCTCACGAAGTGCCATATCGTATTCATAGTCAGAAACTACAGGCTCGTCCAATACGTAGTACTGGTGTGCGTAGAAGTTCAGCTTTTCGGTTAATTCTTTTAATCTTTCAACACTCATAGTAATACCTTTCTATACTAAAATACGCAGCCCTTTAGCTGCGTATTTAATATATTTACTCATTTTTGGGATTTACAATATCTCGCCAGTCAAGGTCGCCTCGCTCTAAGCCCTTAATCATAACCTCAGCCGTTGCAACATTTGTTGCAAGCGGAACGTTATGTACATCACAAAGTCTGAAAAGAGCAGAAACATCAGGCTCGTGGGGTTGTGCAGTGAGAGGGTCCCTGAAAAACAATACAAGGTCAATTTCATTATACGCAATTCTTGCGCCAATCTGCTGGTCACCGCCCTGTGGTCCTGAAAGAAATCTGTGTATGTTAAGCCCTGTTGCTTCAGAAACGAGGCTTCCCGTTGTTCCTGTTGCGCAGAGCATATGCCTTTCTAAAATACCTTTATACGCAATGCAGAATTGTACCATGAGTTCTTTTTTCTTATCGTGTGCTATCAGTGCTATGTTCAATGCAATTCCTCCTACGTCAAGTCTATGCCCTTATATTATAGCACACCCAGAGCCAAAAGTCCATAGTTTTTTAAGTTTTTTGCATAAAAATTCAAGCAAGGACATAGGTAATATCTCTGTCTTTTGCGGTCCGGACTTTTTCTTTTTTGGGGATAGGAAAAAAAGAGTCAGAATGAACAAACTGAGCAAAAGCAAGGTCTCCTTGCTTTTGGCTACCCGAAGGCGTACTTGTGTACGTCGAGAGGCGAAGTTTGTTTATAGCAAAAAGAAATTGTTTTACAAGAAAAATCGTAATTTTTTGATTTTTCTGCATTAAATTTTTCATAATTTAACGGGAAATTCGATAGGTTTACGAATTCCTATTTTTTTAATTATATATTTCTTTTTGCGGTCTGGACTTTTTTTACATCCCCTCTGTGCGTTCTATTATGATATTCCTTGCATCACTATTCCTTAGCGCAATCACCGCACCGCGAATTAAATATGCCTTTGGGTCTCCTGACGGACTTTTTTGCACGCACTCGACTTTTGTATCGTCTATTAAGCCGATGTCTAAAAGACGTCTTCGCATACTGCCTTTCGTGTAAAGGGTTCTCACCTTTGCTTTTTCCCCCGCCTCTAAAGACGAGAGATTTGATATATATATCATAAAAATCTCCATTCCGCCGCCACACGTCGGCACAAATAGTAATTACAGTTCTCTTATCCGTGTGGCAAGGAATGATAAGAGATTTTTACGCACATAGGCGTTTCTTGGCTTTAGCCAAGAAAATTTCGCACGGGCTTTTCAATCCGCCGGAGGCATTAACGGGAAAGGAACTTTCACGTTAATCTCCTTATTTAAAAATTCTCACACTTTATAATACTATTTTTTTCGTCCTTTTGTGATTGACATTTTAGTGCTTGTTTGATAGAATATTTAAGGTTTAACCGAAAGAGAGCAATCCGAACTCCGATTTTTAGAGGCGGATTTTCGCTTTCGGTTAAATTTAATATATAAAAAGAAGGTCGGATTTTAATGAATGAAGGTTTAACACCAAAGCTTATTTCATGCCTTAAGGGGTATGGCAAAAAACAGCTTACAGGGGATTTAATCGCAGGTATTGTCGTTGCGATTATCGCACTGCCGTTATCAATCGCGCTTGCAATAGCATCAGGCGTTGCGCCTGAGCAGGGACTTTATACTGCAGTTGTAGCAGGGTTTGTGATTGCTCTTTTGGGCGGCAGCAACGTGCAGATTTCAGGTCCAACGGCGGCATTTGCAACGATTGTTGCGGGAATTGTCGCATCAAACGGTATGGATGGACTCGTCATTGCGACACTACTTGCAGGTATCATACTGATTTTGATGGGAATTTTCAGGTTCGGAAAGCTCATTAAGTTTATTCCGTTTACGATTACAACAGGCTTTACAACAGGTATCGCCATCACACTTGTTATCGGTCAGCTTAAAGACTTTTTCGGTCTTACATATACTCACTCACCAATTGAAACAATCGAAAAGCTTAAAGAAGCGATTTTTTGCTTTAACACTATAAATTTAGAAGCTATGGTAATTGGCATAATTGCCCTTATCATATTAATAGTATGGCCGAAAATCAAGGGTTTAAACAAAATTCCGCCATCACTTATTGCAGTTATTATATGTGCGGCTATTGTGAAGATTTTTGATATGAACGTAAATACAATCGGCTCACTTTATGAGATAAAAGCAGGCTTACCTGCATTTTATGTTCCTTCCGTTTCACTTGATATGGTAAGGAAAGTACTTCCCGATGCGTTTACAATCGCAATACTCGCTGCTATTGAGTCACTACTTTCCTGTGTTGTATCAGATGCTATGATTGGCGCAAAGCACAACTCAAATGCAGAGTTAATCGGTCAGGGCGCAGGTAACATTGCATCTGCTCTTTTTGGCGGAATACCTGCAACAGGCGCTATCGCACGTACGGCGGCAAACGTTAAAAACGGCGGCAGAACTCCAATCGCTGCTATCGTTCATGCAATCGTGCTTTTGCTCGTTTTAGTTGCTTTGATGCCATATGCAAAACTCATCCCGATGCCTGTAATTGCGGCAATACTCTTTGTTGTTGCATATAATATGAGCGAATGGCGTGAGTTTATCTATTTGGTAAAATCATCACCAAAGAGCGACGTTTTAGTGCTCTTGACAACATTTATCTTAACAGTTGTATTTGACTTGGTCGTTGCAATCGGCGTTGGTATGGTGCTTTGTGCAATACTTTTTATGTCACGTATGGCAGAAGTTTCTAACGTTTCGGGCTGGAAGTATTTAGAAGACGGCGACGATGATACACTCCGCGATGTACCAAAGGGCGTGTTTGTTTATGAAATAACAGGACCGATGTTTTTCGGTGCAGCAGACAAAATCGCAAATATGTATATCTACAAAAATACAAAAGCGCTCATAGTACGTATGGGAAAGGTCCCCGCACTCGATGTAACCGCTGTGCATCGTCTATCACAATTCTTAGAAAAATGCAAAAAGAAAAACGTACGCGTGCTCTTTTCACATGTAAACGAGCAACCGCTAAAAACAATGAAAAAATCAGGACTTTTCGAGAAAATCGGCGAAGAAAACTTCCTTAAAAACATCGACGAAGCTTTAGCTAAAGCTGAAGAAATTGTGGGATAGAAAATCACAAAAAGGCGATAGCGACATCGAGTCGCCGCGAGGGCGCTTGCAACCGAGCAGACGAGCCAAGCGTGGCTTTTTGTGAAAAAGGAGAAGCAAGGAAGCGAGCGGATGATTTTTTGCAAAAAAAATCGAAGCAAAGCGAACTTTGCTTCGACGTGGAGCTGATAACGGGAATCGAACCCGTGAACCTCATCCTTACCAAGGATGCGCTCTACCTACTGAGCTATATCAGCAACAAAAAATATTTTAACATAGAATAAGTATTTTGTAAAGCCTTTTTAATAAAAATAATTTTAAAAAGATTAAAAAAAGTCTTGACAAACATTTTTGTGTGTGTTAATATATTATAGAAATCAGGAAGCAGAAACTTATTCGTTTCTCGCCGCAAAGCAAAGCTGAAGCGGTCAATATACTTTTTTACTTAGTATATTTTTACGGATAGGTTTATGCCTGTCCGTTTTTTAATTTCCTGCAAAACGCAGAGAAATCAATAAATTTTCGGAGGTGCTTTTACCATTAGTAAGAACGAATTATTGATCAATGAGGAAATCCGTCTGCCCGAAGTCAGAGTAGTTGACACAGATGGCGGTCAGCTCGGAATTATGTCATCTAAGCAGGCTTTAGAGCTTGCAGAACAAAAGAATGTTGACTTAGTGCTTATTGCACCAAAAGCCGAAACTCCTGTTTGTAAGCTTATGGACTACGGCAAGTACAAGTTCGAAATGGCAAAAAAAGAAAAAGAAGCTAAAAAGAACCAGAAGGTTGTTGCAATCAAAGAGGTTCGTGTTTCACCCTCAATAGATGATCACGATTTTGAAACTAAGGTAAACCAGGCTACTAAATTCTTAAAAGACGGCGACAAGGTTAAAGTAACCGTAAGATTCAGAGGCAGAGAAATCCGCCATTCAGACTTAGGTGCTAAGCTCCTAGACCGCTTTAAAGAATCGCTTTCAGAGGTTGGCGCGGCAGATAAGCCTGCTAAACTCGAGGGCAAAAATATGAGCATAATGATTTCACCAAAATAATCAAGTTAATTAAAAAAATATATAAACCGAAGGGAGTAAGGGTATATGCCTAAGATTAAAACACATAGAGCTTCAGCAAAGAGATTTTCTCTTACTAAAAGCGGAAAAGTAAAATTAAAACATGCTTATAAAAGCCATATTCTTAACAAGAAATCTACTAAGAGAAAAAGAAATCTTAGAAAAGGCGGCTATGCATGCGATGCTAACGCAAAAGTAATCAAAAAGATGATTCCGTACAAATAATTTACTATTGATTTTTAGGAGGTTTTAGATATGGCAAGAGTTAAGGGTGGCTTAGCTACTCACAAAAGACGTAAAAGAGTATTAAAGCTCGCTAAGGGCTACAGAGGTAATAAGAGCAAGGCTTTCAGAACTGCAAAACAAGCCGTAATGAAATCACTTGTATATGCATATGTTGGCAGAAAAAATAAAAAGAGAGATTTCAGAAGACTCTGGATTGCAAGAATTTCTGCAGAAGCTAAACAAAACGGCATCAACTATTCACAGTTTATGAACGGCTTAAAGAAAGCAGGCATCGACTTAAACAGAAAGATGCTCTCAGAAATTGCTATCGCTGACAAAGCAGCATTTAGCGCTTTAGTAGAGAAAGCAAAAGCTGCTTTAAAATAATACGGGGCTGCAAAAAAGTCCAGAACGCAAAAAGAAGCCAAAACAAAGAAATTATGTAATCAGAATACATTGTTTTAATGAATTATTGAAAGAACCTACACATTTAGTGTAGGTTTTTCTTTTTTCTTTCTTTTGGCTATGAACAAACTTCACCTCTCGGTGTACAATAGTACACCTTCGGGTTCCCTTCGGTTCAGTTTCTCCATTCTGACTCTTTTTTTCTATCCCCTTAATTAAAAAATTTAAAGGACTGCTTGGGCGATGGTTCTCAGCAGTCCTTTTTTGTTATGTCGAAAGTCTCAATATCTGAAATCGTATCAGTTTGATAGCAAACACTACACTTATACCCTTCTATTACATCAAACCCTTTAAAATAAACATTTCTATCGGGAATCTTTATTTTTTCAACCGCTCCAAGCTCCAAGCCATCACCTATCAACTTTGCATAGCTTTCCTTTAATGTCCAGAGCCCTGTATATGCAGCTGCTTTTTCTTCATCTGTTTTCTGTGCTTTGATATATTCTGTCTCATCACACGTAAAAAACCTTTCACAAACAGAAAAATTTACGGGCTTAATATTCTGGATATCACATCCTGCTTCCTTTGTAGAAACAGTGCACATAACATAATTCTGCGAGTGCGAAAGATTAAAAAATATGTCATTTCGCCCTTTTAAATACGGCTTTCCTTTTTCGCCGTATATCACGGAAAAGTTTTCTATCCCCTCTTTTTTTAAGGCATACTTTAAAAGCATCCACGCGCCAACACACAAAAGTTTATCGCTTTTATTTGCGTATTTATCGGCTTTTTTTCGTCTTTGGTCCGAAAGCATATGATAAAACCTACTGTAAACCTTATTATCATTTAACTTTTTCGTATCAGCAATATACACTTTTGTAAAATCCATTTCCAATTTCCCTTCAGCACATTGTCAAAATCAAGCTTCTACATCTTTTTAGTAAATCGCATATAATCAAAAACCAAACGGAAAGCCGATTACTACATATCAATTCCGTCATTTATGTGTATTTTAGGAAGACTCCATCTGTATTTTGTTGCAAACATTCGTATTGCAAACACAAGTGTCATTGATAAAACAGATACAAGCTCGATATTTTGCGTATATTTTCGCAGTATGAAATATGTAATACTTCCTAAAATTGCAGCCATAGCATAAACGTGTTTTTTAAAGACATACGGTGTTGTATCTATCAAAATATCCCTGAAAATACCACCGCCTATTCCTGTAATCATACCGACAAAAACAACGATAAGTCCGTTATCTGCAAAGCCGTTTGCACAACTAGCCTCAGAACCGATTACGGCAAATGCAGACAGTCCTAAAGCATCAAATATATTATTTATATGCTCAATTTTCGTTTTAAAAGTATCAAAGCTTTTTTTGTAGATATACGCGATTATAAAAGTTAAAACCGCAACTACGGCAGCAATTGAAAAAATCGCATAATCACCAAAAACAGCAGGCGGAGTTATACCAAGCAAAATATCTCTTACCATTCCGCCGCCAAAGGCTGTAATACAGGCCAAAAATACAACCCCGAATATATCAAGCCCCGAGCTTATGGCAACTAATGAACCTGACAACGCAAAAGCTATTGTTCCTGTTATCTCAAGAATTTTTATTATTTCAGTCATTTAAAACATCTCCTATAATTTCAAATTACATAAACGGCTCTTTGGCTTCTCTGTGAAGCTCTATTTCATCTGCAACCGATGCGCTTTTGCGCATTTTGATAAGATACATAACTGTCTGGGCAATATCAGACGGAAGAATCATCCCATCGCTTGTTAAATCAGGGCGGGAAATTTTGACCATGTCTGTAAACACTCCACCAGGACTTATAATATGCACTCTGACTCCCTTTTGGTAATATTCCTTACTCAAAGCCTTGGAAAAGCCAAGCAATGCATGTTTAGATGCTGCATATACACTTTGCAATGCATATCCTTTATGCGCTGTTACAGATGCAATATTTATAATTGTTCCGCAATCAGAATTTTGCAGGTAGCCAAGTGCCGTTTTGCACATAAGGTATGGCGCTCTTACGTTGGTGTTCATTATCATATCGTATTCTTCCATAGAAATCTCATGAAAGGGTTTAGATTGTGCAACACCTGCATTATTAATCAAAAGGTCTATACCGCCGTATTTTAAGACAGTTTTTTCAATCGTTTCCTTTATGTAATCATCATCACAAATATCTCCGGGCAGAATAAGACACTCTCTGCCGTTTGCGGTTTTTAGGAGCTTTTCTACATTCCTGCCCATTAAAACGAGTTTAGCACCGCAGGAAAAAAGCTCGTCTGCTATCGCAGAGCCTATGCCTCCGCCTGCACCTGTTATAATACAAACTTTATCTTTCATATTTATACCTCATTTTTACTGTAGCCAGCGAGAATACTGGATTTTCTCGCTCCCGATAGTATATGTAAATATTTAAAATCGGCAAACTAATTATATTGAATTTTAAAAATTATTCTTCATCTTCTGTAATACCCTCAATTAAATCAACTACCACCTGGTTTAATTCGGCAGCATTTTTTGATGTAATAACAGGTCTCCCTGATTTTTCTTCAATTTCTTTTCTTGCGTTTCCTGATACATTACCACCTTGTTTCGCTATTTCAATATTTTCTTCAAATGTTTGTGGATTGGTGGTTTTTGAAAGTTCGGTAGTTGTTGCTTCCGCAAGCATATTGAGAACAAGTTCAAGGTCACTCATATTATCTCTCAAATTTTCTTTTGTAAGTCCCTTGAGATTTTTATATTTTCTCGTTGTCATTCCAGACCAAGCTTTTGTGATTTCATCTGTTAAAATAGCATATTCTACACCCTTTTGTACTCCGTGCTTCTCCCATTCATCAGTCAAAGCATTACGCACTCTGATAGATAAAATCCTTTGATGTATCCATTCGTCACTGTAGCCTTTCTTCTGATAAGTTTCTATCGCTCTGTCAATCGCAAGTTCAGGATCGATTGTTTCATCAATTCGCTCTTTTCCAACTTCTGCAAGCCACATTTTGAAAGGTTCCGCCTTAGGTGAAGGTATGGATTGAATAATACGAAGAATTCCAGCAACATCTGCTGCTTGTATCTTTCTCTTTTTACCATCCAAAGCAATCATTTCAACAGGGGTACAAATTGTACCCCACTTGGAGTTAAGTTCAGTATCTCGGCTTCGCATCTTTTTTATGTATTGCTTAACATCTTTACTATCAGTTAAGATTTCTACCACATCACTGACCGAAAAATACCATTCTTCTGTTTCTTCGTTCCAAGCTGTTCTTATTCTTTTATCTTCATATATTTGTATTTTATCATCCATATGTATAACCTCCGTAAAGAGTCTTTGTTTTTCATCGCAATCCGACTTTTGTCAAGTCAGGAGAACAGTGAATAATAGGACCTACTACTTTTTCCTGCTTTTTTCACTGGATTTTTCTTAAACACTTTTCATCAGAACCCGCGAGAATACTGGATTTTCTCGCTCCGACTTTCTATGTAAATATCATAAATCGGCAAACTAATGTTTTAAATTGTATGGACTTGATACGAGGAAAGCAGAATCATCCCCTAGTGCTATTAGTCATCACTTTTTGTTAAAATTTCCTCAACAGGCTTACCATCAATGTATAAACCCGAAAGCACAGATTTATCTCCTTTAATTCTTATTGTTACATATGCCTCTTTTTCTCCAGAGATCATTTCTTCGGCTTTAGGGGCTAATGTTTCTTCCATATAGTATCTATCTAACGGAATATAAAAATAATCTTCGTTTTCGCTTGTTAAATACAGTTGGTCCTTTGGTTGTTCTTTAACCACCTTTTTTACCATAGCAAAACCATCTTCGTCAATTTCTAAAACTCCATATTTCCCCTGACTTTGTTCGTAACTCAGATCATCATCATACCAAAGCGATACATAGCGACCACGAAAAGCATCATAAGGATCAATTGGAGCCACTTTGATTTTAACTTCTTCTCCATTTTTTAATACATCATATTTACCCCATATCATATATGTAGGAATAAGAATTTGTACAAATATAGTTATAATTAAAACAGATAAAAGAGTTTTTTTCATATCGTTTCCTCCTTAATCTTTTTCTTTGTTTTAACAAGATATAAATTAAATAGTAAAAATCCTGCCCCAAGAATTAAAAACACAACTCCTCTTGCTGAAAGGGGCAATTCACTGTCAAAGAAACGCAAAACAATCAGCGTACATAAGGTTACCATACCAACATTTGCATTATATAAATCAATTTTTCTTACTCCGTCAAATATACACAATATACTTAATACGAACAAAATCAAATTACAAACAACCATAAAAATCACATCAAAAGGAGATTCTGTTAAACTAAAAATGCACCATACTCCACGAAGAATAAGTAATACAACGATTGCTATAGAGAACAAACAGTATTTTTTTGCTATAATATTTTTTAAGAAAAATGCTATTGCAAAAAGTATCAGTAAGATAGTCATTATCAAAAAGACTATGCTGTCAAATTCTGCATTATATCCCCATAATCCTTGATATGTAAAAACAAATGATAAAATAAGAAAACATAGTTTGCCAACACCCGAAAAAACAGGCTCGCATCCCTTTAATATCGGAGATGAAGAAAGAAGCAACAAAGCAAATCCATAAAGAATAAGTGATAAATCACAATCACATTTTAAAGCCGATACCAGAATTAATACAAAGGCAGAAATTACAGTAATTAATGATAGATAAGTACTTTTGCCACCTTTACTGCGACATTTGTTCAAAGCAAATAACGCCCCTATGGCAAACATCATTATTGATATAACAATTCCAAGTTCATCAGAAAAATATATACCACCATTAATGGATGTCCAATAGTAAATAATTAAAGGAGAAATAGCATTCATTACCAACATGGTTGGTAAAAACAGTATACCACACACAAGCAGATAGTTAGTGAAATCTCCAGGAAGATGAAAAATCTGACCAACTAGTGCGATTGATGCAAAAACCCCCGCCATATTTAGAAGAGCCGCACTTTCGCGAAATGCAACACTAGTCATTTTATACTTGTATACATATAACACAACAACTTGAGATATTAAAAGCGGTAAAAATCCTATAAAAGTCTTAACAGATATAGGCAAAGAATACCACCAGTTATTTGCACTTACAAGAACTATGCCCATACCTATAAGCAGCGAGCCGATAATTGAAAACAGCACAATTAAAAGACCTATACTTTTCTTAGGTTGATACATTGTTCTCAACATATTGGCTGTTTCTTCGCTGACAATTTGTCTTTCTTGCCAACTTTCTATTTCTTTCAGTATCCATTTTTCTTTTTTCATAAAAATTCCTCCTTTTTCTACAATATTTTACATTTTCTCACTCGTGTCAAGACAGGTGAACAGTGAATAATAGGACCTACTATTTTTCCCTTAATTTTTTCACTGCTTTTTTCTGAACAAAACTCCTTAGAACCCGCGAGAATACTGGATTTTCTCGCTCCCGATAGTATATGTAAATATCAAAATCGGCAAACTATTATATTAAATTATTCTTCATCTGAATTTTGAGTCAGCATTTTAATCGCTTTGTCAAAGTCACTTTCCAACTGTTTCATTTCTCTTTCGCGATAAATTTCAAATTTTTTTTCTGCTTTTTCTATTGCCTGTTTATGTGATATGTTTCCTTTTCCTTCAAGTAATTTTCTTTTGTTTGAAATTATTTGGTTGTCAAGTGCCTCTACCCAATCCTGCATAGACATATGTATCTGTTCCAAAGCTTGAAATTCTGCAAAATCAAGGAATTGTGAAACAAGCAGATTTAACCTCTGCAATTCTATTTCCGAAAGATAATTCTTTGCAATTTTAACATCATCCTTTGTTATATAGTTACCTTTGAAATTAGTCATTCCTACAAGTGGTTTTTCATTATCTACACGCTCATAAATAACTTCTGCAGCAGTATGCTCGTGAACTGCAAAATGCAACTTATTCTGAACAGTAGCAAAAAATGCTTTTGTCAAATCCGAACGGGGATCATAATCGGTAGCAGTAGCGTAAATGTCAGTAATCTGCTGATAGAAATTCCTTTCTGATGAACGAATATCACGAATACGCTGCAATAATTCTCTGAAATATCTATTTCCGCCCTGCTTTAAACGTTCGTCATCCATTGCAAAACCTTTTTGCATATATTCGTGCAATCTTTCGGTCGCCCATCTTCTGAACCTGGTTGCGACCTGAGACTGAATTCTATAACCAAGCGCAATAATCATATCAAGATTATAATGTGCTGTGTTATAATTTTTCCCATCAGAAGCAGTTGTTCGGAATTTCCGAACAACTGAAGCTTCATCCAATTCTCCATCTGCCAATATATTTTTTATATGTTCGCTTATATTTGATTTGCTTGTCTGATAAAGCTCGGTAATTTGTGCCTGCGTAAGCCACAAATCATCTTCAGAAAAACGAACTGAAACTTTCGTTATTCCGTTGTTGTCCTGATAAATAACCATATTATCATTCATAGCTTTATACCTCTTTTTCTCATATTTTTACCTTTTTTCCTGGCATTCAACAAAATTTTTACTCGTGTCAAGTCAGGAGAACAGTGAATAATAGGACCTACTATTTTTTCCTGATTTTTTCAACTGATTTTTCCCGAGCGCTTTTCTTTAGAACCCGCGAGAATACTGGATTTTCTCGCTCCCGATAGTATATGTAAATATCAAAATCGGCAAACTAATCTTTTAAATTGTATGGACATGACACGAGTAAACACCCAGGAGACCTGGCGCCTTGTGTCTCCCTTGTGTTCAAAAATCAAACATCGGTATTTGTGCATATTCCATATATTTTTCAATTGCTTCTTTCTGCCGTCCGTACAAGCCTCCTTTGTTTTTTACAATATCTGACAGTCGTTTAGCCTCTGTTTTTGCAAAATCATAGAGGATTTCCGTACATTCTTGCGTAACGGAACGAAGCAACGCCTTACTTTCATCCTGATTTCCGTCCCTGAACAAGTGTTTGGCTTTTTTCTCAGCCTCTTCTGCCTTTCGTACAAACCGATTCTCCAGTTCTTTCAGTTTCGTTCTAATATCATCGGCAAAAACCTCTTCATCAATGGTAATAAGCAGGCTCAAACGCTTTACCTGCCACCACAGAGATTTTTCATCAAACAGCTTGTCTGCACGCTCCATCTTTTCGGGTAGTGCTGTCATATACACCGGAATATAAGCAGATAAACACGGTTGCACCGGTGCGTAGCGCGCAATGACTCCTATTTCATCATCATAGCGGGCCAAAAGCGAAGCTGATGTTTCACTTTCACCCCAATCACGCATATGCATACAAATACTAATAAACGTTCCGGTTGTTTCACCAAAACGCTCGGATATAATCTCGTCATCAAAGTGATCCCGTAAAATATGTGCAAGAGAATCAAAATCATGAACATCCTTTTGCGCCAAAAGCTTATTGAGCCTGCGAAATCTTTGCACGCCAAAAGGTTGTCCCACTAATCTTCCGGAATATGCTTTAGCAAAATCAAACGGCTCATCAGGTGCGAGCCACCGTTTTTCTTTTGCTATTTTTTGAGCATTTTCAGACATCATATCTATATCTTGTCTTATAGAATAACAATTTGAAATTCCTTGCATGGTATTAACTTGTTTTGCAACCCATTCGCGACCTGCTGTTTCCAAAATCCAACATTCATTTTTATCCATAATGATAAAGCTGTTTTCATATGTCCGTTCTGTTAAAGCGCTTGCATTTGCTTTTTGACCATATTTTGTGAGCAAACCGGTAATAACGCAAATCGCCTCTTGGGCCGTCGCCCCACGCTCTAAGCCAAGGCGCAACAAATCCATACCTAAAATTCCATCTTCTGACTCAGGTTCCATTCGCGAACCCTCAGCTTCATTACCAATAACCACACCTTTTTCGTTGTAACCCATTTCGAAACCCCATATCCAATAAGGTCTTGAGCCAACAACAGAATAGGTCTTAGGTGCCTGCGGAATTGCAACATGCGTGGTTTGAACTATAGTGCCCTCGGCATATTCCTTACCCACATAAAAGCACAAGGGCTGCGGTTCACCTGTCGGTCTGTCACTGTTCTTTGCTAAAATATTGCTTCCATATCGAGAACAAGAAGCATGAATCACCATTGTATCACAAGAAAACATATAAATTTCTCCCTTCAATTATTTGTAATAATT
>JAZROZ010000021.1:0-33855 GCA_045648985.1 Clostridia bacterium
GAATGTGGTAAAGAAGAGTATTGTTGCTCAATTATAGACGGCTATAAGCCGATTAAAAGACCGCCACAAAGTTGGTGTTATGTGGAAAAAATATAACCCAATAAAATCGCAATTCAAACGATAAAAGAACGATTTTAAGAAGAATAATCGTAAAAAACGGCAAAATCTACGATTGAAGTGTGAGTTATTCGTCTTAAAGTAAAAGTTATTCGCTTTAAAAAATTCTATAACGAATAAGGAGAGATACAACTGCAGTTCTTTTAAAAAACTTGCTATGTGAAAGTGAAGAGTTTGGCAAAAACAATAATTATGCAGACTCCAACGTGGATGACTGCTGCCGTGAGTTTGCAGAAATAATTGCTGATATTATTGGAGAGGAAAATTTAGTTGAACATACTGTTGATTTGACAGCTGATGATGGCTTAAAAGATTATGGTGAAATAAAGCGCAAAATGTCACTACTTACGGCACAGCTTTATCGCAGATATGTATATACGATTGATAAACATAAGCTTAATAAGTGGTGGTGGCTCGCAACTGCATTCAGTACACCAACGCATGGATATAGCTCTACCGTAAAGTGCGTTTCGCCCTCTGGTAACATCGACAACATTATCTACGACGGCAGTATCGGCGTTCGTCCGTTTTGTATCTTAAAATCTAATATCTTTGTATCTAAATAAGGAGGAGTAAAAATGAAAACAGTAAAATTATCAGAAGTAAGTGTAGGAAAAATATTTAAGGTGGGAGACTTTGAATTTATAAAGTTTGCCGAAAAAGACGGTGTAGCAGCTGTTGTATCAAAAAACATTTTGTTTAAGTCAGAGTTTGGCAAAAATGTAAACCTGTCAGAAAGTATAGTGCTGGAGAGATTAAACAAAGAAATTCTTCCGGAAATTGAAAAAGCAATAGGAGCAGAAAATGTATGTGAGTTTGAGACGGATCTGACTACTCTTGACGGCTTGAAAAATTATGGAAAGATGCAATCAAAGATAAGTCTTCCGATGTTGGACTTTTATCGTGAGAATGTCGAAATTTTTGATAAATACAAAGTAAATGCTTGGTGGTGGCTTGCAACACCAGATTCAGCAACCCCACATTGGGATTCGCCTTTCGTTCTTTGCGTTTCGCCCTATGGTAGCGTCAACTTCAATGACTTCCACATCAATCGCGGCGTTCGTCCGTTTTTATCTCTTATATCTTCTATCTCTGTATCTTGTGAGGAATAGAAATGGCAGATAACGATTTAAAAGTAATTGTAAAAGCAAAAGAATTGATGAAGCATACATATGTTCTTACATCTAACTGTAATAGATATCCTAAAAAGTACAGACATTCTCTTGTTGACAGGCTACAAATAAAAAGTATGGAAATCTATGAATTCTTACTTGAGGGTAATAGAATCAATAACAAGACGGACAGGCGTCTTCGATGTGAGGTTATAACAAAAGCTATAATGCATTGTGATGTACTTCTGACATACATTGAGTTATCTATGGAGCTGAAGCTTTTAAGTGATGGTTCAGCTGAGTATTGGTCAAAATTAGTAACTGATGTAAAGCGTATGTCTATTGCCTGGAGAAAGTCTGAACAAAAATAAAATTAATAGGTTGTGCGTTGTAAAAATTCTTTGCGTTTCGCCCGATGGTAACATCAACAACAATAACTACAACAACAATAACGGCGTTCGTCCGTACTGGTGGAAAGCTCGACAGAGTAGGCATAGGCCGAAATCAATGCACCACATCAAAAGAACGCACAACCTTTCCGTATGGATAAACAAAAAGGAGCTGCGCTGTATGACCGACTTTGAAAAAGTGATTGATTTTAAAAATATGTATAGAGCCTATAAAAAATCAAAATCAGGCAAAGGTTTTAAAAAGAGTTCGGCCAAGTTCAACATAATGGCTCTGGATGCAATAAATACAATTATAGAACAACTTAAAAGCAAAACATATAAAGTATCAGAGTATTCAGAATTCAAAGTTTATGAGCCAAAGGAACGTATTATAAAAACAACCTCTTTTAAAGATAAGGTTGTGCAGCACAGTCTATGTGACAATGTTATTTTGCCGAGTTTAAAGAATGTTTTTGTTTATGATAATTGTGCCGGCCAAAAAGGGAAAGGCACACATTTTGGACTTGACAGGTTAAGGGACCAGATGCAAGAGTTCTATAAAAGGTATGGCTTTAATGGATATATTTTAAAATGCGATATTACGAAGTTTTTCTATAACATATCGCATGAGCAGCTGAAGGATATTGTAAACTATCACTTTTCGCATGACAAAGATATATGTTGGTTGTGCAATCTTTTTATAGATAGTACAGAAGGAAAAGGAATTCCTCTTGGTAATCAGGTTAATCAGGGTTTTGCCCTTTTATATCTTGATGGCATGGATAAACTGATAACAGGGGAGCTTGGCATAGAGTTCTATGGCAGATATATGGATGATTTTTACTTGATGCATCCAAGTAAGGAATATTTAAAACACTGTCTTGAGGTTATAAAGGAATTTGTAAAAACTCTTGATTTAACCTTAAATAACAAAACACAGATATTCCCATTTAAGAATGGTGTGAGCTATCTTGGATTTCATACATATATCACAAAATCCGGAAAAGTCATACGCAGGCTTAAAAATCAAAACAAAAGAAACGCTCAAAGAAAGTTTCTTAAAATGGCAAAGTTGGTGGCGGAGGACAAACTGCCTGCAGAAAAATTTTATGCCTCATATGGTGCCTGGAAAAATCATATATCACATGGGAACTGTTATAAGCTTGGTAAGGCTATGGATGAATCTATAGAAAAAAATTTAAGAAAGGTAAAATACGAGGGAGAAAAATATGAAAGCAAAAGAAGATTGTTTTGGATATAAAACCAGTTCGTTTTGCTCAGCACTAAACAAAATGTATTGCAAAACGGAAGAATGTTCTTTTTATAAGACGAATGAGCAGCATAGAAGTGATATGAAGAAATATGGCAATGGAGAAAACTACGCAGAGGTTTATAGAAAAAAGCATGAAGGGTGATAGAGAAGGATGCCGAGAGACTATCAGATAAAAACAAATAATCAGTATTACATAGAAAATAATAACATTTATCGTGAAACCCTATACATAATAAGAAATTATAAAGGGTTATTGAGGCAACGTGAACAAATATTATACGGTAGTCCGGTTCCTCCTGATGGAATGCCAAAAGGAAATCTAACCTCTGATGCTACCTTCTTTAAAGCTTCTGTATTGTCAACAGTAGAAACAAAGATTAAAGCCATTGAACAGACTATAGCGCAGATGAAAGAAAAATATTCAAATACATATGAGGGAAATGAGTTTGATGCATATGCTTCATTTGATAGCTACGGAAAGTTTTGTGAATATAGAAGCAGGCCTAACAGAGATTTAGCACCTCACAGAAAGACCTGGAGTCGTTATCGAGCAGAATTTGTATGGAATGTTGCTAAAAAGTTAAATTATTTTTAGTAAATGTCCCATTGGGAAAAAATCAAGTGCTATAATGTGTATAATGACCTTAGTGTCAGGGATAGTTTTCATATGTAGCCATCAGGAAGTACCCGCTAAGAAATTAGTGGGTATTTTCTTTTTTTGTTTATTGTGTCGGACATAATAGCCGGCGGATGGGATGGAGGGAATCAAGTGAAGTGAGGTGCGGAAATTGGCAAAGAGGGGACGTCCTAAAAAATTCAATAGTGGACGAGAGTTAATTGAATTATGGGGTAAGTTCTGCGAAGAAATAATGGACAATGGATTCTCAGCGGTTCCTACTCAAACAGCCTTTTGCAGATGGCTTGCAAAAAACTATAGTGTTGTTGACAGAAAGACAATCTATACAAGCCTCAACAAATATTTCCCCACTATAAAAAAAGAGTTTGAGAGAATACAAAGTGATACTATTATGGAAGGCGGATTACTTGGTAAATATAATCCGACTATGAGTATTTTCGGGTTGAAAAACTGGTGCGATTGGAAGGATAAGCCAGGTAGCGACAATGCAGAAATTATGGATAAGCTTGATGAGATACTTGGAGGAATAGACAGTGTTGCAACTGAGTAAAAAGCAAAAACAATTCTGGGAATGTGCAAACCACCGTTGGAATGTAAAATCAGGAGCAACACGTTCTGGAAAGACTTATCTTGATTATTACCTTATACCGAAAAGAATAGTAACAGTGAAAAATGAAAGTGGCTTAGTTGTATTAATCGGAAACACAAAAGGAACTCTTCAAAGAAACATTATAGAACCATTGCAGGCTATATGGACTACAAGCTTAGTTTCTGATATACGTTCTGATAATACGGCCATTTTATTTGGTGAAAAGGTTCACTGCATTGGAGCTGATAAAGTAAATGCGGTGAACAGAATTCGAGGCTCATCGATTAAATATTGCTATGGTGACGAGATTGTAACCTGGCATAAAGATGTTTTTGATATGCTTAAGTCTCGTCTTGATAAAGAGTATAGTCTGTTTGATGGAACATGTAACCCGGACCATCCTAAGCATTGGTTTAAGGAGTTTTTAGACTCTGCTGATGATAATGGAATTGATTTATTTTATCAGAAGTACAGGCTTGATGATAACACTTTCCTTCCTGAATCGGTAAGGGAGAACATCAAAAGAGAATATTATGGTACCGTTTTGTATGACAGATATGTTCTTGGCGAGTGGGTTCCGACAGAGGGACTTATATATCCTTTGCTTGCTGATAATCCTTCAGCATATGAAGTTGAAAAAGACAAGCTTCCGACAATGCATGACTTTAATATAGGAATTGACTTTGGTGGAAACAAATCAGGACACGCCTGCGTGCTTAGTGCCATTGGTTCTGATGGATGCTTATATTTTCTTAAGGCTGATTATAGAAAAGCCTCAGGTACCAGAGCAGAAGATGTAATTGATTGGTGTGTCAATAAGGCTGAAGAATATTTTGCTGATTATCCATACTTTTTTACTATTTATCCTGACTGTGCAGAGCAGACTTTGAAAAACTCTATCGAGGCAAAGTCAAGATTTAGTGTTTATAACAGTATTAAACCTCCCATAATTGACAGAATTCGTCTTGTCAACAAACTTTTAGGAAGAGGAATGGTTAAGTTTGTTAAAGGAGAATGTAATGAGCTTATAAGTGCATTTTCGGAGGCTTTATGGGATAGTAAATCGTTGGAAGATAAACGACTTGATGACGGTACTTTTAATAATGACATTATTGATGCAGCTGAATACAGTTTTACATACAATATGAATTATCTTGAGAGGAGATAACTTTACGTGTTAGAAAAACTTTTACAATATATAAAAAAGTTGTTTGGTATAAAAGAGACGAGAACAAGTACAGAAAAACAACGTGAAAACCAAAATTATGATGATGAATACAGTAACACAGAGGAAACTAATATTCCTGCTATAGCCTCAAATAAACTTGCTACACTTTCATTGTCTGACAGTACGGTAGCGATTGAGGAAAATAATATAAGATGTGAAGTTTTGAACGTGGCTCTCCAGGAGGCCTGGCAGAATATGAAAAAGATTGTGGCCAGAGCTCTTGGTACAGGTGGATGCATCATAGTCCCGTATGTTAAGAATGGTAAAATTCTTTTCAATACAGCAAAACAAAATCGACTTGTAATTAATGGTAAAGACGGTGAAAAGATAACACGCGCTACTGTTATAGCTGAAAAAACAACGATAAATGATAAAGTTTACTATCGTGTTGTTGATTATACTGTAGAAAATAACACTTTATACATAAAAAATAGAGCTATAACAGATTACGGTACGCCGGCAAACCTTCCTGAATGGGAAAACATTAAAGATGTTGCAATCAGTAATGTTGATAGAGTGTTGTTTGGATTTATGAAATCTCCTATTGATAACCGAAAAAATGCAGATGACTATGGTGTTCCTATCACATATGGCTGTAAGAAAACAATTGATGACATTTTAGAGTGTTTAGAAGAAATCCGGAAAGAGTTTAGGCTGAAGCAAGTTCGCCTGCAGGTAGATGACAGGACACTTGACAGGGATCCGAAAACAGGCAAACCGATTCTAAAAGATGATTTGTTTATTGCTGGTCATACTGAAGATGGGAAGCTGTTTAATATTTTCGACCCTGCTTTTCGTGAGAGTTCTTTGCATGCAAGACTTGATAAGCTTTTTGAAATTTTAGAAAAACAAATTGGTACAAGCAGAGGAATATTAACTGCACCGGCTACGCAGGGAGCAACTGCAACGGAAATCAAAGCGGCGAATGGTGATACATTCTCACTTGTTTCTGATATCAGAAAAGCTATAGAGAAATGCCTCCAGGATTATATTTATGCGTGTGATGTTTTAGCAAACTATTATAACATAACTCCTCCCGGAGAATATGAGATTAAATACGACTGGAGTTATTCGTTGATAGAAAGTACAACAGAAGACTGGCAGCAGATGAATGAACTTCAAAGCAAGGGAATTGTTAGCAAAGCTGAACTGAGAGCCTGGAGAACCGGTGAAAGTATTGAAGAGGCACAAAAGGCCGTTGATGAAATCGCTAAAAATGAGCCGACAGTCAAGAGCCTTTTGGGAATGAACGAGTAATATGCTTACTGAAAATCAAATTAATCTCCTTCCGGAGAGAATTTATGAGCGACTGAATAAAATCAATACAGAATATTTAAAAAGTATTGGCAGAGTTTTAAAGAAAATCGGTGAGCTCAGGCCGAGTGATGTACATAGATTACAGCAGATGTATAATTATGGAGCAGATGTTGACAGGATTGTACGTGATTTAGCAAAAGCAAGTGAAAAAAATGCAGCAGAAATCTATGAGATATTTGACGTTGTAGCTAAAGAGAATTATGATTATGCGAAGCCTTTTTATAAAGCTAAGGGTATAGAGCATATTCCGTATGATGATAATGAAAAGCTGAAGACTTATGTAAACAGCATGGCAAAGCAAACGGTGGGGGAATATTTAAACCTCACACAGCATACAGCCTTTGCTGTGTTTGAAAAAGGTGGTAAGTCTATAGCTCCTCTGTTTGAGGCAAATAAAAATAAGCTTGCAACGTCTCTTTCTGATACATATACAAAGCTTGTTGACTATGCGGTGACAAAGGTACAGCTTGGAGAGGACAGCTATCAGAGTGCAGTGCGTGAAATTGTACAAGCTATGGCAAAAAGCGGTGTCAGGACTGTCGATTATGCTACGGGATATTCGAGAAGGCTTGACACAGCTGTCAGGCAGAATGTTCTCTGGGGCATTAAGCAGTGCAATCAAAACGTTGCGGATTTTGTTGGCGAAGAGTTCGGCGCAGATGGATATGAAATAAGCTATCACTCTTGTCCAAGACTTACACATGCCGATATGGCAGGTAAGCAATTTGCTATAGGCAAGGCCCGAACGATAAACGGCATTTATTATCCTTCGTTTTCTGAAGTTGAACATCTTTTAGAGGAATTTAACTGTCTTCACTTTAAATTTTCTGTTTTACTTGGAGTATCTCAGCCTGCGTACAGTAAAGAACAGCTTGGTGAACTTAAAGCAAACGACAACAGGACCTTTGAGTTTGAAGGAGAACAATACACACTTTATGAAGGGACTCAACTTCAAAGAGATGTTGAGACTGCTATTAGATATCATAGAGAGTTAGCCATTGCCGCTAAAGAAGCAGGTGCAGAAGACTTGCAAAGGCAGGTTCAATATAAGATTAATCAGCTGACAAATAAATATGCAGAACTTTCCAAAATTTCTGGACTGCCTACGAAGATTGAACGTATGCAAGTGAAGGGTTTTAGAAGTGTAAAAACTGAAAAGATTGAAAATGTTATTGATATAACGGAAAAAGGCAAATTTCAAAAGCTAACATATAGTGATGAAAAAGAATATAAAGAATATATTATGCCTAAATATAAAAAGCAAGGTATAACATCATACGAACACAATATTTTATGGGCGAAAGATGGAGGGTATATTCAAAATACAACTGGATATCCTGATATAAATGGATATATGAGAGGAATAAAATCAACACTCGATAATCCTAAGTGTAAAAAAACCATGGAAACGTTGATAAAAACAACATCAAATTGTAAGTTGGATAGCAACTACATTGGCTTTAGAAAGGTAGATGCATTATATTTACACGATGTCTTGGGAATAAAAGTTGATGGGTACATTAAAAAACATAAAGAAAAAAATAAAGGAATATGTACTATACCCAAAAACAAAGAGGCTGCACAGCACTTGGTTGAAGAAATTAATAAAATTGTTAAAAATGGAAACGGGAGTGTTACGGATAAGGCTGTTACATCCATAAGCCTTTGCGAAAATATAAATTATTTTACTCACAGGGCAATCCAGTTTGAAATACAACTTCCAAAAGGGACAAGAGGATTGATAACAGACAATATAGCTGAAAGTGAATTTATATCAAAACCTAATTCGTCTATTGACATAATTGGAGCAGAAGTGTATAATGATAATAGAAAGAGTTGTATTCGTATTTTTGCAAAAATTATTCAAGATTAGGCGGGAATAGAGGTGTTATATAAGTGGAAAATGTAAGACAGATACTGTATTCCATATTTTCTAATGAAGCTATAGAATTTGCGGCTTTTACCCAAAAGGGAAACACTCCAGGTTATGTTTTTAAGAATGGGGAATGGGAATATTACGATAAGAAGTTTCCACTTGACAAGATTGAGAATCATGGAGTAGACACTTATACACAAGCCAATAGAGATAGATTTTTTAAAGAGGTTAACAAGCTAATTGTGAATAAAAAGAGTAAAGACAATCTTTTGTATCAGGGACAGAATGAAAATGAAAAATTTGCTGTGCTACATTTTTACTACACAAAGACAATTATGTAATACCACCTACCAAATGAGGTAAGGTGGTATTTTTATGCCCGGAAGGAGATAAATATGAGAAGTTTTATAAACGAAGAAAACATTGAAATGGTAGAGATGCCAAGAGATGAATTTGACTGCCTGCTTGCTAAAACAAAAGAAGAAGGTTATTCAACGGGAATCCTTTTAAGGCAAAAGTTTGAAGCAGCATCGGCTCTAATGACAGCAGCTGCTAAACTACTTAGATTATAGGGGGAAATAATATGGTAAACACGAGAAAGCTAAGAGCAAGAATTATTGAAAAGGGAATGACGTATGAGGAAATGTCTCAAATGCTGGGGATATCATCCTGCACGTTCGGTAAAAAAATTAGAAATATTGCAGAGATGTCCCTCTCTGAGGCTGAACTAATTATAAAAATATTGAATATTCCAATGCAGGACGTATTGGAGTATTTTTTTTATGATACAGACTTTAATAATTAAATATTAAAGAAGATTGTTAATGCCAGGAAGGGAGAAAGTAAATGAGAAATTACATACCTTCACGAAACAATATGTATAAGCTGCCACACAATACATATATGCAGATGCTGTATCTTCTTCGTGATTATGAGAGAATTAAGAAGGAGAATATCTGGAGACCTGATAATAAAAAAGCTTATGCAGGTATATGCCAAGCGGTAGAGGCAACTATGGTATTGCTTGCAACAGATTATAAGAAAAGAAGCTCAACGTATGGGAAATTTGACCCGTACAGAGCTTTTTTTGATTATTGTTATTTTTCATATATGTTTGCAAGGAAAAACTCAGAAAGTGCAGCAAGTAAGAGTGCATGGAGCTTATACAAATCAAAATTTGCTTATCTTTTGGCTGAAAAGCTGAAGTTAATATGAAAATTGGGCGGAATCCCGAAAAACTATCAATCCGATGCAGAAAGAAACTGCGACAACAAACTGAAAGGAGACATAAATGACAAGAGAAGATTTAAGGGGTATTATTGCAGAAATTACAGATGAACAGCTTAAAGCGATACTTGATATCAATACAGCTGACATTGGTAAAGCAAAAAAGGACGTTGAGAGTCTAAATGAAAAAGTAGAGTCTCTTTCGACTGACAATGAAACCTTAAAAGAAAAAATCACCGAACTGACAAAGGCGGCAGAGAGTGGTGCTGATTATAAACAGCAGCTTGAAGAATTGCAGAAAACTATTAAAGAGAAAGACGAAGCAGACAAGCTCGCTAAAGAGGATGCTCTTTTAACTTCTGCTATCGAGGAATGTTTCGGTGAGAAGAAGTTTACATCTGATTATGTCAGAGAAGGAATAATCGCTGACATGAAAAAAGAAATTGCTAAACCTGAAAATAAAGGCAAGGGATATAGTGAATTATTTGAAACACTCACAAAGGATAAGGCAGGGATATTTGCTAATCCTAATCCGCCTGCTGATGTAACAGGACTGGGCAATTTTGAAACAAACGCATCAGAGAATGCCATGAGGGCAGTTATGGGACTTGGCCCAATTAAAGAATAAGAAAGGAAGATTATATGCCAAATAATATTGTACTTGCAAAAAATTATGTAAGCCTTTTAGATGAGGTTTATAAAAACGCATCGGTTACAGCTGATTTGATTGCACCTAGTGAACTTGTAAAAGCAGGCAGCAATGCAAAATCAGTACTTTATCCGATGATTTCGTTAAATGGACTTGGAGATTACGACAGAAACAGCGGTTATACTGATGGTTCTGTAAACGTTCAGTGGGAAGAAATCACTTTCAGCTATGACAGAGGCACAAAAATTTCTGTTGATGCTATGGATAATCAGGAAAGTTTTGATATAGCATTTGGCAGAGCCGGAGCAGAACTTGTCAGAACAAAAGTTGTTCCTGAAGGTGATGCTTATACCTTTGCTAAAATTGCAGCTGCAGAAGGAATTTCAAGTGCAGCTGGAGCTACATTTGCAGACGGTGCAGCATTTTTAAGTGCTGTAGCTGAAGCTCAGAGTAAGATGGACGAGGATGAAGTGCCTTATGAAGGAAGAATCCTTTATGCTACACCTACACTTATGAGAGCGGTATCTCAGCTTGATACAACTAAATCAAGAGAGATTTTAGATGGCTTTGCGAAGATCGTTAAAGTTCCGCAGACTCGTTTCTATACAAAGATTGAATTACTCACAGGTAAAGAAGGAGAGCTTGATGGTGGCTTTAGAAAGGCTACTGACGGCAACGACATCAACTTTATGATTATTCATAAAGATGCTGTTGTGAAAATTGATAAGCATGTTGTAGGTAATGTAATTTCACCTGCTAATAACCCAAATGCTGACAGCTACATCTTAAAGTACAGAAAGTATGGAGAAGTAGATGTAATGAAGAATAAGGCTGCAGGAATATACCTCTCCTGCAAAGGTTAAGGAGGAATGAATCATGGCAAAAACAGTAGGAAAATCATATGGTAAGAAATCAAAGCCTTCGGGCGGTGAAAAAGCTCCAAAGGGCGATAAAGAATAGGGGGGTGAACCCCTATGTATCTCACTTATGAGGAATTTAAAGACATGGGCGGAGCGCTCTGCCAGGCTGCTTTTGAAAGAGTTCAGTTTGAAGCAGAAATGCAAGTCTGTGCAGACACATTTAAAAGGATGTACAATGTTGATGAAGATACTCGCAGCATTATAAAACAGTGTCTTACAAAAATTATAGGTTTGCTTGATAAAAAAGAAAAACATTTAACGGAAGGCACTGTAACATCATTTTCACATGATGGTCTTTCGCAGTCATTAAAGGTGCCGGATAGTAAAGAAGTGATGGTAGAGATCTCGAGGATTATTCGCACATATCTTTCGCAGCGAACAGATATAAATGGCACACCACTATTATATTTAGGGGTGAGCTCAAATGATTAATCCGACATTTATCCACACAATTACTCTATTTCATCAGGTAAAAGATATTAACAATCCAAGAAGTGCGCCCATATGGGAAAAAACAGTTTACGAAGGGTGTTATTTTGGTGCAGAAACTGTGAAGCAAGTGAATGGCACACAGGTATCACAAGCTAATAACTTTATTTGTCGTATTCCTGTAGGAAACGATAATGAAGTTAACATTTCTCCCGGTGATATCGTTGCCAAAGGTAAAGTTTTAGATGTAATTGAAGACGTAGCGGGCAAACGTACTTCAGATTTTTTGAATAAGCATCAGGGGATTACCTTTACCGTGCGTACGGTTTCTTATAATACTGTGCTTGATTTTGCTAAACATATACGAGTTTCGGGGGTGTAGATTTGAGTGCATCTATAGACGTGAAAATAAACATTCCCGAAAAGCTCGCAAAAGTGCGTGATAAAAAATTCTGGTTGTTCGGAGCAAATGAGTGGCACAGACTTATCTCTCCTTATGTACCATTTGAAACAGGAACCCTTGATGAAACTGTAAGAATAAAAGCTGATGAACTTAACGGAAGTATTGAGTATTATGCATCGCACGCACATTACCAATACGAAGGAAAGGTTATGGGCCCGAACTTCTATTCGTCTGATTATGGTTTTTGGTCTCCTCCGGGAGAAAAGAAACACTATACAGGAGAAAATCTTACATATCACAATAAGCATCCGCTATCGTCTGCGCATTGGGACAAAGCGGCAGAGCCTACGCAAAAGCCAAAGCTTATTGATTCGATGCAATCATACGTAAACAGTGGGAGGTTAAACTTAAATGACTAATAAATATCAGGCCGTAATGGATTTGATTAACACATGTCCCTTAGTAGGATATGATGTGTATTTTAATTTTATTGATGAGACAAATAATGACGGAAATACGACCTTAGCGACAGTTCCTTATGGTCAGGTAGTCAAAAGATATGTTGATGGAGAAAAGCTTATGAAAATGCAGTTTGAAATCCGTCAGGTTAAGCCTCTTGCTACCTACAGTAATACTACTGCAAATACAGACCAGATGCAACTTGTTCAGGAGTTCCTTGATTGGATTAATGAACAAGGGAAACTAAAAAATTATCCACAGTGGGACAACTGCGAGATTATAAGTATGAGCACGCCTGAAGAAGTGAAAACTCCTTCGATGCTTGGCGTAAGTGATGAGGGAATGCTATATGCGTTCCCTTTTGAAATTATCTATATAGAAAGGAATTGATAAAATGCCGGAAAGAGAATTAATAAAGAGAGCCGATAAAAAAGCCTTCTGGGGTGTTCCGGGAGAAGGCGAGGCTACTTTTACAAGAATGAGAGGATTCACAGAGCTTTCAGGCTCGAAAAATCCTATTGAATATTCAAGACAATATGTTGATGAACAGTTTGAAAGTACTGATGTTATTGGTTATTCTCCTTCGTGGAGCTTTGCTTTTGACGAGTTTACAAATGATGCTGTTCTTACTGATATTGTTGACATTTTAGACGGTGAAAAGCTTGGCACAGATGCACAGCGTGAAATCGTATTCGTTGACTTTTCAAAAGCTGTCGGCGGAGGATTTAAAGCCGTTAAAAGAACATTTGCTGTTATTGGTGATTCTGAAGCAGACGGTTCAGAAGCATATACATACAGCGGAAATCTTCGCGTTGTAGGAAGCCGTGTTGATGGTGTAGCTACCATTGCAGACGGCGAAGATGCAGATAGCGTTCAGACTATTACATTTGCTGAAGGTGCAGCAGAGTAATTGAAGCTTTGATGCTATCTTAAAGTAATGGGCGGATTTGAGTATCCGCCCTTACAGTTTTATGAAAAATTATTACTTTTAATTTGTTGTGCAATTTTGTTTGTAAATATAACTACAATAACTAACGTTAAAAAACTATTGAAATAATGAGGAATATGCCTCATAAAAGAAACATGAATTTGAAATCGAAATACCATCTTGCAAAAGGGTATTTTATTATAAATAATTTAAGGAGATAAGGCTATGAAAAAAACAGTAACAAAATTAGAGTACACAGAAAAGCATCATTTGATTGAGGTTGATGGAATCGAATATGAAATTCCACAGAGAACAGGAGCTTTAGATGAGCTGATTAAGGTCCATGATGAGAAAATTAAAGAAAGAACGGAATATGAAAACAATTACGATACTTTGTGTATCTTATTTGGTAAGGAAAATGCTAAAAAAATGTTCCCGGATAAAAAGACAACCAATCTTGACAAGCTTTCAAAGTGTGTGAAGCTTTCAATGAGCCTTTATATGGCAGATTACTATGCTATGCAGGAAGAAGAGGTTAATAAAAAATTAAAAGCTGTTGAGCCTACACTTAAAATGGTAGAACAGGCAGGCAAGGCTCTTGATTTAACGGATACAAGGAAAACTCCGGCCAAGAAGAGAAAATGAGTCTGCTTACAGAAAAACTTCCAACAGAGCTTATAATTTGCGGTGAAAAGTGCCCTATTAATACAGACTTTCGTGTGTGGATAAAATTCACTCAGATATTAAAAGGTAAAGAAGACCTTTATGAAAAGACACTTCAGGTTTTTTCGCTGATATTTCCTGAGAAGCTTCCGAAGAATATGGGGGAAGCTTTAAAAGAGATTATGGCATTTTATTCTCCTGTTTCATTAAAGGGAACGAAGGGCAAGAAAACGCAAGGCAGGAGTATATATGACTATGACTATGACGGTGAGATGATTGCCGCTGCGTTTATGCAGCAATACGGGATAAATTTATCAGAGTGCGATATGCATTGGCATATGTTCAGAGCATACTTTGATAACCTATCTGATGAGACACGTTTTGTTAAAGTTTTAGGCTACAGAAGTGTTAAGCTTTCGTCTATTAAGGATAAACAAATGAAAAAGCATTATGCTGAAATGAAGGCTCTTTATAAACTGCCTGACAACCGAACAGAAAGCCAAAAAGAAGAGGCTCTTAATAATTCCTTTGCGGATATGTTTATATAAAAAGTGTTGCAAAAGACAATATTTTGTAATATAATGGAAGAGCCAAGTCAAGTAAATATTTTAACTCATAAGCGTGCATAGTATTTGTAAAAAGATGCAGGCTTTATTAAAGTATGCTTATGGGTATAAGTTTACTTGGCTTGGCAGCTGTGGAGCTTGCATCCTTTTAGTGCGTAGCTCTATAGCGGCTGCGCACTTTTTTATTTATAAATATTTTGCAAGGAGGGTAGACGATACATAATTATAAATAAATGAGTGGCAAATATCATTGAAAAGAGGAATAGTTATGTATTATGAAGAAACCACAAGAATAAGCTTATTTTTTAAAATTGCAATAGCAATAGTATTAATTATTGGCATAATTGGCGGTATATGTTTAGGATGTGTCTTTGATAAGCCTTCGAAGGAAGCGCTTCGTGCTATTGAAGCGTTGGAGGAAGCGGAAAGAAATCCATATAAGTATGATACTTTAGAGCGTATTAGATTTGAAGAAAAGTTAAATGATACCAGTTGGACGAGTGCGAGCATAGGAGCTATGCTTGGGATGTGGGGAATAAGTGCGATATCGGCATTGCTCTTATATGCTAAGAAATGTCAGATTGAAATGATGGATGATATGGTAGGAATACTTAAGAATATAGAAAGTCCTGAAAAGATGGAAGAAGAAAAAGAAGAATAGCTAAAAAATAAAAAGGCATTATGCTACAGCATAGTGCTTTTTTTATGCAAAGGGGGCGGTTTTATTTAGATAATGATTGAGAAAATAAAATGTCCGCACTGTGGTTATAAAATGCCCCTTTTTAAAGATGAAACTGCGGTGTGTAGAGGAATATGGGTTAAATGCAAAAACCCAAAATGTAAACGTAAATTTGAAATAAAAATCGAGTGCCAGGACGATTAGTTGAGTGCCAGTGATTTTCACATATAAAAGAGGTGAAATACATTGGCAAATGATAGTGTAATAGTTAGAATTGATGGTGATGATAAAGGGTTTAAAAAAGCTTTATCAGGAATAGAAAAGACAGCCGTAAAGAGTCTTGGTGTTGTTGTAAAAGGCATAGGAGTAACATCTGCAGGGATATCTGCTCTTGCCGGCCTTGCAATAAAAAGTTTTAAAGATTATGAACAGCTTGTAGGCGGAATAGACACATTATTTGAGTCGAGCAGTAAAAAGGTTCAGCAAAATGCTGCTAAGGCCTATAAGACTGCAGGAATGTCTGCAAATGACTATATGCAGATGACAATGAGTTTTTCTGCATCGTTAAAACAGAGCTTTGAGGATACAGCTGAAGGTATAGACAAAGCGGCAGACGTTGCTGATATGGCAATCAGTGATATGTCTGATAATTCTAACAAAATGGGAACCGATATGGAACTCATTAAGAATGCATATCAGGGTTTTGCTAAGCAGAATTATACAATGCTTGATAACTTAAAGCTTGGATATGGCGGTACAAAAACCGAAATGGAACGGCTCTTAGCCGATGCACAAAAGCTTTCAGGGGTTAAGTATAACATTAATAATTTAGCAGATGTATATAATGCAATTCATGTTATACAAACGGAGCTTGGTATAACAGGCACAACTGCAAAAGAGGCAGCAAGTACTATTGAAGGCTCTGTCAATATGATGAAAGCATCATATAGCAATCTTATGACAGGCTTAGCAGATGATAATGCTGACTTCGATAAGCTTTTAGATGAATTTATCGACAGTATTCTTGTTGTGGGAGATAATATTCTTCCAAGAATTAAGACTACTATTGAGGGAATAGGCGAATTTGTTTCTAAAGCAGCTGCAGAACTTCTTCCTGAAGTTGCAGAGCTGCTCATTGACACACTTCCATCACTTTTATCTTCTGTTGGAAAATTAGCAGAAGGTATGGGAGATGCTTTAATTGATTGTTTTGACCAGGTCGCCGAAAATGCACCTGAAATTGTTGATGCTGCAGTTGAAGTTGTTGAGTCTTTTGTAGAGGGGCTTGTAAAGGCTACACCGAAGCTCCTTGATGCTGCAGGAGATATGATTGCAAGCTTAGCTGATGCTTTAGGCGATGCCGTACCTATATTAAAGCCGGTAACATCTATAGTGGAAGTTTTGGGAGGGAATCTAAAGACTGTTGCACGTGTTGCTTTAGCAGCTGTAAGTGCTTTTAAAGCATTTACTATTATTCAAACTGTTACGGCAGCTGTTAAGGGTCTCGTTGCCACATATCAGACTGCTAACCTGCAGCTTGGTTTATATACGGCACAATTAGGTGTGTCAAAGATTGCAAACTTAGCAGATTTGGCAGCACTTTCTGCAAAAGAGATTGTTGTTGGAGTCTTAACAGGTAAAATAGGATTGGCTACTGCAGCACAATATCTTTGGAATGCTGCTATGAGTGCAAATCCTATAGGATTAGTTATAACACTTGTCGCTGCTTTATCAACAGGGATAGGCGTACTTATTGCCACTCAGAACAAAGAGAAAACACAGTTGCAATTATTGGCTGAGGAAAGCCAAAGAGCGACAGAAAAAGCCAGAGAACAGGCAGAGGCATATGATAAATTAAAAGAGTCTCAAGAAGAACAAATATCTTCAGACCTTGCACAAATATCCAACCTTAAGTTACTAAGTGATGAACTTGAGGGATTAGCCAATGCAAACGGTCGTGTTGATGAGAGTAATCAAAAACGTGCTTCGTTTATTTTAAATGAATTAAATGAAGCAATGGGGACCGAATACAAGCTTGTTGACGGGCAAATTCAAAAGTATGCAGACTTATGTACCTCGATAGATACTTATCTGCAGAAAAAACAGGCACAAGTTTTTCTTGATGCCGCAGAAGAACGATATAATACAGCCATTACGTCCATATCAGAGGCAAGGAAACAAAGTCAAAATGATTTATACAACATGAATCTTTTGCTTGCTGAATCTCAGGAAAAATTAGGCGATTCTTCTTTGACTCTTGGTGATATCTTGACATATACATCTCAAGACGTTAACAATTTGACGGAAGCAGAACAAAAAAAGCGTTGGGTGACAGAAGGATTACTCGTTTCATTAGGTGAAACAGGAAAAGCCCTAATAGAAGCAGGAAATTCATATAATACAAATGCAGATAATGTAGCAACATGGTCACAGGACATATCAGACTATTCAGCAGCTGTTGAAGCTTCATTGGCGGGAAATATAAATGAAGTTATAGCCATTTTAGATAAAGGCAACAATTCGGTTAAAACATCAACGCAGATAATGGCTGAACAATCTAAATTAACAAAAGAAGAGGTTGGAGAGAATTATGCTCTTGCTGTTGCCGGTGTAGAAGCTGCGTTCCTTGCTTATGAAAAGAATGCTAACTCGGCAAATAAACAAGCTTTATTATCGGCAATAGAATATGCTTCAAATCTGCGTAAGGCATATGAAGACGCAGGCGGCGCCATTGTTGATGGTCAGGTTGAAGGGATGGACGGCAAAAAGATAGAGCTGAGCACTAAGGCTCTTGAGATTATGCAAGCTACAGCTTCAGCCTGTGGGGAAAGTAATGTTGATTTTGTTGCATCAGGCAAAGATGCGGTTGCAGGAATTATAGCAGGTCTTGAGGATCCGGAAAGCAAGAGAAAACTTTATAATGCCGGTTATGCTTGTGGATTAATTGAACTTCAGGGTCATGATGATGCTACGGGCAGAAACTCACCTGCAAAAGAATTTATATATTCTGCCAAAGATAGTGTCAGAGGTGTTGTATTAGGATTTAATAAAGGCAAAAAAGCTGTTTATAATTCAGGTTATGATTTGGCCAAAGAGGGTGTAGAAGGATACAATGACGGTCAGGATGCACACTCGCCTGCAAAAGAGTATGTTAAAGCTTCTAAAAACTCTGTTGATGGTCTTATAAAAGGCTTTGAAGATAATTCCGATAAGCTTTATAAAACACTTGATGATATAAATGATGAGATGCTTCATGGCCAGGATGTATCGAATGAGAACCTTCTTGAAAGTGAGCAGGCTTATCTTGACGAAGCGTTAAAAAGAGAAAAGGATAAAAATAAAACCTCTAAAGAGATAGCGGAAGAGATGGCCGACTGGAAGCTTGAAAAGCTCAAAGAAACAGCAGAAGCGGAAAGAAAAGTTTTAGAGGAAGAAAAGAAAAGCCACATTGATTATCTTAATGAGCGTGCTGGAGCCTATTATGATGCTTTAGAGGATATAGCGGATGCTCAGGATGAGTTTAATAAAAAACTGAATAATGATGCTACATTATATACTGAGAAAAAGATTGTTTTTAAAGGTTTAGGGGAAAATGGACAGGATTTTGAATTTAAAGAATTTAATTTAGCAGACCTTTCAGAAGAAGCACAAAAAGCTGAAGAATATACAAATAAGCTTTTAGCCGTTAAAGCTCGAGGTGGAGTTCCTGATGAGTTCTTCTCTGAGCTTAGGGATATGTCAATAGAAGAGGGAAGTCTTTTTGCAGAGGCACTTTTAAAAGCTTCAGATGAAGAATTCCGGGCGTATATGGAAGACTGGGAAAAGCTTCGTGATGATAATGAGTTCAGGTCAAAAGAAATCTTTGGTGATGATGTAAGCAAACTAAAAGAGGAATTTGATGAAGAGTGGGAGAGCGTTCCAGAAGAGTTTTTTGATTTAGGAGAAGATGCTTTAGAAAAATTCGGTGAGGGATTTATGAATCAGCTCTCAGGATTGATGTCTGAAATAAGAAGAAATATTGAAAGCAGCATGAGTGTACTTTCTGTTTCTTATGGAACTCCGGGAGCTGACTCAGGTAGGTCTATTATAAACACATGGAACCCTACATATATCATTAATCCTTCACCGAAGGAAACTACATCACAGGCACTTATGAGTACAAGAGCTTATGATGAAGTGGAAAGGCAGAGAAAACAATGATTACTTTAAAATATGAAAATAAATTAGGTATTCTTCGTTTTGGTGGGGGTAATAGCCCCTTCCCATATAAAATTATAAATATTGAGGGACTTTCCTTTGTCCCTAAACAGTACACAACCACTCAATATGCAAATATTCCTGGGCAAATTGCTACTGGCGGAATAGAGCCGGCAAGGACAATTACTATAAGTCTTGATATCCAAAAGTGTGATACTTTTACTATGGCAAATTTTAATCGAGTGTTGAGTGAACCGGGAGAACTATATATAAGCGCAGGACACAGGCGGAGAAAAATAAAATGCAGATGTGCAGATTTTGTACAGGACTCAAGAAGGAAGATTTATCAACCTTTGGTAATTCAGTTTATGTGCGATGATCCTTTTTTTGAAGATTTTAATTCTACAAAACTCTCTCTTTTTGAAAGAAAGGATTTAATAAGCGGAACGTTTACCTTACCGTGTGTATTTACTAAGCGCATACATAGGGTAAATATCATAAATGCCGGTCAAAAAGAAACTGAACCATCTGTTATACTTTATTGCAAATCACAAGGAGAAAACGAAAATTGTAATATAACTTTGACTAATCATACATCCGGAGTCAAGTTCATCCTCAATTACAAACTTAATAAAGGGGAAGAAGTTATAATAAATTTTGCCGACAGAACTATTAAAAGTAATATGAAAATGGAAAACAATAATGACGGGGATCTGATTGTGTATATGTCGAATGATTCTTTTTTGAGTAAGTTTAAACTTGTTCCTGGTGTAAATGACATTGAATGTATAATAGATGATCCAGGTTGTGATGCTTCGGCAGTATGTGAATATTCAAGTAAGTATATAGAGGCGGTGTATTAATGTCAGATATACGAATATATGATTTTGAATTTAATCTTCTCAAAATATGCCACAATTATATTTCTTCAAACTGGAGTATTTATTATAATGATGTTGGTTCTTTTGAGGCACATTTTCCTGTTACTGATGACGTATCAAAAGTACTTTTTTCAAATGATTATCTTGTTGCAGTGCAGGACGGAAAGACAGCCATTGTTACCGGCAAGCAGGCAATAGATGAAATTGTAATTTATGGCCGAACACCTAATTGGCTTTTATCGAAGCGTATTACATTACCTTTTGGAGAGATTACAGGAACTGTTGAGGATTTAACAAGAAATGTCATATCAGAAACATATGGGCAAGATGTAATAGGAGTTACAAAGGGTATAATGTGGGGGGAACCTGCAGGAGTTACAGAGATGTTTTCTTTGAGCCGTACTGATGCAAAAACTACATTTGATATTGTTAAAGAATGTCTTAATAAGAATAAAGCAGGTCACAGACTCTTTTTTGATACTGTGCAAAAGGCATGGGTTTATACTGTAATCATGGGCCGAAGCTTACCACTTGTTGTATCAGAAGATAATTTGAACGCACATGATACTCAATATACAAGTGATTGCCTAGATTATTGTAGTGGCGGTTGGTTTAAGGAAGAACAACCAGAGGATCAAGAAGGAAACAAACCGGATCCAATTTGGAAGTATATTGATAGTGATAGTACGAAAATGGGATTGTATAGATGGGACTGCACTCTCTCCGGAAGTGCTGAAAATGAAGCTTCGGATGAACTTGTCACAAAAGCATACAACAGACAAATTTCCATGCAAACTCGCAATCTGGTATGGGGAAAAGATTATAAACTTGGTGATATTGTGACTGCAAAAATTATAAAAGGAGCTCTTGAGGTTACGGAGCAGAAGCGCATTAAGGGTGTGCATATATGGAGTGAATATGGCGATAGCGGAGAACAGCCAATATTTGAAGATTAGGAGGGATAATATGGAAAAAATAGTACATAAAATGAATACTTTGTGGGGTGCGGTAGTGGCATTGTTTGCATCAACTATAGGTGAGTTTTGGTATTTGTTTGCTGCATTTTTTATTTTAAATGTGGTTGACTATATTACCGGGATTTTAAAAGCAAAGCTTACACATACTGAAAATTCTAACAAGGGACTTAAAGGAATCGTAAAAAAGGTTGGTTACTGGGTTGTTATAGCAATAGCTTTTTTTGTTGCATTATCTTTTGAGCAAATGGGTGGGACTATTGGAATCGACTTAAAGTTTATAGAGATTATAGGATGGTTTACATTAGCGACTTTTATTATCAACGAAATAAGAAGTGTTCTTGAAAATCTTATTGTGGTTGGAGTAGACGTACCACAGTTTTTGATAAATGGGTTAGAAGTTGCAAATCAATTAGTAAAAGAAAAAACAGATAAATTTGAAAAGAAATAATCAAAGGGGCAACAGTTGTATATGCTGTTGCCCCTCATTTTTTTATGCAGTTGTTTTCTTTTGCTGACGCGCCCTTGCACGTATCCTTAAGAATTCGCAGAAATCTATAATTTGAATTTTATCTAAAGTAGATAAGTCTGATATATCTAAATAACCTTCTGGAGTAATATGTTTAGAGTTTTGCATTTTCCGATACAGGTATTCATTTATTTCATGGTTTTCATTTTCAATTCCAAGAACATAGTTCGCATCTACGTTAAAATAGTCAGCATATTTCTTTACCATTTCCATGCTCATTGCTCTTTGGCCGCTTTCATAATTTGATATGCAGCTCCGGGAGACGTAAAGGGCTTTTGCCATTTGCTCTTGAGTAAAGTTGATTGAGTTCCTTAATTCTTTTAGTCTTAGTTTTAATAAATTTTCCTGTTTTTCCGTAAGTAATCTTTTGCCGAACATTTCTGTCACTCCTGTTGTTGTCAAATTTTGTCGCAATTTGAATTTAACAATAAACGGAACAACAATTCTACAAATGATACAATTAGAAACAAATGCTTCTGAAATTGTGTCAAAGATAGATATTTGTAAAAGATTACTACACATTTTTTACACATTTTTATATGTATTTTTTTGTATTTTGTTGTAAAAATTTGCAACTTTGAAAATAGAAAAAACCCACATAAACACTGCATTTAATCAGTATTTATGTGGGTTTCTCGCTTGGCGGAGAAGGAGGGATTTGAACCCTCGCGCCAGTTTCCCGACCTACACCCTTAGCAGGGGCGCCTCTTCGGCCAACTTGAGTACTTCTCCAAGCTGCGAATTTACGCAAAAAATATCTATAAATAAAAAAATGGCGGAGAGGGTGAGATTCGAACTCACGGTGCTCTCGCATCACTGGTTTTCAAGACCAGCTCCTTAAACCGCTCGGACACCTCTCCGTGTGTTGTCATTTGCAACGTATTATAGTATAACAATAATCTCTTTGTTTGTCAAGTACTTTATTAAAATTTTTTTCGTTTTTTTTATATTCTTGATTTAAATGAGCAATCTGTAAGAGAAATATGATTATATTGACAAGTTTTGCCTTTGATGGTATAATACCCATAACAAATGTTTATACGTACAATATATAGATGATATTATTAAATCCAATAATTTGTAGGGGGAAAATATATGAAAAAGAGATTATACAAATCAATAACTGACAAAAAACTTTGTGGAGTATGTGCAGGTGTTGCTGAATATTTTGAAATTGACCCAACAATAATAAGACTTGCATGGGTTGCATTTACACTGCTTGGTGGATGTGGTATTATAGCATACATTATAGCAGCTATTGTTATGCCTACTCCGGAAGAATAATTTTGGAGGAGTAATGTTTAATTATAATTACGAAACAAGATATGGAGATTATAAAAACTTTGATATCATAAAACCCGGAACGGTTTTAGACATTGTTCAGGATATTGCAATTAAAGATTCTGAAAATAGCGGATATGGAATGAATGTGCTAAGAGAAATGAATCTTGCATGGCTTCTGCAGGGAATTAATTTAAGGTTTTTAAAGCCTGTTCAAACCGGTGTTTTGATTGAAGCATCTACTGCAGTAAAAACTCTTAAAGTAGTAACGTCTGAACGTGGTTGCTTCATAAAACAAAATGGAGAATTAGTGGCACAGACTATTGCAAACTGGTTTTTATTCAATACCGAAAAAAACAGGATTGCGAAAATTCCCGAGGAAATGCTGTGCCAATATGAGTTTTATGATTTTAATGATGACTTTTTCAGCTTTAAAAAGCCACAGATTGAAGAATTAGAAAATGTAAGTTATTCAATTAAAGTATCAAATAAAGATATTGATACGAATATGCATCTTAATAACCAAAAAGGTGCAGATTTGCTTATGGATGCCCTGCCGTTTGATTTTTATTTTAACAATGCTAAAATCTTATATAAAAAATCTGCTTATTTAGGTGATGTTTTAGATGTTTGTATAAAAGAAACGGAGAAAGGGTATTACGTTCATTTGCAGACGCAGGACAATGAAATATGTGTAGTAGGTACATTTGAAAACGAATAAATAAAAATAGACGTTACAGAAGCAAACTGTAACGTCTATTTTGGTATATATTAAAATCCTGATTCAATTATCTTTGTTGCTAAGTCTGCAACACATTTTAAATCAGCCGTATTAACCATTTCAGAGGGGGAGTGTATATAACGCGTGGGGATTGAAATGCATCCTGACGGAACACCGCTTCCTGAGAGTTGTATTGCGCCTGAATCAGTCCCGCCTGCTTCTAAAACTTCAAGCTGATATTTTATATTATTCTTTTCGCAAACATCAATCATCATATTCTTAACAGATGGATGTGCTATAAATGAACTGTCTTTGATTTTGACTGCAGCGCCACCACCTAGGCTTACTGCCATTTTAAGCTTACCGGGAACGTCACCTGTTCTTGTGACATCTATTGCTATTGCAAAATCAGGCTCTATTCTGTTTGCTGCAACTTTTGCACCTCGCAGTCCTAATTCTTCGCTTGCAGTAAAAACAAAATATAAGTCATTTTTGTGCTCTTTAAAAGACTTGATTGCAGTAATCAATGCCGAGCAACCCGCTCTGTCATCTAAAGCCTTGGAAACTACATTTTCGCCGCATACTAAAAACTCGCCCATAAAGCCGCCCGCTTCGCCTAATGCTACCATTTTTTCAGCTTCTTCTTTTGATTTTGCACCGATATCAATATATAAATCACTTGTTTTCAGATTTTTAAGAGTCTCTTCGTCTTTGTTTTCATATGAAACGACACCAACCGCACCGCCTGTAAATTTAACTCTTTGATATAGTGCGTATTGAGCACTAACACCTCCAAGTGCTGTGAAACGTAGCATACCGTTATCTTCTATATATGTTATAATCACACCAATTTCATCTGTGTGAGCTGCAAACATTAACTTTTTGCCACTTCCTTTTTTATGTGCTATGAGATTACCTAAAGCATCAACATCAATCTCGTCAACGTAGTCTTTTATTTCATTAATAATAAAGTTGTGTATATGCTTTTCGTTCCCTGACGGAGCAGTAATCTGTGTCAGGTTTTTTAGTAATTCTATCATAATTTAATCTCCTTTAAAACTAATTTTAAGAGTTTAGTCGTGTTGTTAAAATCTTTTTTGGATATTACACAAGACGGAGTATGAATATATCTTACAGGCATTGAAATGGCTGCCGTTTTTACACCGTGATTTGAAATGTGAATTTCGCCTGCATCATTTCCGCCAAAGGATGCTCTTTTATATTGAACAGGAATATTATTAGCTTTTGCAAGATTATAAATAAAATCTGCAAAATCTTTATCATAATACGTTCTTCTGTCTATTAATGATACTGCAGGACCGCTGCCTAAAACAGTAGAGTGGTTATATCCCAAAACGCCTGTCGTGTCAGAGCAAGCCGTTGTTTCTATGACAATGGCAATGTCAGGTTTTACAGAATATGCACAAACTCTCGCACCACGAAGACCGACTTCTTCCTGAACAGTAAATGCAGCATAAAGGTCGAAATCATATCTTTCATCAAGCATTTCCATTAAAATCGCACAACCAGCTCTGTCGTCTAAAGCCTTTGCTTTTATCAAATCGTTTCCAAACTCAACATAATCGCTTTTAAAGGAAACATAATCACCGACTGCGACTTTTTTTTCTGCTTCTTTTTTGTCTTTAGCACCAATATCGATATATAATTCCTTTGTTTTTGTGATATTTGTGCGCTCTTGTTTGCTCATAAGGTGAATAGCCTTTGAACCTATTAACCCTGTCTGATTTTTAGAGCCTACTGTAACGTATTTAGATGGAAGCACGCGTGAATCAATTCCACCCACTATCTTAAATTTTAAAAAGCCGTCGTCTGTGATGCTGCTTAAAATAAAACCGACCTCGTCCATATGTGCAGCAATCATCATTTTTTTGTTGTTTTTTATTTTGCCTTTCTTATATGCTACCATATTTCCCATAGAATCAATTTTAATATCATCGCATTTTGCTTTTATGATGTTATATATATATTCTCTAACGGCATTTTCATTGCCTGAAACGCCGTTTATTTGAGTTAAATCTGATAAGTGCATGTAAGTTCCTCCAAATCAAGATTTTTTATAACGTAAAAAAGCAGTTTTCCTATTGCCTCGACATCGTCATAAGAAAGTGTTTCTGTCGTTGTGTGCATATATCGGAGCGGAATTGACAAAAGCAGAGTAGGGATACCACTTTTTGTTACCTGAACAGCCCACGCATCAGTCCCTGTATCACCGCCATCAACATCTATAGAATATTTAATCTTTTCTTTTTTTGCAACGTTTTCGGCAAGATTTGAAAGATATGGATGAATGTTAGGGCCTTTACTGATTACAGCACCGCTTCCAAGCTTAAACGTACTATCTGATCCTGAGTCAGGAGTTTTTCCGTGACAAACATCAACGACTAAAGCACAGTCAGGATTAATTCCATATGTTCCTGTTTTTGCGCCTCTTAATCCAACTTCCTCGCTCGTTGCAGCGAGTACTACAACATCAAATTCGAGGAGAGTATTCTTTAAATTTTTTAAACAGATTAGAAGGGTGATCAAACCTGCTCTGTCATCGAAATATTTACCTGAATAGATTTTATTTGAAAGCTTATTGGCACCGTTTGCAAATGTTATCATATCACCCACGGTAACATATTTTCGCACCTCTTCTTCAGTCATGCCAACGTCAATAACTAAATCGTGTATTGCATATTTTTTATCCTGCTCGTTATCATCTAAGACGGCAGGACTTTTAGCAGCAATTACACCATATAAATCCTTTTTGCCGCAGACAATAACCTCGGAATATGGCAAAATTCCCGAATCAATACCACCGATTGGCACAAAGGATATAAATCCTTCGTCTAAAATATCTTTTACCATAAGACCGATTCCGTCAATATGTGCTTCAATCATAACTTTTTTTGCGTTTTCCTTATTGCATTTAAAAATACCGACAACATTTCCCATTGTGTCAACATTTACTTCGTCACAAAAATCGGAAAGAAGTGATTTAATATTTTCGGCTATGGTGTATTCAAATCCCGAAATACCACCTAAAGCTGACAATTTCATAAGCTCTTTTTTCATAGCTACATTCCTTTTCTTTAAATATATCTTTACTTATTTTAACATATCATACCTTATTTTACAACATAAACAAAAATTAATTTTATGTTGCAGACGATATTTTTTTGTGATATACTATACATAAAATCGACATGGAAAGGGAGATTGAAATGTGTATTATTAAAAGTGTTCAGGCACAGAACCTGAAAGTAAAAATTTTTGAAACAAGGGAGGAAATGGGCAACTGTGCAGCTAAGGAAGCTTCAGAGTGTATTAAAGATCTTTTAAAAGTTAAAAGTGAAGTAAACATCATCTTTGCTGCAGCACCATCACAGAATGAAACATTAGCAGGTTTAGTTGCTGATAAAACGATAGAATGGAACAGAATCAACGCGTTCCATATGGATGAATATATCGGGCTGCCTGAAAACGCACCGCAGGCTTTTGGCAACTTCTTAAAGGAACATATCTTTGATAAGGTAAACTTTAAATCTGTAAACTATATCTATTCAGCAAATGAATCAAGCGAAGAAACATGCAAAAGATATTCTAAGCTTATAAAAGAAAACCCTATTGATATAGTGTGTCTTGGTATAGGTGAGAACGGACACATTGCTTTTAACGACCCATGGGTTGCTGATTTTGAAGATAAAGAGATTATCAAAAAAGTTGAACTTGATGAAATGTGTCGTAATCAACAGGTTAATGATGGCTGCTTTGCAAAACTCAGTGAAGTTCCAAAATATGCTCTAACACTTACTGTACCGACTTTATTTAATGCTGATTATCTGTTCTGCACTGTACCTGCAAAAACTAAAGCAGAAGCTGTTTATAACACAGTTAACTGTGAGATTAACGAAGATGTGCCTGCTACAATTATGAGGAAACATAAAAATGCTGTTATGTATTGCGATAAAGACAGTGCAGCAAAGCTTTTAGTAGATTAGTAATGAAATAAAAACCAATATATGAAATACTTATAAAAGTTAAATGGCTATGACAAACGGGGTGTCATAGCCATTTTTATTCATCAGCCTTTTTATACTTTCTATATTGTGACGGAGTACAGCTTTTGATTTTTTTGAATACTTTACTGAAATATGCACTTGAGTCAAAGCCTACATGCTGGGCTATTTCTGAAATGCCGTCTTCTGTTAAAAGCAAAAGGCTTTCAGCTTTTGCTACACGTATAAGATTAACATAGTCAACAAGAGAGGAATTTACACTTTTTTTAAAAAGTCTGCATAAGTGTGACTTGTCGATATTGATTAAATCGCTCATTTTATTAAGTGAGATGTTTTCGTTGTAGTGATTGTGTATATAATCAAGTACAGGCATAATCTTGTCTATCCCATAAGAATGATAAATACTTTCAGGATTTTTTATAACGTCATATCTGTATAAAATCGCAATAATCTTATAAATCTCAGCTATAATGTAATCCTCATAAGCGGTGTTTTTCATTGCGTTTTCTGAAATTATATTGTCAAGACAACTTCTAAGCTCGTCATATTCTTGAGTTCCCAGTGTGAAATAAGCAGCATCAGCGCTTGTGGTATTAATGTAGTTAGATAACGATTTGTAAAAATTTTTCAGCTCGACATTGATAGCAAAGTGAACAAAAATTTTTTTCATTCCTTTTTCTATTATAGCACGATGTGGAATATTGCTGTTTATAAATACAATGTCACCCGCTTTTAACTTATATGACCTATCCTTAAAAAAATATGTTGCACCACCTTCGAGTATTAAATGCATTTCACATTCATCATGGATATGCCAGTTACACGTCCAAGGCATTTCTGTTTTTTCAATCTCTTTAACTTTGATTGAAGAATTTTTTATAGTTGGTTTTATTATTTCAGTTATCATAATCTTACCCCAAAAAAGTTAGATTTTCATGCTTTATTTTGCAGAATTTGCAAACATTTTGCAGATATTATGTATTTACAAAAGCAGATAAATATGCTAAATTTAATATACCATACTTTTTATTAAAAATCAATAGGGCGTTTTTATACAACTTATAAATAAGGAGAAAAAACTATGTTTTGTAAAATTAAACCTGTAATCAAAAGCCTAAATGACAAATCTGCTAAAACACTCATTTTTGCAGCGTTTTAACTCTAGAAATACTTAGAAATGGTATTAGAGGGAGATTTCCCTGTAATGCATACAAGTGAGTATAAAGAAGATGATGAAAATACAATCTATCTTGGAGTGGATTTAACCGAAAAATTAGAAAAAGCGATTGACCCAACTTTAGATGATAACATCTATATTGATGTAGAAAACTTCAGTGGCATCATCACAGGAACAAACCCACGTTCTGTGCTCATTGCTGCATACAGATTTTTAAGAGAAAAGGGCTACGTGTTCCTGTGTCCCGGAAAAACAGGGGAGATTATTCCTGAAACGGTAGATGGTGACAGAGTATTTATATCTGAAAAACCATCATGTCGCTATAGAGGAATTACAATAGAGGGCTCTGTATATCAGGAAAATCTTATGGATTTAATCGACTGGATGCCTAAAGTTGCTATGAACGCATATTACGTGCAGTTCCAGATTCCGTATTCATTCTTTGACAGATGTTATAATAGAACATTTGGAATCTCATAAAAACATAACACATCTGCATTTCTGGCTTGCTGATGGTGTTAAGAATTATTGCGAATGTGAAGAATGTCAGAAACTTAGAGCTTCTGATTGGTATGTTAAGGCATTAAACGAGCTTGACGAAAAGTTGACAGCTAAGGGTATGGACACAAAGATTGTCTTTATCGTATGGTCTGAAGTATTCTGGGTGCCTATTAAAGAAAGATTAAACAATCCTTCAAGATTTGTTTTATGCTTAGCACCAATCACAAGAACCTTTTCTGCGCCACTTGACCATGATGAGAATGTGAAAACAGCTGAATACAGCTTAAATAACGCAATACAACCAAAATCAGGTCCTGAAAACATCGCATACCTTGATGAGTGGGTAGAAATCTATAGCGGTGATTGTGTGAATTTTGATTATTATTTCACTTGGGAGCACTACTTTGAATTTTCACAATACCAGCTATCAAAGCTCATTTATGATGATATGCATAACTATGAGAAGTTAAATCTTGACGGAATAATTAGCTGTCAGGCTCAGCGTGTGTTTATTCCTACATCACTTGGAATGAACGTTTTAGCAAGAACTCTCTGGAGCAAGGATGTTTCCTTCGAAGATATTGAAAAAGAAGTGCTTTGTGCTGAATTTGGCAAAGACTACAAAAAAGTTATTGATTATTTGAGCGAAACATCAAAGCATAATTGCGCTAAAGTAATCAGATGCGAAATGTATTTATACGATAGCGGAGTAGCAGAGGATTTAGCTAAAACAGCAGAAATTTTAGATAACTTTGAGTCTTTTATATTATCTCAGATTGAAAAAATAGAAGATGCTCAAATTAAAGATGCATGGGAAAGACTCCATTTCCATAACAGGCTCTACAGAAAAATGATAGAGTTTTACAGAAACTTTAACAACTCTAATAAAGACAAGCTCGAAAATGAAATTTACGATTATGTAAAAAAATATGAACAGAGATTTAAAGATGTGTTTGATGCATATTATTTCTGCTGGACATTCCAGCTTCTAACAAAGCCGAGACTTAACAGAATTGAAGTTATAAAATAACATAAAATCCCCGAGACTTCTCGGGGATTTATCTATTTATATACTTAATTTTAGAAAAAATTTCAAAAAGATATTGCATTTTAGCATAAAATTATATAAAATAATAAGAGTTAGATTTTAAGCTGATAATTTGATTCACAGGAGATTTTGAAATGGTTTATGATAATTTGAAAAATTGTGCTAAATACTATGCACTTCATCCGAATTTTAAAAAGGCTTTTGATTTTATAACTGATGCTCTTGCAGAAAAAAAGCCGCTTGGTAAATACGAAATTGACGGCAAAGATGTTTATGCAATGATTATGGAATATGAAACAAAAAATATTGATGATTGCAAGTTTGAAGCACATAGAAAATATATTGACATTCAGTATCTTATTAAAGGAACTGAAGTTATGCAAATAACAGATACAGCAAATTTAGAAACAACGGTTGAGTATGATTTTGAAAAAGATATTGAATTTTATGGAAATTACGATAAAGCAGGTCAAATAGCTGTTGATTCAAATGAATTTGTTGTATTCTTCCCACATGATGCTCACAGACCAAGTATTTCATTTAATGGTTCTGAGATGATTAAAAAAATCGTTGTTAAAGTAGCAGTTAAGGAGTAATTATTATGTATGATGTAGCATGTATTGGCATTTTAGTTGCGGATTGTATAGCAAAAACCGTAAATGAACTTCCTGAAGCGGGAAAACTAAAAAAAATTGACAGTATAAAGCTCTATAGTGGTGGCTGCGCTATGAATGCAGCAGTTGATATGCAGAAAATTGGTGCAAACGTTGCCTTAGTCGGTATGGTTGGTAACGATGGTTTTGGCAGTTTCTTAGTTTCAGAGGTAAAAAAGAACGGAATCAGTGTTGAGGGTATAAAAATAAGTGATGATTATTTGACTTCGGCTTCTGTTGTTTTAATTGATGATTCCGGAGAAAGAACATTCCTTCATAACACGGGAGCAAACGGAAAGTTTACTGATACGGATATAGATTATTCCGTTATAGAGAAGTCAGACATTGTTTTTGTTGCAGGAACAATGCTTATGGATACTTTTGATGGCAAGCCTTGTGCACGAGTTTTGAAAAAGTGTAAGGAAATGGGAAAAACAACTGTTTTAGACAGTGCTTGGGACGATTCGGGCAAATGGATGGAAATATTAAAGCCCTGTATGCCGTATATTGATTATTTTATTCCGAGCATTGAAGAAGCGGAAATGTTTGCAGGTGGTAAAAAAGACGTTAATGAAATTGCAGATATATTCTTTGACTATGGTGTAAAGCATGTTGCAATCAAGGTTGGAAAGCATGGATGTTTCATAAAAGAAACAAAAGAATCAGAAGGAATAATTTTACCTACATATACACATATAAAACGTGTTGACACTACAGGTGCAGGTGATTCATGGTGTTCAGGATTCCTTTATGGCTTATCTCACGGTATGTCAATGGTGGAAAGCGGCAAATTTGCAAATGCCGTAGGAACACATTGCATAATGGAGGTTGGTGCATCAACGGGTATCAAGCCATATGCAGAAATTAAAAAGTTTATGGAAGAAAATGAACAATATTTAAAATAATATATACGAAAGGCAATGTTTAAAATGAGTAAAAAAGCAGTAATGTATGGCGGCGGCAACATTGGTCGCGGATTTATAGGTCAGCTCCTTTACCAGTCAGGATATGATGTAGGCTTTGTTGATGTTAACAAAGATTTGCTGAACAGTTTAAATAGCGCTAAGGAATATCCCGTAAGAATTTTAAAAGGTGACGACTATTCTGAAGTGATGGTTAAAAACATATCAGGAATTGACGGAAACGACATTGATACAGTTTCTGATGCAATAAGTAAAGCAGATATCTGTGCAACAGCTGTAGGTGTAAATGTTTTAAAATTTGTTGCAAAACCTTTTAAAGAGGGGATTGTAAAGAGATTTACGACAGGTTCAAAAAAACCTTTAAATATTATAATATGCGAAAACCTTATTGGCGCTGACGAATTTTTAAAAGGTTTGATTTTTGACCTTATGACAGAAGAAGAACGTAAGTTCTTAGATAATGTCGGCTTTGTTGAAGCATCAATAGGAAGAATGGTTCCGATTCAGACTGATGAAATGAAAGACGGAAATCCACTTCGTGTATGCGTAGAAAGTTACGATATGCTTCCTGTTGACCTTGCAGCTTTTAAAGGCGAAGTTCCTGAAATCAAGAACCTGGTTCCATATACACCTTTTTCCTATTATATCGAACGTAAACTTTTCATACATAATATGGGACATGCATCAACTGCATATTTAGGTTCATATCTAGGACTCTCATATATCTGGGAAGCGATTAATGTTCCTGATGTTGAGCTTATAATAATGCGTGTTATGCAGGAATCTGCAATGGCTATGAGCAAAAAATACGGTGTAAGCTTTGACGAATTAAATGCTCATATTGAAAATCTTATATACAGATTCTCAAACAGACAATTAGGCGATACTGCAGCTCGTGTCGGCGGAGATATCAAACGTAAGCTTTCTCCTAACGACAGAATGATTGGTGCATATAAAATGTGTGCTGAGCAGGGAATAGATAATATTTATATTGCAGTAACTATTGCTGCTTCACTTCTTTTCACAAGAGATGGCGAAGAAAAGATGTCACCTGAGCAAATTCTGTGCGAAATAAGCGGATTTGAAAAGGGCGGAGAAGACTATAATAAGATTATGAATATCTATTCTATGTTTGAAAAGAAACTTAGCCTGGCTGATATCTTAAAAGAAATTAAAAAAGCTTCAAACACAAAAAAGATAGTGTAATTATAACTGCGGGGATATGGTGTGATACATTTTCCCGCAGTCTTTTTATTTCTTTATAAATTTTACTTGACAAATCATAAAGACTAATGTATAATATATCCTGTTGAAAACAAAGGGGTATAGTTCAGCTGGTAGAGCAGCGGTCTCCAAAGCCGTGTCCCTATGTTCGTATGGTAACTCAATAAAACTTAATATTTGCTGTTTAGGGGTATAGCTCAGTTGGTAGAGCATCGGTCTCCAAAACCGAGTGCCGTGGGTTCAAGTCCTACTGCCCCTGCCAT
>JAZROZ010000022.1:0-24983 GCA_045648985.1 Clostridia bacterium
TGCTATAAACAAACTTCACCTCTCGGTGTACAACAGTACACCTTCGGGTTCCCTGCGGTTCAGTTTGTTCATTCTGACCTATTTTTTCCTATCCCAGCGGGATGTAAAAAAGGAATAGGTAATAGTGAATAAGTAAGGAAAAGGAGCTGTAGCAAAATGAATTTCATTTTGCTACAGCCCTTTTTTATTTAAACATAAATGTTAATATTATTGTAAGTATCAGTCCGGGCAAGCCCAGGATGCCGCAAAGTGATGCGGTGACTATGTTTGTGGCGATTGAAAAGCCTGAAAAAGCCATAACCGAGTTAAATATTAAAAGTCCTGCCCAGCCGAGTGCGGAGTTAAGTAAGAGCCATATTATACTTTTTAGCGGTTTTATAAAAACTCTGCACAATATGAGCACAATAACTGCTAAGATGGCATATGCCGCTATTTCCCAAAAGGTCATACGGCAGCACCTCTTTGTTGTGTTTTAGAAAAGAAATATACATCTAAAAATTCATCATTTACCATATTTTCTCGCTTGGCAAGCGATAAATAGTAGTTAAGACGTGCTTCGGCGGCAGTCAGCTCGATTATGCAGCACTCTAAAAGCTTGTCTTCTGTCGCATTTTCAAAGTGATTTCTTTTAAGTGCTACATCTCGCTTGGCTTCTTCAAGCGCCCAAAGAAAGTATGCTTTCTTTTTAGTTTCTACTTTGGATAATTGCTTTTTTTCCAAATGCTCACGGCATTTTTTCACAATTCCCAAGCTTTTTTCGTTGATGCTTTGTAATATCATAACATTCCTCCTGAGTATTAGTTACTAACATTATAAGCAGGGGGATATGAAAATATTACACTTTTTTGGAATTAATCAAGTTCATAAACCATTGTAGCTTCGCCTGATGCATCTTTTAACAACTCGACTTCCATTTCTCTTGACTTTTTCCACTCTTTGCCTGCAATTTTTACACTTTCCATAAATCCAGGATAATTTTCTTCTAAGTATGAAACAGTGTGTGCGTACAAATCGTTAATACCTAAGAAAGCGTGACCTTCACTATCTTTACCCATATTTAATTGAATATCGATATTTATTGAGAATTCTTCCTGATATTCGAAAAGGTCGGCGTAGGAAAGTGCATCAATATCTTTTTTGAAATAATCTAAAAACTTTTCTATATCTACTTTTTTTCCAAGATTGACTTCTTCCTGTCTTCCGTCAATATAGCGGTTGCAGGAAATCCTGAGACTGTCAATTTCGTATTCTTTATTTCTGACATACGGGAACATATAGTCTTTAGCTTCGCTTGTGGAAAGTATTTCTAAAGCATCCTCGCGCGCTATAAGATATTCATAATATTTTGTCTGTCCGTTTTTTATCTTATATGAAATCGTAAAGAAGTTATACGCGTTTCTTACATCTTCGGGGGTGTTTGCGCTATAGAAATCTTCCTTTTTTGCGTTTAAATATTTTCCGTCTACTGCGTTTTTTTGAAGCTCTATTATAGACTCTATATTTTCTATTTCACAAAAAGCTGCTGACTGCGAGCCTGAGCCGAAATATGTCGGCACTTCGCCATAAAGCCACGTAGAGTCAACGTATGTTCCTAAATATGCCTTTTCGACTTTTTCTATATCAGGAGTTTTTGTTCCAAAGCCCAGCACGTTAAAGGTTACGGCAAGGTAGAAAAGGACTAAAGCTACACAGAGTAAAATCGCTTCCTTATAGTACTTAAAAATCTTGAACGATTTTATGAGAAGCATTTTTGCAATCGTGTACCCAATCAGTCCGAATATTATGAGTGCTATGACTGAAACGTGCTCTGCTCCCTGGATTGCTTTTATCAGTGCTGTGCCTGAAAGGGATGCAAAAACTGAAACGCCAAATAAAAATATCGGTCTGACAAATTTAAATACTACAATATCGCCACTTGTTTCAATATTCCTCTTTTTATAGGTAAGAACTGATATTATATAGGAAAAGAGTATATATCCGCCCATAAGTAAAAATTGCCAAAGCTCAATATCCTGAGCTTTTCCGTCTGCGGCTAAAACATAATGGAACGGAAGTATGTCTATAAGTGTGTTCATAACGGGGTTTAATGCAGTAGAAGTATATGCATAAAGCCAGCCGTCAAAGAGTGCGGAGATAAGTCCTGCCGCACCGAGCGGAAGTGCTAATACAATATATGTAAATATAAATTGTGACACACTCTGACCTGTAAACATTCCAACAAATACGGAAAAGCTGTAAAATGCAAGTCCGTAGAGTAAGAACTGTCCGCACCATTTTAAAACGTGCATACAAGAAAAGAGCAGTCCGAAATCTGTAAACAGCGACATCGCCAAAAGTATGAGCGCACTTGCAATTACGGGAAGTGTAAAAAGGATTATTCCCGAAATATATGACGATGTGAAAAGTGCCGTTCTCTTTGGCGGCATTGAGTGGAGAAGTGTTGCGTATTTAGACGATTGTAAGAATCTGAACACGCATACTGCAATCAGTACAGATGCGGTAGGCACTAAAATGAGCATACCTGCGTCAGATGTAATTAACTGACCGAAGCGGTCGGGGAATTTTGTGACGCGTTCTATGTAATACTCAACATCCGTAAGTGCGATTCTAAGTATCGTCGCGATAAACAAAACTGCAAACATAAGTGCTGCTATCCACCAGTACAGCTTCAAGTTGTGTTTTATGATACCTTTATTAATAAAGGATGTTTTTGAAGTCATAGCCTTTTCCTCCTAACTCGTAGATAAATACTTCCTCTAAAGAAAGTGGAATTAAATCCGCTAAAACGGGATTATACTTTTTGACCTTTTCTGATATTTCATCACCCAAGCCGCGAATTATATACGTTTTTACGCGGCCTGATTTGCTTTCGTGCAGTATATCAAACTCATCACAAAAACCGTCGGGAGTTTCGCCGGAAAAAGCAATCTGCAGCTTGTGAGTATCGCTTTTCATATCATCAAGCGGCTTTTCTAAAAGTACGTTTCCTAAGTGCAGAATTCCAACGTGGTCGCACACGTCTTCAAGCTCTCTTAAGTTGTGGCTTGAGATTAAGACGGTAACGCTGCGCTCTGTGACCTCCTTTAATATAATGCTCCAGACTGTTCTTCGCATAACGGGGTCTAAGCCATCGACAGGCTCATCCATTATGATTATCTCAGGCTCTGCCGAGATACATATCCAGAACGCCACCTGCTTTTGCATACCTTTTGAGAGCTTAGCCACACGTTTCTTTTTGTCTATTGCAAATATTTTTGAAAGCTCGTTAAATTTATCCCAGTTAAAGCCTTTGTATATGGACGCATAGAATTTTGCCATATCGAGTGCAGAAAACGTCGGCGGAAAATACAAATCATCGGGGATATAAACCATCTTCTGTTTTATATCGTAATTATCGTAAACAGGCTCGCTGCCAATTAATACGCTTCCGCTGTTTTGCTTATATATTCCCATTATGTGCTTGATTATGGTAGTTTTACCGCTTCCGTTAGGACCGACAAGTCCGTAAACGCTTCCTTTATTAATATGAAGGCTTACATTATCCAAAGCCTTGTGGTCGTCAAAGCATTTTGTAACATTTTCTATTTTAATCATTTTCTGTGCTCCTTTCTATCTTTTCTATTATTTCTTCTTTAGTAACACCGAGATATAAAAGCTCGTCTATAAGTGCCGTAATTTCAGTAAAAAGCTTTTGCTTTTTTTCTGTGCTTTCGCTGTCAGGCGGCTCTGAAACGAAAGTGCCTTTTCCCTTGACAGAGTAGATATATCCCTCCGCTTCAAGCTCTTTATATGCACGTTGAATGGTGTTGGGGTTAATTGCAAGCTCTGCCGCAAGCTCACGAACAGGCGGTATTTTTTCGTCCTTACTTAAAATTCCGTGAATTATCAGGTTTTTAAATCCGTCTTTTATCTGCTCGTAAATAGGCCGTGCATCACGATAGTCGATGTTAATCAAGATATCACCTCCAAAGTGTACTAGTTGTATTAATACACTTCGTATTGTATACTGAGAAGAAATATTTGTCAATAGGAAATTTAAAAATTTTTTGAAAATTTAGTATATAAAAAAATCACTACACAATATATTGTATATTGCAGGAATATTTCAAAAAAAATAAAAGTTTTTTACAAAAAACTATTGCAAAACGTATAATTTTAAAGTATAATAGTAGTGAAATGGTGGAAAATGGTGTGAAATGGTGTAAACCATTTTAAAATAGTACAAAGGTGGTGAGAGAATGTTCATAGGCGAATTTTGTCATACTCTTGACGAAAAGGGCAGAGTTTTTATGCCTGCTAAGTTCCGTGAGGAGCTGTCAGGCGGTATGATTGCAACAATTGGTATTGACAAGTGTATCTTCGTTTATACAAAAGAAGAGTTCTCTCACTTCAGAGCAAAACTTGATGCCGCATCCATCACAAACAAAGAAGCAAGAAAATTCTCAAGATTTTTCTATGGCTTTGCTGCAGAGTGCGAGTGCGATAAGCAGGGAAGAATAATGCTGACTCCTGAGCTTCGCAGCTATGCAGGGATTGAAAAGGAAGTAACTATTGTCGGTGTTTCAACAAGAATTGAAATATGGAATGCGGCTAAGTGGAACGAAGACAATAACTTAGATGACTTTGATATGGACGAGCTTGCTTCTAATATGGAGCAGTACGGTCTGTAAAGGGGCGGGGATATGGAATTTTATCATGTGCCTGTCTTAAAAGGTGAATGTATAGGAGCTTTAAATATTAAAGACGGCGGCATTTATGCAGACGGAACACTTGGCGGCGGGGGTCATAGCTTTGAGATTTGCAAGACCTTAAATCAAACGGGTCGCCTGATTGGAATTGACCAGGACATAAACGCAATAAATGCGGCAAAAGAAAGACTGAAAGAGTTTAATAACGTATCTTTTGTAAATTCAAACTTTAAGAATATAAAACAGATTTTAACTGATTTAGATATTCCATCGCTTGACGGTGTGCTTTTAGACCTGGGAGTTTCGTCACATCAATTAGATACTAAAGAACGAGGTTTTTCGTATCAGCACGATGCAGAACTCGATATGCGAATGGATACTCGCCAGAGCTTTTCTGCGTATGACGTTGTGAATGAATATTCAAAGGAAAAGCTTGAGGACATAATTTTTGCATACGGCGAGGAGCGTTGGGCAAAGAGAATTGCAGAGTTTATCGTAGAAGAAAGAAAAAATGCTCCGATTAAAACTACTTTAGAGTTTGTAAATATCATAAAAAAAGCGGTGCCGCACGGCGCAAGAAAAGATGGTCCGCATCCTGCAAAAAGAACATTTCAGGCAATCAGGATTGAAGTAAACGGAGAGCTTAGTCTTTTAAAGCAGGCGATAGAAGACTTTGCAGAGTGCTTAGCACCTAAAGGCAGACTTTGTGTTATCACATTCCATTCGTTAGAAGACAGAATTGTTAAAAACGTATTTTCAGAGCTGGCTTCGGGATGCGTATGTCCCAAAGATTTTCCCGTTTGCGTTTGCGGAAAACAGCCGTTCGGCAAAATCATAACAAAAAAGCCGATAGTGGCTACAGATGATGAGCTTGCCATAAATCCACGCGCAAGGAGCGCTAAATTAAGAGTATTTGAAAAATATTGATAAAAATATTTAAGGAGTGAATATGATGAGCAGAAGTAATCTTGCATTCGAGCAGAAAGAGTTTTTTACTGCTGATGAAATTCGTTATTCAAATTTAAGAATAAAAACATCACAGACTGCGCCCTCTATGCCTTTAGAAGAAAAGACGGTTAAGGCAAAGGCTTCAAAAAAACAGAAGCGCTCTTCAGCATTTGCTATGGGTATTTTAGTAGTAATGGCTTTTTTGGTGCTTTGCCGCGGTGCTATGATAACAGAAAAATATGATAAACTGGAAGAAAAGAAAGCATATTTAGAGCAGCTCCAGACAACAAATCAAAAGCTCCAGATAGAAATTGACAGCGCTTTGAGTCTTAAAAACGTTGAAGATGCTGCAGTTACTAAGCTTAATATGGCAAGACCTGAAAAAAATCAGACTGTCTATATCAAAATTCAGCAGGACGGAGTAGTGGAAAAGACTGACAATTCTTCACCTACTAAAGCTGTGACAAACTTTTTGGGAATGCTCAAGGCATATTTAGACTAGAACAAACTATATATTATAGTAAGGAATGATTAAGATTTTTTAGTATTGAGGGGAGCAGGCGCGCTATGGGTGACAAGACGCCGAAAAGAAAATTAAGAATAAGAGTGTTATATACATTTACAGCCTTTGCAATAATACTGTCTCTGCTTTGCGTAAGGCTTGTTTTTTTACAACTGATAGATGGCAATAATCTGCAAAAGCTCGCATTAGAGCAGCAGACACGTGATAGTGCAGTTGAGTCAAAAAGAGGGACTTTGTATGACAGAAACGGAAAAGTCTTAGCTCAAAGCTCAAATGCCTATACGATTACGGCAAATCCGAACGAAATTCGAAAAGCAAAAAAAGATGCATCGGAAATTGCCTTAAAGCTTTCTGATGCGCTCGGGGTGGAAAAGGAAAAAATTGATGAGCTTTTAGCAAAGGAAGTAAATCACGTTACCATAAAAAGAAAAGTTGAAGATGAAGAAGCGGTGAGAGTGCGCGAGCTTGGGCTGACGGGGGTATATCTGCAGGAGGACTCTAAACGATATTATCCTTACGGCAGTTTTGCTGCGCACATTCTTGGTTTTACAGGTGACGATAATCAGGGCCTCGGCGGAATTGAAATGGTATATGATGACGAGCTAAAGGGAGTGCCCGGCAGAGTCATAGCTTTAAAAAACGCACTTGATACCGATATGCCGTACGGCGAGGAAAGCCACATCGACCCGCAGAATGGAACAAACGTAGTTCTCACGATAGATGAAGCAATCCAGCACTTTGCTGAAAAGCATTTAGAGACTGCATACCTTGAAGAAAAGACGCTCGAGGGTGCAGCAGCAATCGTTATGGACGTTGAAACAGGCGCAATACTTGCGATGTCAACTAAACCTGACTTTGATTTAAACAATCCGTTTGAGCTGATTGATGAAGCTAAAAAAACAGAATTAGCATCAATCACGGACGCCGCCGAAAGACAAAAGGCATACTCCGATGCGCTTAACAGTATGTGGCGAAACAAGGCAGTTGTCGATTCATACGAACCGGGTTCAACCTTTAAGATTATCACTGCGTGTATGGCATTAGAAGAGGGATTGGTTAATGATAATTCTACATTCTATTGCCCCGGTTATAAAGAGGTTTCAGGGTATAAAATAAGATGTGCACACACACAAGGACACGGCACGCAGAGCTTAGCCGATGCCGTTAAAAACTCATGTAACCCTGCATTTATCGAAATAGGAGCATTAGTAGGAAATGAGACGTTTAAAAAGTATTACAAAGCTTTTGGCTTCAGAGATGTAACAGGCTTTGACATTCCCGGCGAAGCAAACGGAGTTTTCTATACAGACGAACAGTTTAACGTAGTAGAGCTTGCAACTGCATCATTCGGTCAGGGACCGAAAATTACGCCGCTGCAGATGATTACTGCAGTTTCTGCCGTAGCAAACGGCGGTAAGCTCATGAAGCCATATATCGTAAAAGAGCTTATTGACGATGAGGGAAATACTATAAGCCAGACAGAGCCTAAAATCGTAAGACAGGTAATTTCAGAGTCAACATCGGAAAAGATGTGTGCTATGCTTGAAAACGTTGTAGCAAACGGCGGTGGCTCAAATGCTTACATAAAAGGCTACAGAGTTGCAGGTAAAACAGGTACGAGCGAAAAGGTTCCGCGTGGTAACGGCAAATATGTTGCATCCTTTATCGGCTTTGCACCTGCTAACGACCCCAAGGTTTGTTGTTTAGTAACACTTGACGAGCCGTCAAACGGCGAATATTACGGCGGCAGAATAGCAGCCCCTGTTGTCGGCAAAATACTTGAAGATACACTAAGGTATTTAAAGGTAGAGCCGCAATACACAGAAGCAGAAAAACAGGAGCTTGATATTTTTGTTCCTGAAACAAAAGGATACAGTACAGAAAATGCAATCAGAGCACTCACAACAGAGGGCTTAAAATATACAATAATCGGCCAGGGCGAAACTGTTATCGACCAGATGCCAAAGCCCGGCGCAACCATTCCGGGCGGTTCTGTTGTAATACTCTATACAGAAAACACAAATCCGCAGCAGGTTGTTGTCCCCGATGTTACAAATATGTCTGTAACGGCAGCACGTGCAAAGCTCTCGGAAAACAGACTAAATATCAACATATCGGGTGTGTCGGGCGCATATTCAGGTGACGTTCCGAATATCTCCGTAAAACAGAGTATTATGCCTGGTGTCACAGTTGATGCAGGAACGATTGTTGAAGTAGAATTCAGATATTTAAACAGAGATTAATCGGAAAGAGGTGTCGTATGAAATTATTAGAGTTGCTTTATGGAACAGATGTAGTTGTTAATCAAAACGACACAGACATAGATATAAAAGGCATAGCTTATGATTCAAGAAAGGTTGAAGACGGTTTTTTGTTCGTTTGTATAAAAGGCTTTATAACTGACGGTCATAAATATATCGAAAGTGCGAAAGAAAAAGGCGCAGTAGCCGTGATGGTAGAAGATGACTGCGATACTTTTGGTCTGGCCACGCTTAAGACAGAAAATGCAAGAAAGAGCCTCGCTCAGCTTGCATCAAATTTCTACGGAAATCCTGAGGAAAAGCTCAAAATCATTGGTGTAACAGGCACAAACGGAAAGACAACAGTCACAACACTCATAAAAGGGGTGCTTTCGTTTGCAGGAAAAAAAGCAGGTCTCATCGGTACTAACGTAAATATGATTGGCGATACTGTGCTCCCTGCCGAGAGAACTACACCTGAATCGTTAGAGCTTTTTGAACTTTTTTCACGTATGGTAAAAAAGGGCGCAGAATATGTCGTAATGGAGGTCAGCTCCCACTCGTTAGACTTATTTAGAGTCTATGGGATAGAATTTGAAGCAGGTGTATTTACAAATCTCACGCAAGACCACCTTGACTATCACATCACTATGGAAAACTACTTTGAAGCTAAAAAGAAGCTCTTTGATGTGTCAAAAATAAGTATAATAAATACAGATGATGAATACGGCAAAAGGCTTTTTGAAGCTATTTCGAAAGATAAATTATCATATTCCATTGATAGCTTGTCTTCTTTAAAGGCAGAAAACATAAAGATTTCCCCAAAGGGTGTTAAATTTGATGCACAGACTGAAAATGAAGTGCATAAGCTAAGACTTTCAATTCCCGGCAGATTCTCTGTATATAACGCGCTCGCAGTTTTTAGCACTTGCATGAGTCTGGGCTTTGACAGCCAGCTTATATGTGATGCTCTTTTAGTTGCAAAGGGCGTAAAAGGCAGAGCGGAAACTGTCTATACTAAAACAAACTATACAGTAATAATCGACTATGCCCACACGCCCGACGGTTTAGAAAATATTATAAAAACAGTAAAAAGCTTTGCAGAGGGCAGAGTAATCACTCTGTTTGGCTGCGGCGGTGACAGAGATGCAAAAAAACGTGATATTATGGGCGAAATCGCAGGCACACTTTCAGATTATTGCATCATAACGTCTGATAATCCGCGTACAGAAGAGCCTATGGCTATCATAAAACGCATTGAAGAGGGTATGAAAAGAACAGATTGTAAATATACTGTGATAGAAAACAGAAAAGAAGCAATAGGCTATGCCTTGAATTTTGCAAAAGAAAACGATTGCATTATTTTAGCGGGCAAAGGCCACGAAACATATCAGATTATCGGAAAAGAAAAGCGCGATTTTGACGAAAGAGAGATAATAAAAGAGTTTTTGGAAAGTAAATAAAGGGATGAAAAAATCGTCCTTTCTGAGCGATTTTTCCTATCCCTATAGGAAGGATTCTAATTGAAAGGCTGTGGAAAACAGAATGAAAGCTTTGAAAATTGAAGATATTTTAAAAGCTACGCACGGTATACTGCTCAGTGGTGATGAAAATACAGAAATAACAGAAATTTCAACAGACAGCCGAAAAACAGGCAAGGGGTGTCTGTTTGTTGCATTAATCGGTGAAAACTTTGACGGACACGATTTTTTGGAGTCAGCATTTTGCGGCGGTGCAGCGTGTGCTGTGGTTTCAAAGGATGTAGAAATAAAGGGCAAAACAATCATAAAGGTTAAAGATACGCAAAAAGCACTCGGACACATAGCGGGACTCTACCGCTCAAAATTTTTAATTCCCGCAGTAGCTATAACGGGAAGTGTGGGTAAAACATCCACAAAGGAAATGTGTGCATCGGTGCTGTCAAGCGAATTTAACATATTAAAAAACAAAGGGAACTTCAACAACGAAATCGGAGTACCGCTTACCATTTTCGGTCTTGATGATACTCATGAAATTCTTTTAAATGAAATGGGAATGAGCGGCTTTGGCGAGATTGATAGCTTATCAAAGATGATAAAGCCTGATGTCGTGATAATGACAAACATCGGTATTTCCCATATTGAGCTTTTAGGCTCACAGGAAAATATCTTCAAAGCAAAGTCGGAGTTCGTTAAAAATATGAAAGCAGGCGGTGTTGTTATCATAAACGGCGACGACCCGATTTTATATGCTAAAAAGTCAGAGCTTGGAGATAACGTTCTGACATACGGCATCAAAAATGCGGGTGCTGACCTAATAGCTAAAGATATTGAAGTAAGAGAAGACGGCATATCATTTAAAGCAGACGGGATGGATAATCACTTTGACATTTCACTTTCAGTTTTAGGTGAGCATAATGTTTATAACTCTCTTGCCTCAATACTTTTAGGTCTTGTTTTAAACATAGATAAAGAAAAAATCCAAAAGGCGCTAAAAGAGCATATGCCTGAAAATATGCGTCTTAATGTGATAAATTGCAAAGGCTATCAAATAATCAACGATTGCTATAACGCAGCGCCTGATTCTGTAGCGGCAGCCCTCAAGGTGCTTGGCGCTAAGAAAAGCAGAAAAGTAGCAGTTTTAGGGGATATGGCAGCACTTGGAGATTTTTCAGAGACAGCACATAAAACTGTTGGTTTAGATGTCATAAAAAACAATATTGACGTTTTGATCACGATAGGCACTGAAGCAAAAACGATTGCTAAAGTCGCAGCTGAAAACGGAATGGATAAAGAAAATATACACGTTTTTAAAAACACAGATGAAGCAATAAAAAGCATAAAAACCATAATTGCAAGCGGTGATACTATCTTAGTGAAAGCTTCAAGAGTAATGAAGCTTGAAAAGGTAACAGAGTTTTTGACTATATAGATAAAGGGAGAGAATACTTTGAATACAGTATTTTTAAGTGTGGCAGTAGCCTTGCTTTCAGGTCTTATATTAACACCCGTTTTAATACCATTTTTAAGAAGACTTAAGTTTGGCCAGAGCATAAGAGAAGAAGGCCCGTCATGGCATCAGAAAAAGAGCGGTACACCGACAATGGGTGGTATTGCTATAATCATAGCCTGCCTTTTTGCAGCTCTTTTAATTATGAAGATGACCTTTAGTGCAGTAGGAACAGATATGCTCATTTTGACAGGTTCAGCACTTTTGTTCGGTATCGTAGGCTTTATTGACGATTTTATAAAGGTTGTTATGAAAAGAAACTTGGGACTCTCTGCTAAAGCAAAGTTTCTGCTTCAGCTTTTTGTGAGCATATTATCAACTGTTGCACTTTTATACACAGGTGCAATAAACGGTGAGCTAATCTTACCTTTCTTTAAAGAAACTGTAAATATAGGTCTTTTAATAATTCCGCTCATCATAATTGTTCAGCTTGCAGTTGTTAACAGTGCAAATCTAACAGATGGCCTAGACGGCTTAGCGGCAAGCGTCACACTTGTTATCAGTGCATTTTTAGCCTTAGTTGCATTTTTGATGGGGAAAATGGTTGCAGCAATATTTATGGGAGCGCTCAGCGGTGCGCTTTTAGCATTTTTGTTCTTTAACTGGAATCCTGCAAAGGTATTTATGGGCGACACAGGCTCACTCTTTTTGGGCGGTGCAGTAGCACTCTGTGCCGTGATGCTTAAAATGCCGATAATACTCATTATCATTTGCGGAGTATATCTTTTGGAAACTCTTTCAGTTATAATTCAGGTAGTATCATTTAAAACAACGGGCAAACGCGTGTTTAAAATGTCACCGCTACATCATCACTTCGAGATGTGCGGATATAAGGAAAAAAAGATTGTATTAATGTTTTCAGGACTCACCTTAGTCCTTTGCATCATTGGATATTTGTGTATTATGAATTTTTGTTAGGATGTGAATAATATGGCTATAAAAACTGTTAAGGCAAAACAGTCAGTAGCGCGCAAGAAAACAGGAAAAGTTGATATTGGCTTTTTGACTGTTACCATATTATTGCTTGTAATAGGATTGTTAATGGTGTTCAGCGCAAGCTATCCGTCTGCATACTACTATCATAACAACGGCTTTTATTTCATATCAAAACAGCTCATATGGGCAGTTTTGGGCGGAATTGGTATGTTTATAACTTCAAATATTCCGTATAAGAAATACAAACAGTACATAAGACCGATTATGGCGGCAACTGTTTTGATGCTACTTTTGGTTTTGGTTGCAGGAAAAGAGATAAACGGCGCTAAGCGTTGGCTCGGCATTGGCGGTCTTACAATTCAGCCGTCAGAGATTGCAAAAATTACGATAATTATGTGCTATGCATATTTTTTAGAAAAAGACGGCAAGAAAATAGAGAAGTTTAATTCGCTTATAAAATACGGAATTGTGCTCATTGCCATTTTAGGACTTTTGATGCTTCAGCCGCACTTTTCTGTATGTATCATAATAGGCCTCACCTGCGTTATAATGCTTTTGGTGGGCGGAGCTAAGCTAAGATATTTCGCACTGGCTGCAGTTCCTGCAGTAATTGGCGGTGTGGCACTTGTAATCTATGAGCCTTATCGTTTAGCGCGTCTTACCACGTTTTTAGACCCGTTTGCAGATACGCAAGGCGCAGGCTGGCAGGTAATTCAGTCGCTTTATGCGATAGGCTCGGGCGGACTCTTTGGACTTGGCTTTGGTAATTCAAGGCAGAAATTTATGTATGTTCCCGAACCGCAGAACGACTTTATTTTCGCAATCACGTGCGAGGAACTCGGCTTAATCGGTGCGGTGGCAATACTTTTCATATTCGGACTTTTAATCTTCAGGGGATTAAAAATTGCAATAAATGCTCCCGACACATTTTCATCAGTTTTAGTTACAGGAATTATGGCACTCGTCGGTGTTCAGGTAGTTTTAAATATCGCCGTTGTAACATCATCAATCCCCACAACAGGTATTCCGCTTCCGTTCTTTTCGGCAGGTGGCTCGTCCTTAACGTTTTTGATGGCGGCAATGGGTATTGTTTTAAATGTGTCTAAATATTCAACAAAACGGCAGGGACTTTAGAATTTTTCGGAGGTGGCAAAATGAAGATCCTGATTTCAGGCGGCGGTACGGCAGGGCACATTAATCCTGCTCTTGCAATAGCAGATTATGCCAAAAAAAAAGCAAATGCCAAAATACTGTTTGTAGGAACAGAGCGCGGCTTAGAGAAAACGCTTGTAACACGCGAGGACTATGATATCCAGTTTATTGACGTCGAGGGATTAAAAAGAAGCCTTACTTTAAAGAATTTTATAGTAATAGCTAAATATTTAAAGGCAATAGCCGACTCCAAAAAAATCATCAAAAAATTCGCACCTGACGTAGTTATCGGCACGGGCGGATATGTTTGTGCACCTGTGATAGCTGCGGCAGCATCGCTTAAAATCCCGAGTATAATTCACGAACAAAACGTCATACCAGGTGTGACGGTTAAGATGTCACTTAAAAAAGCAAGTAAAGTCTGCATCAGCTTTAACGATACACTAAAATATATTGATAAATCACTTCATCATAAATGCGTGCTCACAGGAAATCCGCTTGACAACGCACTTCTTTCTGTTGACTATGGGTCGGCACGCGAAAAGCTTGGACTGTCCGATAAGCCGTTTGTAGTTATGATTGGCGGAAGCTTGGGCGCGCAAAGGCTTAACGATGCTATGGTCGATTTCGTAAACTCCCTTGACCCTGACGCTCTCTATTTTACGAGCGCTGCAGGCAAGAGATATTATGATGATGTAATGGAGAAAATTGATAAAAGTAAGCTCAGTAAAAATATAAATATTCTTCCTTATATATATAACAGAGATGAAATCTATCCTGCAGCCGACCTCATAATCTCACGCGCAGGTGCACTTTCAGTCAGCGAGATTTGTGCTATCGGAAAAGCGGCAATTTTAATTCCATCGCCAAACGTTGCTCACAATCATCAGGAATATAACGCTAAAAGTGTAGAAAGAGGCGGAGGAGCTAAAGTGATTTTAGAATCGGAGCTTACAAATGAAACCTTTAAAAACGCAGTATATGAAATCATAAATGATAAAGAAAAAATGATTAAGATGGGTAAAAACTCAAAAGAAATGGGTATTTGTGATGCGTCTAAACGTATCTTTGATATTATCAGGAAACTAATGTAGCAAAAAAAACACCTTCGCATATTATAATATTGCAGAGCTGTTTCAGTCATCATAAGAAAACTTTTTGGCTGACAGAATGCAATATCAGGAGGTGCGATGCTATGAGTAAATTAATAATAAAAGGCGGCAGAAAGCTGACAGGTACACTTGATATACAGGGAGCTAAAAATGCCGTGCTTCCCATTTTGGCTGCCAGTATACTGACAAAAGGAAAAAGTGTGATACATAACTGTCCAGAGCTTAATGATGTCGGTGTGACAGTCGAGATTTTGAAGTTCTTAGGTGCAGACGTAAATAGGGAGGGCACATCACTAATCATTGATGCAAGCGGCGAATTAGGCTACGATATCCCTGAAGACCTTATGCGAAAGCTAAGGTCCTCAATCGTATTTATGGGCGCAATACTTGGCAGGAGCAAACGCGCTAAAATATCATCACCGGGCGGCTGCGAGCTTGGTCCAAGACCTATTGATTTACATATAGCGGCGCTTTCGGAGCTTGGAGTTTCTATCAAAGAAACTGACGGTTTTTTGGAATGTGACGGAACTGATATTTGCCCAAAGGAAATAGCACTAACCTTTCCAAGCGTCGGGGCTACTGAAAATATAATGCTTGCAACGTGTATAGGTGATGGTCTTACAACTATTAAAAATGCAGCAAAAGAGCCTGAAATAGTTGACCTTGCAAACTTTTTAAACAAAATGGGCGCTAAAATCTGTGGCGCAGGAACTGACACGATATATATAGAAGCGGTAGAGAAGCTTCTGGGCACAGAATATACAATAATGTCTGACAGAATTGTTGCCGTGACGTATCTTTGCGCAGCGGCTGTAACAGGCGGCGAGATTGAAATAAAAAACGTAACACCCGATGACTTTGGAGTATGCCTTGAATATCTGGCACGAAGCGGTGCTAAAATCGGTGTGGGCGAAAACAATGTGATTTTAAAAGCACCTAAAAGGCTAAAAGCCATTGAATACATCGAAACTAAGCCATATCCGCTTTTTCCGACAGATGCACAAAGTCTGTTTCTTTCAATGCTTTGCACTGCGGACGGGAAAAGTATGATAAGGGAAAATATATTCAAAAGCCGTTTTGGTGTCTGTGATGAGCTAAAAAAAATGGGTGCAGATATAACAGTCGGCGCTCAGACGGCACTCATAAAGGGAAAACGTACGCTAAGGGGCGCAAAGGTTACAGCACCTGACCTAAGAGGCGGTGCAGGACTTATAATTGCTTCACTTGCAGCAAATGGCATAACAGAGATTGATAAACCCTGCTACATAGACAGAGGTTATGAAAATATAGAAGAAAATCTGGCATCGCTCGGTGCACAGATTATAAGGGTTTAACTTCACTACCACAAGGAGAGGAATATTAAAATGTCAGCTACACGAAAGAAAAGAAAACGACTTCATAAAGGAAAGTTTTTCAGATTTATAATGATAGTATTAATTTTGGTGGGGGGGATCCTGTCTTTGCTTTTATATGCGCCCATCTTTAATGTGAGTGAGATTGTCATAGAAGGAAATGATGCCGTATTATCGGAAGATATTTTAAATATTTCAGGAATAAATATTGGTACAAATATATTTAAGATAGATAAAGGCGAGGTATCGGCAAATTTAAAAAGAATTTCAAGGATTGAAACGGTTTCAGTAAAAAGAAAGCTCCCCAAAAGGATTGAAGTAACAGTTTCTGAAACATATCCCGAGCTTATCTTTCCGTATATGTCAGGCTTTGTTGTGACAAACGAAAAAGGAAAAGTTATAGAGCTTTCTGACGATGTTTCGGCATATACACTTCCTATAATAAATGGTGTTGGTATAACAGAAGCAACGGAGTGCAAGCTTATCAAGGTAGAAGACGAGATAGGTTTTGATATCATAACAGACTACATAGACCTGCTTAAAAAATATGACGCACTCTCGCTTTTTAAAGAAATTGACCTTTCAAATACAACAAATTTTTCAGGCTACACACACGACGGCGTAAAAGTAATATTCGGCAAAATGACAGACTTAGAATATAAAATTAAAGTATTTAACGATGTCATAACAAAGGTCGAAAAAACAGAGGGGGCATATATTGACCTTTCAACGCCGCAGGCAACAGTTTACGGAATAGCTGTGCCGACAGAAGTGCCGACAGAAGAAACCCAAAATACAGAAGAAACGAACGCACCACAGGAAACGGGGGAGAACGCGAGTGCTGAGTAAGGATTTAAAAATACAGATTATACTCGGTGTAGTGATTTTTGTTCTTTGTTTTGCAGTTACACTTCAGTGCAGAAGTGTTTTGGAAAACAACGAGATTACAAGCAGAAATAATCTGAGAATAGATGAGCTTTTAACAGAATTAAAAGCTGAACGTGAAAAAAATGAAGAAATGTCAAAAAAGCTTGATGCCTATGAAAATGATATAGCTCAGTATAGAGAGGCGGCAGCGGCTGATGACAACTATTCCAAAATACTGTCAGAACAGCTCACAAGAGCAGAGCTTTTGGCAGGTCTGGTAGATGTAAAGGGCGAAGGCGTTACAGTTACGCTTGACGATATGAACAACAGAAAAGATGCTCAAAGTGTAATAAACTCAAACGCAACCTTAATACACGACGAAGATATAAGAAAAGTAATAAATGAGCTGTTTGCGGCAGGCGCAGAGGTTGTAGCAGTAAACGACAGCCGTATAATTTCCACGTCAGCCGTAAGATGTGTCGGTCCGTCAGTTTTGGTAAATGATAAAAAAATGACACCGCCATATGTAATAAAAGCTATAGGAAAAGCAGACCAGTTAGAAGCCGCCTTAAAGCTAAACGGCGGTGTGGTAGACAGTCTGGCTGTCTGGGGTTTCGACATCAAAATCAGCAAGGTGCCAGAGCTTGTAATTCCAAAATACAGCGGAAAAGTATCGTATGACGTGGCACTTCCCGTCATAGCGGAAAAGGGGGAAGTCAGATGATTTTAATTGGCTTTGCGGCAGTTGGTATATTGCTTGGAATGGTTTTCCCCTTTACAGTACCTGGGGAGTATTTTCAATATGTTGCAATCATAATCTTAGCACTTTTTGACTCGCTAATGGGCGGAGTTTCCTCACTTATAAGAAAGTGCTTTGATATCCCTGTTTTTATTTCAGGGTTTTTTGGTAACAGTGTTTTAGCGCTTGCTTTGACATTTTTAGGCAAAATGCTCGGTGCTGACCTGTTTTTAGTTGGTCTTATAGTTTTCGGTACGAGAATTTTTAATAATTTCTCAATCATAAGAAGACACTATTTGTCTAAAAAATTTTAAAAAATAATAAAAAGGTATTGTTTTTTTGGTAACATTTATGTTATAATAATATTTAATTAATATATAATACTGTTTTTATGTAAAAACTCAGCGAATTTTAGATATTACCAAAGAGGAGGAAATACAGGTGTTTGAATTTGATAACGACGGTGCAAGAGTTGCACAGATTAAAGTAATAGGTGTAGGCGGCGGCGGTAATAATGCCGTTAACAGAATGATTGATTTCGGTCTTAAGGGCGTTGATTTTTTAGCAATCAACACAGATAAACAGGCTCTTTCAAGGTCACAGGCTGCACAGAAAATACAGATTGGTGAAAAGCTCACAAAAGGTCTTGGCGCAGGCGCTAACCCTGAAGTAGGCTTAAAGGCTGCTGAAGAAAGCAACGAAGAAATTGCTGCTGCTATCGCAGGCTGCGATATGGTATTTGTTACTGCAGGTATGGGCGGCGGAACAGGTACAGGTGCTGCTCCTGCTGTTGCGGCTATCGCAAGAGAAATGGGAATCTTAACAGTTGGTATTGTAACAAAACCGTTTGCTTTTGAAGGTAAGCAGAGAATGAAACGTGCTGAAGAGGGTATCGCAGCATTAAAAGATGCAGTTGATTCACTCGTAACAATCCCTAACGACAGATTATTACAGGTTTCAAATCAGCACACAACTTTAACAGATGCATTTAAGATGGCTGATGACGTTTTAAGACAGGGTGTTCAGGGTATTTCAGACCTCATCTCAGGTCAGGGATACATAAACCTCGATTTTGCTGACGTTGTTGCTATCATGAAAAATACAGGTATTGCACATATGGGTGTTGGACGAGCTTCAGGCGAAAAGAGAGCAGACGAAGCTGTTAAGGCTGCTATCCAGAGTCCGCTTCTTGAAACATCAATCGACGGCGCTCGCGGCGTACTCATCAACATCACAGGCGGCTCTGACCTTGGTATCTTCGAAATCAACAGTGCTGCAGAATATGTTGCAGAGGCTGCTGACCCGAATGCTAACATCATCTTCGGTTCAACTATCGACGAATCACTCAAAGATGAGGTTATCATCACTGTTATCGCAACAGGCTTTGAGGGTAAAAACAAAGGTGTTGCTTTCCCGGTTAAAGACGTATTGTTTGGCGGAACTAAAACAACACAGTCTTCTTCAAATGACGGCTCATCAGATATAGAAATCCCCGAATGGATGAAATAGTTTCAGCTCGATAAAATTTTCCAGAACGCAAAAGCACATTCATTAGTGTTAATGGATGTGCTTTTTTTTCTTGACTTTAAAGGTGTAATTGTATTATAATATAATAAATAAACAGCAGATAAAAAATAGGAGGAAAAAATATGTCAAACAACGTAAGACCCGAATCAATGGCACGTATTACAACAAAAGAGCTTGCTCAAAAGTTTATTGACGAGCAGGTAGCGGCAATCTGCGAGCAGGTAGGAGATAAAAAGGTGCTTTTAGCTTTATCAGGCGGTGTAGATTCATCTGTTTTAGCGGCGCTTTTAATAAAAGCAATAGGCAAAAAGCTCGTTTGCGTTCACGTTAATCATGGATTATTAAGAAAAGGAGAGCCTGAACAGGTTGTAGAAGTTTTCCGCAATCAGTTAGATGCTAACCTTGTTTATGTAGAATGTGCGGACAGATTTTTAGATAAATTAAAGGGTGTAGCTGAGCCTGAAAAGAAACGTAAGATAATCGGCGCTGAATTCATCCGTGTTTTTGAAGAAGAAGCAAGAAAACAGTCAGGAATTGAGTTTTTGGCACAGGGTACAATTTATCCCGACATCATAGAAAGCGGCCCCGTTAAAGCACATCACAACGTTGGCGGACTTCCTGAAGATTTGCAGTTCATTTTGGTTGAGCCACTTAAATTTCTCTATAAAGACGAAGTAAGAGTTGTAGGAACTACTTTAGGACTTCCTGATGATATGGTATATCGTCAGCCATTCCCCGGCCCGGGACTTGGTGTAAGATGTCTTGGCGAAATCACAAAGGAAAGATTAGAAGCTGTAAGAGAATCAGATGCAATTCTTCGTGAAGAGTTTGCTAAAAATGGCTTGGAATCAAAAGTATGGCAGTACTTTACTGCAGTTCCTGACTTTAAATCTGTTGGTGTTAAAAACGACCAGAGAACATATGCATACCCTGTAATCATCCGTGCAGTCAACACAGTTGACGCTATGACTGCAACTATCGAAGAAATCCCATACGATGTTTTAAATCATATTACAAAACGAATCACAACAGAAGTGGAAAACGTAAACCGCGTGCTTTACGACTTAACACCTAAGCCGAGCGGTACGATAGAGTGGGAATAAGCCTTTGGCTTATTCCCATTCTATCAACTATGATTGCCTGACGGCAAGTTATCGGTTATGATTTGCTTCGCAAAGTTATGATGCACCTTTGGTGCAGTTTAATATGATAAGGCAATCATATCATAACATTTTGCTTTAGCAAAATTCATAACTTAAAACTGTAAACTAAAAGGAGCATTTTATGGCAGAAAGCATTTTGAGAGATAAATCCAAAGAATTTGCCAAGAAAGTTGTTGTTCTTTTCAGAGATATGAAACAAAAAGGTGTAGAGGGAGCATTGATAAATCAACTGCTCCGTTCAGGAACATCCGTTGGAGCAAATGTTCACGAAGCACAATATGCACAAGGGACAAAGGATTTTATATCAAAATTCGAAATTGCCTTGAAAGAGTGCAATGAAACAGAATACTGGCTTGAACTTTTATGTGAAGTTGGTAGTATTTCCAAAGAAGAATTTGATAAATTCAAAAAAGATTGCACAGAACTTCGCAGAATGCTTGTGTCTTCTGTGAAAAAATTAAAAGAAAAGGTATAGCAAAAAGCCCTTATCTTAAGGGCTTTTTTAATGCTTGAAAATAGCTTTGACAACATTTTATGTTATCTTTTTTTTGCTGAATTTAACAAAATTATTGTAAAATTGATAAATTAATGTTATAATATACTCGCTACTACTTTTTTTATTATTATGTCATTTGTTGACAACATCTAATTGAATAAACATAGCATTAGGGGGTACGCTATTTGTAAAAAGCGTACACTCTTGTTTCGTCATACCCCTAAGCTATAGTTTAGATGTAATGAAAAAAGTGTGTAGCAACCTTTGAAACAGAGTCACTGCGTTTTTTGGTGCGTAGCTCTGCTTTCGGGTTGGCTACGCGCTTTTTTATTAGCGGAGTATGTTATGAGTGAGAAAAGAAAAACTTGCTGTTTTTTCGGTCATAGAAAGATTGCAGAAGAAGACACTTTAAAAATCAAAGTTTATGAAGTAATGGAAAATCTGATACTGCATAATAATGTTGATACATTCTTAATGGGAAGTAAAAGTGATTTTGATTGTTTATGCAGAAAAGTTGTTTCAGAACTGAAAGAAAAATATACATATATTAAGAGAATTTATGTTCGTGCAGAATACCCAGACATAAACGAAGATTACGAAAATTATCTTTTGGAAAGTTGCGAAGAAACATATTATCCGGAAAGGTTAAGGAACGCAGGGAAGGCTGTTTATGTTGAGAGAAACTATGAAATGATTGACAAATCTGATTACTGCATTGTATATTTCAAAGACAGTTATTTACCACCCGTAAGAAAAAACAGCAGACGGGATTTGACAGACTACCAGCCGAAAAGCGGAACGGCGGTTGCGTATGAGTATGCTATGAAAAAGAGGACAATTATCAATCTGGCAGATGAAATATAAGAATTATTTATTTTGCAAACTGAATAAAATATAATATCTTCCAAAGTTCGGTTATTTGGCGATTTTGTATTGACAAAATTGAAAATTTATGCTACAATATAACCGAAGATTAGGTGCGAGGATAACACCTTTATAAAGAAATCCCAATGGAAGATATGCCCTTGTGCTTCGGCACGAGGGTTTCATTGTTTTTAGCAGGGGAAACAAATGAAGACTAAGTGGGAATAATATTTTAAAAAAGGCGTCAGGATGAGATATGTATAAAAAGGTTTATGTAGAAATTACCAATATATGTAATATGAACTGCTCTTTTTGTCATGGTCACAAACGCGAGATGCGTCAGATGACTAAAGAAGAGTTTGCGTATATTTTAAGCAAGCTGACAGGACATACCAAATACATTTATTATCATTTAATGGGGGAACCTCTTACCCATCCGCAGCTATGTGAATTTATTAAACTGGCAGGTGCACATGGGTATAAATCTATTCTGACCACCAACGGCACGCTTTTATCAAAGCGTCGTGATGAGCTTTTAGGCACAGGTGTGCACAAGGTAAATATATCTATGCATAGCTTTGAAGAAAGCAATAAAAATGACCACATAAGGTATATACAAAGCCTTGCTGATTTTGCAAAAAGTGCGACAGATATGGGAACTATCGTGGTTTTTCGTCTTTGGAACAAGGGCACAGATAACGGCAAAAATGGTTTAGCGCTTGATGTCTTAAAACAAAATATATCGGGCGACTACCAAAAAAATACTCACGGCATCAAAATTCGTGATAAAATTTTTGTTGAATTTGGAGAGCGGTTCGACTGGCCCGACGAAAAAGCAGAAATTAAGGGAGACAGATTTTTTTGCTATGGGCTAAAAGACCAATTTGGTATTTTGGCTGACGGTACTGTTGTTCCTTGCTGTCTTGACAGTGATGGCTTAATTAACCTTGGCAATATTTTTAGCGAAGATATAGAGAAAATCCTGTCTTCAAAAAGAGCACTTGATATTGTCCGGGGATTTAGGTGCGGTAAGGCATCCGAAGACCTTTGCAGAAGATGTGGCTATGCACAGCGATTTGTGCATTAAAAACGAGGTTTTTAGAGAAAATAAAAAAATTTTAAAAAAGTATTGACATTTGAATTTAAAAGAAGTATAATATCTTTAAAATTTGAATATCACAAAGAACGACTGTGACGAAGACGGTCGGATTGCAAGGTTTTGAGAGAGTTGCCGGTTGGTGCGAGGCAATGACGGAGCTTTCCAATGACCCATCACTTCTGAGTCGGAGGACCGAAAGTGAAAGCGAGTAGATTCCTTCCGTAATGCTGCGTAAAAGCAAAGGGCTTGTTAGAGCTCGGTAAGTGACGGAAATATTTTCCGTAATTTGAGTGGTACCGCGGGTTTATTAACTCGTCTCAAAAGATTATTTTGAGACGGGTTTTTTGTTTTATTCAAACTTCGTAAAATTTGCGAAAATGAAAGGAGACAAAACAATGGATTACAATTTAAAGGAGGTCGCAGGCAGAATCAAAGACCTGCGCGAAGCAAAAGGATTTACAGAAGAAGAGCTCGCTAAGCTCTGTGGCGTATCTGTAGATGAATACAAGGTTTTAGAGATGGGCGAAACGGATTTTTCCTTCACATTTATCTATAAATGCGCTAAGGCGTGCAAAGTTGAGGTTGTTGATATTTTAGAGGGCACAAGCTCGACTTTAAAATCATATGCTATCGCAAGAAAAGGCGAAGGTCTTAAGATTGTAAAAAAACACGGTGTCGAGTACAACAACTTAGCACCTAAGTTTAAAGATAAGCTCGCAGAGCCGTTTTTAGTTAAATTCCCATATCTTGAAGAAGAGCAAAACGCACCGATTAAGCTCGATTCTCATAACGGTCAGGAATTTGACGTTATCGTAAAAGGCTCACTTAAAGTTCAGGTTGGCAATCACGTAGAGGTGCTAAATGAGGGCGACTCTATTTTCTATAACAGTACAATTCCGCACGGAATGATTGCAGCATCAAGGGGTGGCTGCGAATTCCACGCAGTTGTTTTAAATCCGCAGGAGGTACGTCTGGGCGAAGATTATCCCGAAGCGCCGTATGTAGCAGAAAAGGCTTCGGTAAAGGAAGCTTCAGGTAAAACTGTAGCAGATAATTTCATCGAATCGTCATACGATGAAAATGGTGTGTTCAGCGGTATCAAATTCAAGAATGACGATTCGTTCAATTTCGCATTTGACTGTGTGGATGCTATCGCAGAAAAGAACCCGGATAAGCTCGCTATGATGTGGGTTGCTAATGACAAATCTGATAAGAGATTTACATTCAGTGATATGAAGAAATATTCTGCAAAAACTGCAAACTATTTTGAATCGCTCGGCATCAAAAAAGGCGATACTGTAATGCTCGTTTTAAAAAGACATTATCAGTTCTGGTTTTCGATGCTTGCACTTCATAAAATCGGCGCTATCGCAATCCCTGCAACAAATCAGCTTGTTGAACACGATTTTGATTACAGATACAAAGCAGCAAGAGTAAAAGCTGTTGTATGTACTGCAGATGGAGATGTATCGCTTGAAGCCGAAAAGGCAGCAGTAAACTATCCCGGTATGGTAAAAATCATGGTTGGCGGTAATAAAGAAGGCTGGCACGATTTCAATGTTGAGATGGAACGCTTCAGCACGCACTTTGACCGCACAGAAAATACTCCTTGTGGTAATGATCCAATGCTTATGCTCTTTACATCAGGAACAACAGGATATCCAAGAATCGCAACACACTCATACAAATACGCTCTCGGTCATTATCCTACAGCAAAGCATTGGCACAATGTAAATCCTGACGGACTTCACTTTACAATCTCTGATACAGGTTGGGGTAAAGCTCTTTGGGGTAAGCTCTACGGACAATGGCTCTGTGAAGCGGCACAGTTCACTTATGACTTTGACAGATTCCATTCGGAAGATATCTTACCAATGTTTGCAAAATATAATATCACAACATTCTGCGCACCGCCTACAATGTATCGTTTCTTTATCAAGGAAGATTTGTCAAAGTATGACCTTTCTTCTATCGAGTATGCAACAACTGCAGGCGAGGCACTCAATCCTGAAGTATTCAATCAGTTTAAAAAGGCAACAGGTCTTACCATTATGGAAGGCTTCGGTCAGACAGAAACCACACTTTCGATTGCAAACTTTGTTGGTTCCACACCGAAAATCGGTTCAATGGGCAGACCCAGTCCTCTTTATGATGTGGTTGTTCTTGATCCTGATGGTAACGAATGTAAAATCGGTGATACGGGAGAAATCTGCATCCGCACAAAAGAAGGAGCTCCTAACGGACTGTTTATCGGTTACTATCTTGATGAAGAAAAGACCAATGAGGTAT
>JAZROZ010000023.1:0-68269 GCA_045648985.1 Clostridia bacterium
GCTGAATTGAAAAGATATATTGACTATTACAACAACGAAAGAATTTCTTTAAAACTAAAAGGAATGAGCCCGGTACAATACCGAACTCATTCATAAGCAATTTAATATTAAATTTTTGTCTAAACTTTGGGGTTCACTTCATTATCTGGTGGTGGTCTTTACTGATATACACCATTTTTATATACCTAAAGTCATTTCGTATCTACCTGCCAAAGTTAGACTGTCGCCGGCGACCGGAAAATTTCCGGTCGCAGCAACAGCAGGAAAAGGTATCGAAATGTGAGTGATAAGGCTTAATAATGTGATAAGAATAATTTTCTTATCTTTTTTAACTTATGTTTTTACACAAGTTCATCAAGTGACATTCCGTCTTGCGGAACAAACTGTCTCCAGTATTCCACGCTCTTTTTACAGTCACTGAGCACTTTTTCCATAATTGATGTTGTTCCTGAGAAAAGTTCTAAGGTGAGATAGATTTCATCACATTTTGTAGGAAGTCCTGCGTCTTGTTCTTTATCATATGATTCTTTTAGTGCTCTTAAAACTTTTTTGCCATCTACAACGCCTTTTGCATTTTCTTCTTTTGTAAACGGCAAGTGTGCAGAAATTGTTCCATTTGTCTGCTGAAGGTGGATAATCGGGCTATAGCAACCGAATTTTCTCAACGCTTCATAGCAATCGCCGTCTGAGACTTTTGCAAAAAGCTGCGGATTATTTTCAATTTCTTTATGTATTTCGCTCAGTACATTTTCCCCGCCTTCTCTTGCAAGCTTAAAGGCTTTATCTGTGCCAAGCCATACATCTCCTGGTTCTGCCGACAAAATTTTCTCGTCAGAAGGAATCTGGAATTTATTATGATGATGTCCTAAATCTTCCGTGAAATAGAAATCATAGCCACTTCTTTCTTTTACTTTCTTAAGAAGATACTCTGTATCAGTATCACGCCATGGATACTGATGTGGTGTGTACATTCTCTCAAGTCCTACACTTGTACAGTTCTGCTCTGCTGCATACTTACTTACCTTACTTAATTCTTCTATCAATATATCAACATATTTATTATATGTTTCTTCGCTCTGCAAAATACTATTTTTAAAAGCATGTGCAAAAAAACCAAGTCCGCTTTCAAGTTCAGCTGCAGCAGATATAAGTGGGAAAACAAAGTTTTCTACCATGTTATCACGAACGCGTTTATCAGGATGCGCTAAGCCAAGTGTTGTGTATGAGCCGTGTCCTGAATAGAGATTACATACTTTAACACCATGCTTTTTTTCTGCCTTTTTTACTTCCTCTATCCAGTCTTTTAAATATTCTTTTCCCATATAAAGCGGGTCAAGCTCTGTATCAGCACTTGCCTCTATGTAGTTAACACCTAATTCTTTGATTTTGGCTGCCCATTCATCAGGTGATGTCCACCTTTTATAGAATATACAGTTATCTATCGCTAAATATATTTTTGGATATTTCTTTGCCATTTTTCCAATGCTCCCCACATACATTTTCTCGCTATTTATCACACAACATTTATATTATACACCATTTAAAACCATTTTTCAATACCAAAAAAATAAATTTTTATCACTTTTTTCTATTGACAAAACATTAATTATCTATTATAATGATTAAGTATGTTTACGTACACAAACCTTGCTCTGTGCCAAGAGCCCAGAGCCTAAAGTCCAGAAGGAGGTGAAAAAGATGATGGAAACAATCAACAATTACGAGACTATTTTTGTAATTGACGCAAGCCTTGAAGAAGAAAAAATCACAGGTCTTGTAGAAAAGTTCAAATCATTAATTTCAGGAGCAGGTGAGATCACATCAATTGATGAATGGGGAAAAAGAAGACTTGCATATCCAATTAATGATTTAACCGAAGGTTATTATGTGCTTATTAACTTCAGCTCAAAACCGGATTTCCCGCAGGAGCTTGAAAGAATCTACCGTATAACCGAAGGCGTATTAAGAGATATCGTTATAAAAAAAGAAGACAAGAAAAAAAGAAGCTAATTTAAAAAGCTAATTAAGTGTCTAAGGGGGTAGTTTTCATGAACAAAGTAATACTGGTTGGAAGACTCGCAAGAGACCCTGAACTCCGTACAACACAATCCGGTGTTTCTGTTTGCAGCTTCACTGTTGCTTGTGACAGAAGATATCAAAAAGCGGGTGAAGAAAGACAAGCTGACTTCATCAGTTGTATTGCATGGAGACAACAGGCAGATTTCATCTGCAAATTCTTCACAAAGGGAATGAGAATTGCTTTAGACGGAAGCATCCAGACACGTTCTTGGGATGATAACGATGGAAACAAAAGATACGCAACAGAAGTTGTTGTTGACCATGCTGAATTTGCTCAGAGCAAAAATGAAGGCATGTCTAGTAGTGCGCAGGCATCCCCTGCTAACCCTTTCCCAACAGCTCCGTCAGGTGATATCGATGGGTTTATGCCTGTCGAGGAAGAGGATTTACCCTTTTAATCAGTAAAAATTAATAAGGAGGAAGTTAAAATGGCTGAAAGACCTATGAACAAAGCTCGCAAACCAAAGAAAAAGGTTTGTCAGTTCTGTCAGGACAAAATAGATTATATCGATTACAAAGACGTTGCTAAGCTCAGAAGATTTGTGTCTGAAAGAGCTAAGATTCTTCCAAGAAGAATCACAGGAACTTGCGCTAAACATCAGCGTCAGCTCACTGAAGCTATCAAACGTGCACGTCATATCGCTCTTTTGCCCTTCAGTGCAGAATAGTATTTAAAAGTTTAAGCTCACAACATTTGTTGTGAGCTTTTTTGTTGTGTTTTATCACACCATTGGCGCAGAGAAAATTGCTTAGAATTGACAAGCTGAACCAAAGGGAACCCGAAGACGTACATTGGTACGTCGAGAGGTGAAGTTTATTCGTAGCAAAAGACATACAAAAAAAGGAAGGAAAATCAAACTTAATAAGATTTTTCTTCCTTTTTTCTTAATATTTATTTTTTCATACAACTAAGAGTTTCACGCTATGTTATACAACAACAAAGTTGTCTTTTGTGTTCCAAGTAATTTTATCAAGCCAGGATTACTGAACTTTTACAGTAAATCCTAGTGTATCTTCTACTGCACCTTTCTGGATACCAGTGATTGTATCATATAAGAACTGTGAAATCTCACCGATTTCGTTATTGTTGATTACCATTTTCTTACCCTTATAGCAAAGCTCGCCGACAGGTGAAATTACTGCGGCTGTACCTGTGCCGAATACTTCTTTTAGCTTGCCTTTTTTATATGCTTTTAAGATTTCATCAATTGAAATTCTCTTCTCTTTTGCTTTATAGCCATTAGCCTGAAGCACCTTTAAAACAGAATCTCTCGTAATACCCGGCAAAATACTTCCGTTTAATTCAGGAGTTACAATCTCGTCTCCGATTACAAAAAAGATATTCATTGCGCCGACTTCTTCTATGTACTTTCTGTTAACACCGTCAAGCCAAAGCACCTGAGAATAACCTTTTGCTTCTGAAACTTCCTGAGCTTTTAAGCTTGCTGCATAGTTACCTGCAGTTTTAGCATAACCCATACCGCCTTTTACGGCACGAACATAGTCATCTTCAACCCAGATTTTAACAGGAGCGAGACCATCTTTATAGTATGAGCCAACAGGTGATAAAATCACCATGAATTTATATGTTTTTGAGGGATGAACACCAAGAGCATTGTCTGTTCCGAAAATGAACGGACGAATGTAAAGAGATGTGCCTTCACCTTCGGGAATCCAATCCTGGTCAACTAAAACCAACTGTTTGATAGCTTCTACTGCAAACTCTTCATCAATCTGCGGAATGCAAAGTCTGTCATTTGAAACATTGATTCTGTGCATATTTCTTTCAGGTCTGAAAAGATTTATCGAGCCATCAGCCGTTTTATATGCCTTAAGACCTTCAAAAATAGCCTGGCCATAGTGTAAAACCATGCATGACGGGTCGATTGAAATCGAACCATAAGGAACAATCTGAGCATCATGCCAGCCTATTCCATCTGTATAATCCATCACAAACATATGGTCTGTGAAATGTTTTCCGAAACCTAAAGCATCTACTGCCGGTTTTTCTTTCGGAGTTGTTGTTTTTGTGATTTTGATATCCATAATTATCCTCCTAAGAATTAGTTTTTTCTTCTAATGTATCATTATATATCAAACATTTTAAAAAGTAAAGGGATTGAGAAAAAAAACTTGAAAAAGTTATTAAAACACTTGATTTTTTACCATTTTGTGATAAAATATATAATGGTTTTATTTTGGAAAATAACAAGGAGGAAATTATGCTGAAGAAAATTTTTAAAATAACAGCTTTTATGCTTGTTTTCGGTATGTTCTGCACAGCTTGTTCAAATGGCAGCGGTAAGGATGAAACCCAAAACGATGCTCAGACCGAAGCTCCCTCAAATGAAAACCCAAAAGTTCTTCTCACTTTAGAAGATGGCAGAGAGATTAAAATGGAGCTTTATCCTGAGATTGCGCCACTCTCAGTTGACCTTTTCTTAAAGGGTGTTGAAACAGGCTATTATAACGGCAAGGTTTTTCACAGAGCAGTTCCGGGATTTATGATTCAGGGTGGTTCGGCAACCGGCACAGGAATTGGCGGTATGGACGAAACAATTAAAGGTGAATTTGCATCAAACGGATTTGACAATCCGCTTTCTCACAAACGCGGTGTTTTATCACTTGCTCGCACAAATGCACCAAACTCTGCAAGCGGTCAGTTCTTCATTATGCACGATGACGGAGAATTCTTAGATGGAAACTATGCAGCTTTCGGTATGGTTTTAGAAGGTATGGATGTTGTTGACGACATCGCTGAAATGCCTACAAGCGGTGAAATGCTCATTGAAAAACCGGTTATCGAGTCAATAGTTATGATTGAAGAATAAAAAAGTCGAAAAAAATTAAATTTTTTTCAAATAATACTTGAATATTTTAGCAATATATTATAAAATATATATATTGACAAAATTATAACAATTTTTTAGGAGGTTTGCTAAATGAAAGCAAAAGTTGGTATTAATGGTTTTGGCCGTATCGGTCGTCTTGTTTTCAGAGCTGCTATGTACAACGAAAAAGTTGACGTAGTAGGTATCAATGACCCATTCATTGATCTTGAATACATGGTTTACATGTTAAGATACGATACAGTACACGGTCAGTTCAAAGGAACAATTGAAACAAAAGGTGACAAGCTCGTTGTAAACGGCAAGGAAATCGCTGTTTATGCAAGCATGAACCCTGCAGAAATTCCGTGGAAAGACTGCGGTGCTGAATACGTTGTTGAATCAACAGGTGTATTCACAACAACTGAAAAAGCTTCAGCTCATATCCAGGCAGGTGCTAAGAAAGTTGTTATCTCAGCTCCATCAGCTGACGCTCCAATGTTTGTTATGGGCGTTAACAACAACAAATATACAAAGGATATGACTGTTATTTCTAATGCTTCTTGTACAACAAACTGTTTAGCTCCTTTAGCTAAAGTTATTCACGAGAAGTTTGGTATTATCGAAGGCTTAATGACAACTGTTCATGCTACAACAGCTACACAGAAAACAGTTGACGGTCCTTCTAAGAAAGACTGGAGAGGCGGCAGAGGCGCTGCATTTAACATCATCCCGTCTTCAACAGGTGCAGCTAAAGCAGTTGGTAAGGTTATTCCTGAACTCAACGGCAAGCTCACAGGTATGGCATTCAGAGTTCCTACAGCAGACGTTTCTGTTGTTGACTTAACATGCCGTTTAGAAAAAGCTGCAACATATGATGAAATCAAAGCTGCTGTTAAAGCTGCAAGCGAAAACGAACTTAATGGCATCTTAGGATACACAGAAGATGCTGTTGTTTCATCTGACTTCATTTCAGATGCTAGAACATCTATATTTGATGCTAAAGCAGGTATTTCATTAAATGATAACTTCGTAAAACTCGTTTCATGGTATGATAACGAATGGGGTTACTCAAACAAAGTTGTTGACCTTATTGCTTATGCTTACGGCGTTGACAACAAATAATTAAGATTTTAATTAATATGAAAATGCGGTGGTTTTACCACCGCATTTTTTTATAAATGAAAGAAGTGTAGCAAAATTGAATCATTTTGCTACACCCTATTTCATCTCTTTGGAGCAAGTGCTAAAGTAAAATTAAATCTTGAATATTTCCCAATCTCACTCTCTGCCCATATTCGTTCTTTATGAGCCTTAAGTATACTCTTTACAATATAAAGTCCAAGCCCCACACCTGTTTTATCAAGACTTCTTGACTTATCGCTTTTATAGAATCTGTCAAAAATATGCTCAATATCTGCTTTGTCTATCCCCTCTCCTGAATTTTGAATAGACACATATGCTTTCTGGTCCTGTACTCCTGTTCTGATGTCAATAAAACCACCATTATCTACAAACTTCACGGCATTGTCAACAAGGTTAATGAGCACTCTCTGAATACTGTCTTTATCGGCAAAGACACGCAGACTATCGCTTTCAAAATTAACTGTAAGATTAATATTTTTGTCAAGGATACGTTTTTCAATTTTTATGATATGCAGACGAATCATCTCATTTATATCAAAGTCGCGCATTTCAACATTGAATTTACCCTGCTCAAGCTTATTCATATCCATCAGGTCATTTACAAGTCTTGAAAGACGTTTGCTCTCATCAAGCACGATAGATAAATACTGCTCGCGTCTATCGTCAGGAATCGTGCCGTCAAGCAGTCCTTCAACAAAACCTGTTATGGTAGTCATTGGTGTCCTTAGTTCGTGTGCAATATTTGCAAGAAAGCTTGTTCTTGCAGTTTCATGACGCGAAATCGCTCCCGCCATGTCATTAAACGTTTCACCAAGCTCTCCAATCTCATTATTAGCATTTAGCTCTACTCTCTTCTCATAATTGCCGTTTGCTATACTTTTAGCAGCATTATTAAGCGTCTTTAAAGGTGTTGTGATTTTTTTAGATATGATATAAGTAATCATAACGGCAAACAGTAATACAAAGCCTGCGATTATTATAAATCTTGTCATAATCTCTGAACGCAGATGATTAATCTCAGGCACCGGCATACTTATCATAACACCGCCAAATACCGAATCGCCTTCTCTCATTGGCACTCCAACAGTTAAAAATGTTGTGTTAAAAATTCCACCAAGATTACCGATGAACTTTACTGTGTTACCTTTTAAAATCCCTTGTACAAACTCTTTGTTAATCTTAAGGCTTTCGTCTTTTCCACTGTTTACAACAACATCGCCGTCATTATCTATAATCGCAATCAATGTATTTGTTGACAGCGCAATAACGTCAATATTGGCTTTATATGTTTCTTTTAATATGTCGGGCTGAACCTTTGCAAGATTTATTGTAAATTCAGAAATCTTGTTTGCAGTTGATGTCAGCTCCTTGACATTCTGCCTCGTTAAGAAATTACCTAAAAAGCTATATAGAAAAGTTCCGCTTATAAAGAAACTGAACGTCAGCACCATTATTACAAGAGAAAAAAGTTGTCCGAAGATACCTCTTTTTCGCAATCTGATCACTCCCTGAATGCGCCTTATTTGACTTCAAACTTATAGCCTACTCCCCATACGGTTTTGAGTTGCCAGTTCTGATCAGGTCCTGCCAAATCAAGCTTTTCACGAAGTCTTTTTACATGAACATCAACTGTTCTTGAATCACCGAAATAGTCAAACCCCCACACAGTTTCGAGCAGTTGTTCACGTGTAAAAACCTTATTGGGATTAGTTGCCATAAAATACAAAAGCTCAAGCTCTTTTGGTGGAACATCTATTGACTTTCCGCTTATTTTAAGCTCATAGTTAGAAAGATTAATAACAATATTGGGATATACAATTTCTTTATCAGCAGTGTCGTTTTGTCCTGATCTTCTCAAAACTGCTTTTATTCTTGCAACAAGCTCTTTGTTTTCAAAGGGCTTTACAATATAGTCATCAGCACCAAGCTCTAACCCCAACACCTTATCAAATGTTTCTCCCTTTGCTGTGAGCATAATCACAGGAATGTTACTTACTCTTCTGATTTCTCTGCACACCTGAAAACCGTCCATCTTCGGAAGCATAACATCAAGCAATACAACTGCAGGTGTACTTTCTTTAAATGAATTAACGGCAGCCTGACCGTCGTGAGCAAGTGTCACGCTAAAGCCTTCTTTTTCAAGGTAGAGTCTGATTAGCTCGCAAATATTTTTATCGTCATCTACAACTAAAACTCTCTGATTATTCATAGTCAAACTCCTCTCTTATGTAAAATATATATCTGATTATATTATACCTTTTAAAAAAAGCTAAGTCAATCAAATTTATGAACAGTAAATGAAAGTTTTTTGTACATTTTTAAAACTTTTTAACCGAGAGAGAATAATACAAATTCCAATTTTCAGAGGCAGATTGTTCTCTTTCGGCTATGCTCTTGGATGAGCTTTTTTATACACACTCTTTAGTTTATTATTCATCATAGTCGCATAAATTTGTGTGCTCGATATATCACTATGACCGAGCATCACCTGAATTGAGCGCAAATCTGCACCATTTTCTAAAAGATGCACGGCAAAGGAATGACGAAGTGTATGTGGTGTTATATTGTCGCTAATACCTGCTTTGGTAGCATAACTTCTTAACATTTTCCAAAATCCCTGTCTTGACATTTTTTCGCCGTTTATGTTTACAAACAGCACCCTTTGCGTGTTGTCCTTTACTAAAACCTTTCTTGCGGTTTTTATGTATTTTATAAGTGCATCCATACAAATTTTTCCTATTGGGATTATTCTCGTTTTATTTTCCGTGTGACAGTTAATAAACCCCATATCGAGATTTACATCATCTATTTGAATTGTAATGAGCTCCGTTACTCTCATTCCGCTCGCGTATAAAAGCTCTAGCATTGCTCTGTCGCGACACCCTTTTATATCATCTTCATCAGGGGCTGACAAGAGCTTTTCTACTTTATCAAAAGAAAGTACTTCAGGAAGTTTTTTTGTCATTTTAGGGCTCTGCACCTCATCAGCAGGGTTACTTTCCACCACACCTTTCTTTTTTAGATAGATATACAAATTTTTGACAGATTCAAAATTTCTTAAAACAGTTGATTCTGCTCTACCCTTTGATTTTAAATGTTTTATGTAACCCTTTATGTGCTGTGCTTTAGCTGAAGTAATATTTTTTACATTCTGTTCTTCCAGAAAATCAAGATATACCCTAATATCACGCGAATATGATAAAAGAGTGTTCCTGGACAGTTTTCTTTCATTTTCAAGATAATCTATGTATTGTGCTATCAATTCGGGCATAAGCCTTCTCCTTATGTTTCAATTTTCCTTTCGATTATATTATTATTGTAAACCATTTTCATGTAAATGTAAAGATTAAATTTTATCCAGAATTTCAACTTATAAACAAAGGAGCAATAAGTCTTATGAAAATCGGCTCAATATATCCTTGCAGGAGCGATGCAAATACAGTTATTAAAAACATTGCTGACATTTTCATCAAATAGCTTATGAGACGTTTTTTGATATCTCCCCGCTCTTTTAACAGAGATACTGAAAACTGCATTGAAGTCATTAAAGCACCTGCATGGCAGAAAAAACTTATGAGCTGATGTGGAAGCATCCCTGCTATATAAAACAGTACTCCTTTTAATGTATATGCCTTAAAGAGAAAGAATAAAGTAAAAAACACAGAATATCCAAGCATTCCTGATATAGCTGGTATAAGTGGCGTGCCGATTATCATCATAGCAAGCAACACGGCAAACATGTAAAGCTTTAGATTTGACATAACTGAAAGCCTGAAAATTTCAAATGAGTCTGTCCCCGTCTTGTTTATCCCTGAAAAAAAGTCAGCAAAATAGACTGTCAGCTCCCTATAATCAAGTTCTGACAGTCCAAAAACACAAACGGCGGCAATTATGCCGCCGCATACAAAACCACATAAAATAAAAATGTAGTATGCAAAATTATGCTTTATATGATTTTTAAGCATCCTTTGTAATTTTGTAAGCATTTTATCCCGTCTTTCTCATATGATTTTATATAATTTATATGAGAAACACTACAATAAAATTACTGCTTAATTAAAATTTCTAAATTACATGCTGATTATTTCTTCTTTAAGTCTTGATTTTTCTGCAAAAAATGCCACCTTATGAGAATCAAACATCCACTTGTCAACTTTGTGTGATACTTTTTCATAATTATTTATGGTTTCAACGAAATAATCCATAAGTCCTCCGTCTCCGCCACAATGCTTTGTTCCATCGTGCTCAATCTTAATTTTGGTTACTGACATATCATCAAACCTTTTAAGTTTAAGCTCGCCTGTTTCCATACATCCGCCAACTTCGCCCTTTGTGCCCATAATCTTTAATGTGCGGTTGTTTTCAAGCGAAAATGCGCTGACTGTGAATACTGCTGTTGCTCCATTTTCAAATTCCATACCAACAACCTGATGGTCACAAACGTCATTATCACATCTATAAACACATCTTCCGTATGGATTTGTCCTCAAGGCTTGTATAATATCTTCATCATTTTCGCCACATTCAAATTTATGCACAAAATATCTGGCTTTACCCTCTGTATAGAGTCTTGGAGCATAGTATATACAGGAATCTGCATATGGACATCCGTCTGTGCATCTTGCCGGCACGTTACCTGGTGCATTTTCAAATCTGAAATATGTATTACCTCCATAGGATGAAATGTTTTTACAAGAAGAGCCTATAAGATACAGCATAAGGTCGATATCATGACAGGATTTAGCTACAATGAGCGGAGATGAACCTTTAGCATTACTCCACGGGCCGCGCACATAACTGTGAGCATGGTGCCAAAAGCCCTCATTTTCGTTAAACTGCATTGTAATTATATCGCCAATTTCACCGTTATCAATTATTTCTTTTATCTTTTTGACAAATGGAGTATATCTTAAAACAAAGGCAGTCATAAATATTTTATCATAACCTTTAAAGGATTTTTGGAGCTTTTCCACTTCCTTTATGGTTGGAGCAATTGGCTTTTCAAGCAGAATATGATATCCGCATTCTTTTGCCATTAAGGTTGGCTCTAAATGCATTCTGTCCTGTGTGCAAATGATTACACAATCTGCGAGCTTTCCTCGTTTAAAAAGATCTCTATAGTCAGTAAAGCACATACTGTCTGAAATAGCATAGTTTTCTTTAAACTGATTTCTCTTATAGTCATCAGGGTCGACAACTCCCACAATTTTCATTAAGTTGTTATTTTTTATATACGGAGCATATGAATCTTTTCCTCGTCCCCCCGCTCCTACTATGATACATGTTTTCATATAGTTCCTCCACACCACAAAAACAATGCATAAAGAGTTTTTCCACCGCAAAAATCTTTATCTTATGTCATTTTAACATTCACATCAGTTTACGTCAAGTAAGTTTTTGACTTTTTTTATAAAAATATTGACTTTTTCATATTAATAGCATTTTTTGTATGAATAAATAGGAAAAAATGTACTGCCGACTTTACAAGCATCGGCAGCACATTTAAAATTTTTATACAAATTTGATTTCTAGTGGATTATCAGCATGAACTCTTTCAATAACGTTAATAGTCATTGAAGCATGTTCAGGCTTAACCTTAATCGGTGCATCATTTACAATATTGTCATATATCATCTGGTATAAAGAAGATGTTCCTACATCAAAGGCATTACCTTCAAATGTTCCTTCTTCTTCATGTGTTATGAGCTGTTCTCCGCAATACATAGGAAGTCCCTCTTCGTTTTTGAGGCTCTCCATAATTAATGGTTTTTCGGGGTTTTCCCCATCCACTATGTACTTCATCTTATAATCAGCAAAAGTTGAAACATACGTTCCTTTTGAACCGTAAATCTTTAAAGGTGCTTCCGGATAAGCATCATTTGAATGTATTTCAATGTCGATTAACGGTTTGTTTGGTGCAGTAAGAATAATCTTTGCAAAATCCTCTGCATCACCGCTTGTAAGCAATGTATCAAGCTTTGAGTAAACAACTTTAAAGTCCTCGTCAAAGTCTAAAAAGCCTAGAGCAAGACCAATCGGATGCGGTCCTGTATTATATATGCTACCACCCATTTTCACCTGAGCTGTCTGCCAGTCCCAACGTCTTGCAAAACCGCTATATGTAAGATTAACTTGCTTGATATCACCTAATTTGCCTGTTTTGATCATTTCCTGTGCAGCAACGTAAAATGGTGCAAAGTATGACTGTTGGAAAACATACAATTTTGCATTATTTTCCTTTGCAGTTTTGATAAGAACATCACATTCATACTGATTTTTTGCAAATGGCTTTTCACAGAGTACGTTAAAGCCATGCTCAAGCAAATCTTTCGTTATTTCAAAATGCTGGTCTGAGTACGATGCGTTTGTGATAAGATCGATGTTCTTCTTGCCAAAAAGTTCCTGATAGGTCTCATAAACCTTACATCCCGGATATTCCTCGAGCGCCCTTTCCCTGCGTGCTGCGTCCTTATCAACAACTGCAACTACCTCAAAAATGGTGTTATGTTCTGACTTTAAGTATGCACCGTGTATGTCTCTTCCGCTTCGGCCTTGACCGATTATTGCTACTTTTAACTTCTTCATATAACATTCCTCCTTATATTATTCTTCGTCAGCAGCTTTTTGTATTAAAAGTACTTGTCTTTGCGAATCTATTACACTCTTTGTATTCATCATAGTGCTTGTGCCGTTTATTTCATTAATAAATGCATCAAGATATCCAAGAGCTAAAGGCTCACAATCTATAATTTCTTCTGTTTCTTTATACAAGTGGATTTTGTTTTCACAGAGTTTAAAGTTTATCATCCCTTTTGTGCCCCACAAGTAGAAATCCCAATATGTCGGCATACCGCTGCATTTAGGTGCTGCATAGGATACGTCTGCCATAACAGACATATTCTCCATCTCAACCATAAACTGTGCGCTGTCTTTAAATGCTGGCTCTTTATCTGCAAAAGCATTCCATGTTTTTGCACAATTTACCTTTGTAAGATTTTTGCCTGTAATAAACCTTAAAAGGTCTATACCGTGTATTGCAATATCATTGATTGTGCCACCGTGTTTACCTTCTTCAAAGTACCATCCAGGACGGTTTCCATAATCAAGACAATGCTGACCTGTAAATGAAGCTATACGTAAATCCCCAACTTCTCCGCTTTCTATCAGCTCCTTAACTTTGCTGATTTGTGGCATATACCTGAGGTCAAACATACAGCATACCTGAAGATTCTTTTGGCTAGCCAGCTTTTCGATTTCGTCAAGCTCACCAAGGTCTGTGCAGACAGGTTTGTCGCATATTACATGTTTGCCATGCTTTAAGGCATCTATTACCATCTTTCCACGTTTGGAATAATAGTCCCCTATTGCGACAGCATCTACTTTATCGTCATTTAAGATGGCTTCATAGCTTGCATATGAAAATGTGATTCCGTGATTTTTAAAAACCTTTTCCTGCTCTGCTGCATTTTCTTCAAAACAACCCACTATATTCACGTTGTTATTTTCTAATGCTAAGCTATGAAGTCCAAAAATATGTCCATGTCTAAAGCCCGCAAAGGCAATATTTAATGCCATGATATTATTTCCTCTTTTCCACTTTTAAGTGATCTTTCAATTGCATTTAAAATAAATACAGGTGAGATAAATTCTTTTATATCCATCTGCTCTCCTTTATCTTTAAGGCAATCATAAAACGATTCAAATTCTTTTTTAGATTCATCACTTAATTCAATTGTATCACCATAGGTTTTATCAATACTCAAGCGTGTTACACTATATGACCACGCCTCGCCTGTGAATACGCCTGTAACATCATAATTTTCATATCTGAAAATAGCAGTGATGTTTTTATCATTTTGAACAGCTACAACGCTTTTGGGAAATCTTCCAAAAACTTCACACACCATTTCTACAAGGTGCTGTGAATAGAAATAAAAACCACCGTACTCATTTTCCAAGCTGAGCGGTGCTCTTACCAAGCCGCCGATTGTCTTTCCAAATGCCTCTTTCTTCACATCTTTTTTAAGCTCAGCGATAAGTTTACTGAACTTTAGCATAGAGCCACCTGCAAATCTGTTTCCGTGCTCTTTAAGTTGTTGTGCAAGCGAAATAGCGTCATCTTCAGATATTGTTATCGGTTTATCTACAAAAACGGCTATTTTACTTGAAAGGTATGGCTCAACGTATTTCAAGTGGTTATTGCCGTGTCTTGCCGTTACCATAACACCGTCTATCTTTCCCACAAGTTCATCATAGCTTTTCATAGCATATATCTGGTATTGTTCTGCCAGCTTCTTTAGAGCTGCTTCATCATCAGAGTATACACCAACAACCTCTACATCAGAAAACTTTTTGTTTTTACTTATAATATCTAAAAATTGATTAGCGTGAGAGTTTTCGCAACCTAAAATAGCAATTTTATACATCTTTTCATCTCTTTCCACATTACTTTTTGTTATATTATATATTGTTTTTTTCTTTATGTAAATTGTAAAAACAAGAATTATTGATTGCAAAAAGTGTATTTTTATGTTATAATAAAAAAAAAGTTGTAAGAAGGTGATTTTAATGAGTAAGTCAACCGTTTTGGACTATGCAAGTGATGAGTTCTGGGCACATTATTCTGAAGATGCAAGCATAGCAGCCAAGGGTATTGCACCACACGTTCACAATGTCTTTGAAATGATATTCCTAATTGAAGGCGACCTCACATACATCATAGGTGAAAAAGTTTACAATGTTACCGACAATTACTTGATTCTTACAAGGCCTAATTTGAGACATATTATAAAATTTAACAATAAAAAAGCGTATAGAAGATATGTTATAACCTTTGATAAGTCAATCATACATCCACAAATTTATGATATGCTCCCTTCCGATTTAGATGTTATAACATTCCGTGATCCAAGGCACATTACCGATTTATTTGAAAAATATAGTTTTTACAGTAATCACATAGATGGCGATGCTTTAAAAAAGATACTTACACATATTACAGAAGAAATTTTCTTAAACATCATAATTTCAAGAGAAATCTCTCCTGAACAAATTTCAAAAATACCATATGTCACAAATTATATTATTGAAAGAGCAAATGCTTATATTGACAAAAATCTTATGTACAATTTCAGTTTAGAAGCGCTGTGTAATGAACTTTATATTTCCAAAAGCAGTTTGCACAAATTGTTTGTCAAGCATCTTGAGATAACACCTAAAAAATATATAATTGCAAAACGTCTTACAATGGCACAGAAGCTACTTCGTGCCAACTATAAGCCAACTGAAATATATGCAAAATGCGGTTTCTCTGACTATTCTTCCTTTTACCGCGATTTTAAAAACTTTTTTGGATATCCGCCTTCTGATGAAATTAATCAAAGGCTTGATAATCAAATGATTATATAAAAACTGAAATAGAGTGTTTGAAAACTTTACATTTCAAACACTCTATTTTTTAATTTATATTCACTTTAGCCGTTCCGTCATCATTATACTCTATTCTGTTTCCTGAGCAATTTAAGCTATCTATATATGCAAGGTATTCTTCTTTAGATGCAAACAACGGCTTAAATTCATCTATTACTTTTTTGGCTTCTTTTGCATCATCAATAAGGAGCAACGAAAGTATTCCAAGCTGGAATTTAGCATTGTCAACACAAGCTGCCACAGGGTCAGATATGATGAAATCATCGCCGTGAGATGTACCTTCTGCACCACAAGCATATGGATGAATAACAGGCATAATACATGATAAATCTCCCATATCGGTGCTTCCAGATGACATAATGTCATATACATCAAATTGATATTTGGGAATAAAAAGCTCAGCTGCTTTTTTTGCTATCTTCGTCAGATTTTTATCATTATAAAGTGGAGCATATCCGGGCGAATCAATAATTTCAACATTTGTTCCCATGGACAGTGCCGCACCACAAAGTGCCTGATTAACTTTTCTGTTTGTCTTTTCTATAGCTTCAAAGGTTGCTCCTCTTACATAGCTTTCCAAAGTTGTCGTTTGCGGAATTGCATTTACCATCTGCCCACCATTTGTTATGATTGGATGGACCCTTATGATGTCACTGTCTGCAAAAGTTTCACGTATTGCATTTATTGCATTAATGCCGCACGTTGCCGCATACAGTGCATTTTTTCCTTGCCATGGTGCTCCTCCTGCATGGGCTGCCTTTCCTTTGTATATAATCTTTTTGGCTATACAACCAACGCCACCTTTTAAGGCACAATAATTTCCCGAAGTCTGATGCACCATAAAGGCAATATCAACACCATCAAAATATCCCCTTGACAAAAATTCACTTTTGCCACCTAAATATCTGATTTTTCCTTCTTCTTTGAGCTTAGTTCTGTATTCAATTTCCAAAAGCTCCTCAGCAGGAACAGCACAAAGTCTGATTTTTCCACAGAACTTATCTAAAATTCCGGGCTCTTTCAGTGCGGCAGCAATACCTATTAAGGCTGCACACTGTGCATTATGCCCACAGGAATGAACTGCACCTGTTTGTCGGTCAGATTCTTTATGCGATGGACATATTATAGAATCAAGCTCCGCCAGTATCATAATTTCAGGACCGGGCTTTCCTGTGTCAAGACACGTATAAAAACCTGTGATTCCTTCAGCCATAACAAGCTCGTAGCCGAGTTCTTTAAATGTTTTTTCCATATATGCAGAAGTTTTATATTCTTTGTATCCTGTTTCGGGATTATTCCATATATATCTTTCTGCATCTAAGATAAGCTGTCTATGTTTTTCTACTGCAGCATTAATCTCTTGCATAAATAACTTCTCCTTACCATAATACAAAACTAGTCTGTTAAATTATCAAAATAGCCCTGAACTAAAACAACAGGTGTTCCTTTATCACCTGAGCCGCTTGTTAAGTCACAAAGCGAGCCGATTAAATCTGTAATACGGCGTGGTGTTGTGCCTTGAGATGCCATATTTCCAACGAGGTCGCTGCCTTTTTTCTTGATAGCTTCTTCTATAGCTTTTTTAAGCTCTTCACCTTTTAAATCTGCAAAATCATTATCTGCAAGATACTTAAGCTTAAGCTCGTTTGGTGTACCTTCCAATCCTTTTGTATATGCCGGTGAAACAATCGGGTCAGCAAGCTCCCAGATTTTTCCTGCAGGGTCTTTAAAGGCGCCGTCACCATAAACCATAACTTCAATATGCTTCTCTGTACGCTCTAGAAGCTGTTTCTGGATATCTTCGACCAAATCAAAACACTCCTGTGGGAAGAGCTTTACTGTTTCCTCTGTTGATTTATTAGAGCCTAAAAGACCGTATTTTTCATTAAACCCGCTGCCATCAACTGATTTATTTAAGATATCATCTAAACCGCATACGATTTTTGCGCCTGCATCTTTTAAAATTCTCTTTGTACGTTCACGGCTATGAATATCACAGTTTAACACGCAATCTGTATATTTAAGAATAACGCGAGGGTCGTTTGCCAAAATAATTTCTGCTTCTGCTCCGCTATTGCGGATTAAATCGCCATAATATTTAACATAATCAACCCCTGTGAAAGGATGTGGGTTTTCACCAAAAAGCTCACGGTATTTTGCTTCCGTCAAAACATCTGAATATGGATTAATTCCTGCTTCATCGAGCTGGTCTAAAGATACTAAAGCGTTTCCTACCTCATCGCTTGGATAATTGAGCATAAGCACAATTTTTTCAACACCTTGCGCAATTCCCCTCAAGCAGATAGCAAAACGGTTACGGCTGAGTATGGGAAATATTACACCAACTGTTTTTCCGCCGAGTTTAGCTTTTACGTCCTTTGCGATTGCATTAACAGATGCGTAATTTCCCTGAGCACGTGCAACAACTGATTCTGTTATTGCAACAACATCACGGTCTCGGAGGCTAAAGCCTTCAGCCTCTGATGCTTCTATTACACTATTAACAACGATACTCGCTATATCATCACCTTCACGAATGATAGGGCAACGAATACCTCTTGAAACTGTACCTGTTCTTCTTTCCATAATCTCATCATCCTTCTTGACTTTTTTTACACATAATATTATAATACAAATATATCTATTAGTAAAGCAGATAATACTTACAACAGTAATAAGGAGAGCTTATATGAAAACGAAACTTGATTATTACCGTATTTTCTATGAAACAGCACGTCATGCCTCCTTTTCAAAAGCGGCAAAACATCTATATATTTCACAGTCTGCCATTTCGCAGTCTATTCGTCAGCTTGAACAGGACTTAAATGCGCAGCTTTTCATACGTTCTAAGCGCGGTATTTCTCTTACAAAAGAAGGAGAACTGATATTTTCAAAAATCCATGCTGCAATGCAGTCGATAGAGCAAGGTGAAACCCTGCTTGCAAGACTTCGCCATTTGGAAAGCGGTTCTTTGATTATTGCTGCCGGTGATACTATTACCAGCCAATATCTGCTACCTTATCTTGAACAGTTTCACACAATTTATCCCCAAATTCGTATAGAAATGGCAAACTCATATTCACAGCATATGTTAGAGCTTGTCAAGGAAGGAAAAGCTGAGCTTGCATTTATTAATCTGCCTGTATCAGATAATGAGCTTTGTATTGAGCCATGCTTTAAGGTACACGATATTTTTGTTTGCGGACCTGATTATGATATGAAAAAAAGCTACACCTGGGAAGAGATGGCAGCCGAGCCTTTAATCTTGCTTGAAGAAAATTCCACTTCACGTCTTTATCTCAATGAGAAATTTAAAAACAAGGGCATCGCACTAAATCCGCAGATTGAAATTGCTGCACATGAGCTTTTAATCAGATTTGCGTCAATTCATTTAGGTGTATCGTGTATAGTCAAGGAATTTTCCCAGCAAAGCTTGAAGCAGGGAATTGTTAAACAAATGAAGCTTACTCCTCCCCTGCCACCGCGAAATATTGGATATGCATATCTAAAAAGCACCCCCCTTTCACTTGCGGCACAGGCCTTTTTGAATCTTATTAATTAAAATTAATTTACTTTTTCGCAACAAATAAAAGAAAATAATAAAATAATAATATTTATAAATTTTTTACAAATTCACTATTTTAATTCATTTTCTTTTATGATATACTATATTTTGTGAAAGGCTTGAAAGTATCTGCCTTACGACAGAATTTTTTGACTGGAGGAGCGCAATTTGTTCGGCTACGTAAACGTATATAAAAACGAACTGAAAGTGAAAGAATATGACCTTTTCCGTGCATACTATTGCGGTCTTTGTAAGACACTAAAGAAAAATTATGGCTTTGCCTCTAGGATGGGACTCAGTTATGACCTTGCGTTTCTTTCGCTTTTGTTATCTTCTGTTTATCCGCAAGACGATATTGCAAAATCTCAGGTTTGTGTTGCAAATCCACTTAAGAAAAAACCTGTAGTAGTTTCAAATAAGTTTATGGAATATGCATCAAGTGCAAATGTAATTCTTACATATTTCAAGCTCAAGGATGATATATGCGACAATCATTCTATAAAGGCTGTTTTGTTTTTACCTTTTATGCTTTCTGCTGTCAGAAAAGCAAAAAAACTTGAGCCCGAGCTATATTCAAATGTTAAAAGTTCAATGAATAAACTGTCAAAATTAGAAAAAGCAAACTGCAGCGACCCTGATATAGTTGCAAATGAATTTGCCGTTCTTACAGGTTATGTATTTTCTTCTGATTTAATATCTGATGAGAAGATACGAAGAATTTTAGAGCAAATGGGCAAGCTTATCGGACGGTATATTTATCTTTTAGATGCCTGCGAGGATTATGAAAAAGATAAAGAAAGAAAAAACTATAATATTCTCAGTCAGTCGGGCTGCACAATATCAAAGGATGAACTTTTAGATTCCTTAGAGTTTACATTAAGTGAAATTGCAATGGCTTATAACTTACTCGATATTAAGAAAAACAAACCCATTTTAGATAATATTATTTATTTAGGTCTTGCTGATTCCTTAAAAAAGGCAAGAGAGAAAAAGGAGACTATGCAATGAAAGACCCATATGAAGTTCTTGGCATAAACAAAGATGCATCACAAGAAGAAATAAAAAAAGCATACAGAAAACTCGCTAAACAATATCATCCCGATAATTATGTTAACAACCCTTTAGCAGACCTTGCCGAAGAGAAATTCAAAGATATTAATGAGGCATATGAGGCACTTACAGGCTCTGAAAGCTCAAATCATGGTAGATACAAAGGGACATATTCATATTCACAAGGTGCTGCAGGCGAATTTGCCAAAATACGTAATCTGATTAATATTGGTAACATAAACGAAGCTGATACTTTGTTAGATAGTATGACAAACAGAACTGCTGAATGGTTCTTTTTAAAGGGTACTATTTTTATGAACAGAGGTTGGCATTCTCAGGGACTTAACTTCATCAGGCAAGCCGTCAATATGGACCCGTCAAATCACGAGTACCGCTCAGTTCTTTCAAATTATACCATGCGTACAGGGCAGTACAGAGATTTCGGTTCAGGAATGATGGGAAATACAGACACTGTATGTTCGTGTTGTCAAAATTTGATTTGCGCAGATTGTTGCTGCGAATGTATGGGCGGCGATTTAATCCCCTGTTGTTAATTATTAATAATAAAAGGAAGAGATTTATGGCTAAAAAATTAGCGACAGCATCCATTTTTGCAGCTATATCAGTTATATCATTGCTTTTAGCAAGTTTATTCCCTATTAGAATTGCAATGTGTGTTATAGCCTCTTTGATTACTTCAATCGTGACAATAGAGTGTGGGCACAAATATGCATGGCTGACTTTTTTTGCGGTTAGTGCTATCGCTTTTTTGCTGATACCTAAAAAATCTATTGTGTATATATACATTCTGTTTTTAGGATATTATCCAATCTTGAAGCTATACATTGAGCGCTTTGACAGCCTTTTACATGAATGGATTGCTAAAATTGTTTTTTTCAGTATAATACTTATTGTGGCATATTTCTCTTTTAAAGCATTTTTTATGCCATCATTTGATACAGAGCTTATAAAGCTTATTTATAGGCATCTGGCTTTTATTTTTGCGACAGCAAATGTTTTATTTGTTGTTTATGATTTTGGACTGAGTTTTATTATAAGCTTTTATATTCACAGAATTAAAAATAATTATAAAGCATAGAAAGGAAATTTATAATGAAAAAACTTTTAATACTTACAACTATAATCACGCTTTTATCCGGGTGCTCTGGTTCTCCGGCAAAAGAGTCCTCCTCTGCACCTACGCTTTCACCATCAATTACAAATCCGCAGGGTGTTATATATGATATAGACCCACCTATGCTCGACGGACTTGTGACAGAACTCACAAAAGATACAATTACTGTTACTATAGAAGATGAGCAGATGGAGCTTAAGCTTTCTAGGCGTGCTAAAGAGGAAATTAAAATATATAAGGAAAAATATGATACTCCTGTCGAAGTAGGTTCTTTTATGCAGATCAAATATGAGGAAACAGAAGATGGATTTGTTGCAAACAACCTTGCTTTTGTAAAGGTTAACTGATGCTATTTCTAAGGAGGACCGTAAATGGCAAATAACTGTTGTGATATTATACCTAATGCAGAATCGCTGAATCTGATTCGTGAAAAATCTCAGGGATTCATTACTTTAATGACATATTATAGATGCGCTATGATGGAAATCGAAACTAAGTTTAATGTACTCAATCAGGAATATTCGCTAGAGCATGACCGAAATCCTATCAATAGCATAAAAACAAGGCTCAAATCTCCTGAATCTATTGTTGCGAAAATGAAACGAAATAACCTTTCAGTTGATATATGTGAGCTTGAAAAAAATATTAAAGACGTTGCGGGTGTGCGTGTCATCTGCTCTTTTCCGCAAGATGTATATGACTTAGCGGATGCTCTCTTAAAACAGGATGACATCACATTGGTTGAAATGAAAGACTACATAAAAAATCCAAAGCCTAACGGATACAGAAGTCTTCATCTTATCGTTACTGTTCCTGTGTTTTTGGTACATGAAAAAAGGCTTATGAATGTTGAAATACAACTACGCACGATAGCTATGGATTTCTGGGCAAGCTTAGAGCATCAGCTTAAATATAAAAAGGATTTTGTATTCACAGAAGAAATGGCAAAAGAGCTCTCCAGATGTGCTGAAGAAAGTGCGACTTTAGATTTACGTATGGAAAACTTAAGAAAGCAAGTGCTTTAGGCTGTATATACATATAAAGTAGTTGTAGCAAAATGAATTTTATTTTGCTGCAACTACTTAAATATTAAAGAATTTTCTTGACCTTTTAAACCTGATATAGTATAATATTCTGTGAATTTATTTTAATTCATATGCCCTCTTAGTTAAGTGGATATAATAAACCCCTCCTAAGGGTTAGTCACGCGTTCGACTCGCGTAGAGGGTGCCAAAAAGGAGCTGTAGCGAAATGAATTTCATTTTGCTACAGCCCCTTTTTTACATCTCTTTACCTTTATAAAACACCTTAACAACGTTTAACTCTTTATCTAAAACAACAATATCTGCATCTTTTCCAACAGTCAAACTGCCGATTTTCTCGTCAATTGAAACTGCTCTGGCAGGTGTTAAAGTTGCCATTTTTACTACCTCTTCAAATGGTATTTTAAAAGCCACTGCATTTTTCATACAATCATATAATGTGAAAGTACTGCCTGCTATTGTTCCGTCTTTTAATGTTGCCTTTTTATCTTTTACTATAACATCAAGCCCGCCTAAAGTATATTCTCCGTCATTTAATCCTGTTGCAGACATTGAATCACTTATCAAAACCATTCTGTCACAGCCAACTGCCTGATATATTGTTCTTACAACGGCAGGATGCAAATGGATACCGTCTGATATTACTTCACAGAAAACATTTTCATTTTCAAATGCTGCACCTAAAAGACCTGGCTCTCTGTGAAGAAACGTAGGCATCGCATTAAATGAATGTGTTATATGACTTGCACCAAGGGCAAAAGCTTTTTTGGATGTTTCATAATCTGAAGTTGTATGACCTAAAGACACCTTTATTCCAAGCTTTGTTATAGCTTCGATTTTTTCCATATTATCAAACATCTCAGGAGCTAAAGTCGTGATTTTGACTTTATGCTTTATTTCTGAGAGCAATTCAAGGTCAACTGCACACAATGCTGATTCTATGTGTGCGCCTTTTTTTGTCGGGGATAAAAATGGTCCTTCTAGGTTTATGCCATCGGCTTTTTCAAAATTTTTAACAGTTTTTCTGATTTCATCTTTTGTTGCAGAAACTGTTGACGGAAAAAACGTTGTCACACCTTTGGAAAGAAGAAAGTTTTTCCACTTATCAAAATCGACTTCTTTGTCCATTGCATCAATTTTTACCGCGCCGTGAGTATGTATATCCACTAAACCGGGAATTACGTAATATCCCTCAAAATCAAGCGCTTCATTTTCTTCTTTTATATTTCCTATGCTTTTGATTTTTTCATCGAAACAGATATCACATTTTTCGAATTCAAAATTATCACGTAAAATGTTTGCATTTTTTATAATCATATTCTCAACCCCATTATTTATAAGAAAAAAGCACTTCAAAGGAAGTGCTTTTGGTCGGAGTGACAAGACTTGAATATGTTATACTTATAACTAAATAGTTTTTTTATATACTCAAATGGCTTAATAACGCAGTTTTTTACAATTATGATTTTTTGCTAAAACTAAATAATTCTTTTTCGGTGTGTACTTTAGTGTGTATTTTTAACCAACTTTGAACGTGCTAACCTTGTTGATTTCTTTTTCAATTAATGTTTTTGCAAGTTCTTTCTCTCCCTTTAGAACATGGCCGTACTGTTTAAATGTATCCATTGAGTTACTATGCCCTACTACTTGCTTCAGAAGCTCCAGAGGAACGTCTTTACACATTGATATAAAAGTGTGCCTTAATTCGTGAATACTTGTTTTTGGTATATCATATTTTTTACAAAAACGTTGCCATTGATTATATATTGAACTCCCGGAGGAAACTTCTCCAAACTGATTGGGAAAAAGATAGTCGGTTTTTAAGTGTTCTATGCATTTAAGTTGTTCTTGAATGACTGCATCGGCGGCAGCAAGCAAAAGAAAATTTCTTTTTGCGTTTCTTGTTTTACCCTTAGTCAGTTCTCCAAAACGATTTATAGATTTAACAATGGATATTGTACCGCTATTACAATCTTTTTTAGTTAATGCAATGAGTTCGCCGAGTCTGATACCAGTTAATACAAACAACTTATATGCATTTAAGTACCAAAAATGCTCTGTATCGTCACAATTCAATAAAAAAGTAAAACCATCAGGCTGAAGCACTCTTTTTTCTTTCTTCGGCGCTTTTGGACTTATTTCAATGTTTTCAAGCAGCAGATTTGTAGTTTTATTTTTTCTACAGTACTTCAGGAATGTCTGCATTGAGCCTCGAAGGTTTGCTAAAGTTTTGTATGACAGACCTTTTTTAAAGGCTACATTTATTACATCTTGAAAGTCCTGCTCTGTTAGAGCATTAATTTTTTTATTTGCTAATAGCGGTTTTATATGAATACGTCCGTAACTCTCGTAATTGACATAAGCTCCTGTGCCTTTTAAAAGCTTGACCTCTTCAAGCCATCTATCGTACATGACAGAGAGCTTGATAGCACCATCTATATTATTATCAAGCCACTCATCTGCTTTATCATTGCAAAGTCTTTGCCCTTTTCTTCCTGGAACGGAAGATGTGAAGGTCCTTCTCTTTCCGTCCTTTTGAACATTAATCTGCCATCTGTTTGCAGATTCTATCCATTTTGCTGTGTTTGTTCTTCTACCCATAAAAAATACACTCCTTTTTTGATTGACAAATAGAGTGCATTTATGGTACAATTTAGTTGAGTTAGTGTGTACCTTGTATGCACTCTTGCCGTTATGGTATTGCCGTACCATAGCGGCTTTTTTTATTTGTCTTTTTATTGTTATTCATCTGTTTGTTATGCAACGTGCCAACCTGTTTTCATAATTTCCTTTACAAAACCGCTATTATCCTTTGATATATCAAGTAAAATCGGCTCTATTGTTGTACTGACTTCACAAGTCAGAGCATAGAGCTCGGCGGACAATTCGAGGAAATCCCCCGTAAAACCGTCAAATATAACTGCTATATCTATGTCGCTGTTTTCATCAGGTGAGCCATTTATATATGAACCGTAAGCCACAACGGCAAAGGGTGAATAAAACTCTTTAACTTTCTTGCCATATTCTTCTGCATATTTTATAGCTGTGTTTTTATCCATAATAACAGCTCCTTTGTATTTTCTAATATTTGCTTGCATTTTTCGTCTGTAAGCTGAGAAAGAAGGTTGTCCTTATATGAAGGGTAGCGACTTTCAATATTTAAAGGATTGAGCAAAAATAACGTCTTTTTCTGCTTATCACTCATTTGATTTAATAATCCGCTGAGTTCCGCAAGTCTAATCAGATTGTGTATTTTAGGCGGTATTTCTTCATTCTGCGAGCTTAAAACAGCTTTTATAACCTTTTCTATTGACTGATGACACATAAAGCCTACATACAAAAATCTCTTTGTTTCAAGCATGGCATTAGCGGTATCTATATCATATTCAGCTAAATCTATCCAGTATTTTACACGTTCATTCAAAGCCATTTCATCATCTCCTTTTGATTTAGTATATTTAATAGCGGTTATATTTATTAGTTAGTCCGTTCTGATGCGGAGCTTAGTCTTGTTGTTATCATGGTTTTATTTATCCTTTTGATTATATTCCGGATTTGCTAATAGACTGTCAATGTATGCCTCTGCTATAAGTATGCCTTTTGTGTTTAAGTATTGTACTTTTTTTATGGTGCTTAATATAGCGGCGTATCTTTCAGTAAGACCAGAAGTTTGCTCTGAAAATTCTTGAGAAGCAGTGTTATTTCTTTCCTTTGGCACATCGTAACCCATAAGCCATGCTTCTGAAACATCTAATACTTTTGCTATAATCTCCACTCTATCTTGTTTTGGCTCAAAGGTTCCGGCTATATATTGAGATATAGCACTTTTAGGGATGCCGGTTTTACGAGATAATTCAGTTTGAGTCATATTACTATAAAGTAAGGCTTGAGCCATCCTTGTAGCATAACTTTCTTTTTTCATTATATTCACCACCTATACTCATATTAACACACAATTTTAGAAAAATCAACAACTTTTTTTATTTTTTCTAAACTTTTTTTAGAAATTCTGAAAAAAATATTGACAAAACTATTTTGATATGTTATTATTGTGTTTAGAAAAACTGAACAAGGAGGTGATTTTGTGAGTTATGATTATAGCAAATTATTAGGATTGATTAAATCGAATAAACAAACACAAGAAACTCTATCTAAAGCCATCGGAGTCAGGGCAAATACATTAAGTTTAAAACTTAATAATAGAGCCAATTTTAAACAGTCTGAAATTTCTTCGATATGTGAAATACTTAATATTCCTGACAAAGAAATAGGAGTATATTTTTTTACTCATGAAGTTCAGGAAAACTAAACAGTTGTTTAAAATGACTATTTGAGCATTTTAATATAAAAGTGAGGTGAGAACGTGAGGCGAGAAATAAAAATACGGCTTTTAGAAAGAGATATGCAAGTCCCGGACTTAGCCAAGAAGATTGGACGTAGTGGTGGTTATTTATCAAGAGCTTTAAATGACAAGGTTAAGCTCCGAACTGATGAAGCTTTTGCCATAGCGGACATATTAAATCTTTCTAACGAGCAGGTAAGAGAATTTTTTGGATAGAAAGAGAGGTGAAAACAATGGAATGGATAAGCACTAAAGAAAAACTTCCTGAAGTAGATGATGTGGAGGTAATAGTGAGCATTAAAGGCAGCAAGTCAGCAACGACATTATGTTACATCGAAGGTGAGTTTTTTGATGAAGGCGGTAATGTCTATAATGTTACTCACTGGCAACCATTACCAAAGTGTCCAAACATTTAGAAAGCGAGGTGAAGGATATGGCATTTGATTGTTCAATGCTTAGGAAAAGAATACGAGAAGTATTTGGAAATGTGACAGAGTTCTGCAAGAGCTGCGGAATCAATGAAGCGGAATTTCTGAAAAAGGTAAATAACAAAAAGCCTTTTTCTACAGATGAGGTTATACTGATAAGCGATGTATTACACGTTTCAGAAAATGAAATAAAAGCGTTTTTCTTTACAGAACTATAGAAAGAAGGTGCAATAATATCGTGTCCACAAAAGAACATTTAACAGATGCAGAGATAGAAGCAGAGATAAACAGGCTCTCAGGCTCTCCTGCGGTTAAGCTTGCAATAAAGGAAAATAATCTGAAGAACAAAAGAAAGCAAAGACTTTTCCATCTGCGTTGGTTAGAAAAGAGAGGCAAAGAGCTTTTAAAAAAAGGTATCACGGCCGAGAACATAGAAACGGCCCTTAAGCTTGAGGAAAATAATCTTAAAAAAGAAAAAACGAACGTCTAAAGCTTGCAGGCTACCGTTCGTTTAAGCTCCCCATCAGGAAGATGAGGTATTTTAAGTTAAACTTATTATACCACTTCTTCCTGGAGAAATCAAGAGAAAGGAAGAAGAAAAAATGAAAAAACTAAAGAAAATAATATTTTATGTTATGACTATTTTGACCGTGAGTGCAGCACTCACTTCCACTATGACCTTTAGAAACGTAACTAGAGAAGCAGTAGCTATATATATCTGCTCTCTTATTTGGCTTACTATAGCCGCTATCGAAGCGGAAAAGAAAGAAGGTGCTGCGGAATGAACGATAGAATACGAGTAAGTATGCAAGGTATTAAAAAAATGGCTGATGAAGTTCAAACTGCGATAGATTATATTTACAAAGCTCAGGATATGCTTAATCGTCTTGAAAATTTTTCTGCAGGAACACAACAAGCTTTAAAAGATAAAGATGGCGGCAAAACTATAGGTCTATTTGATTCGGTAATGGCACATAAAAGTCTTATAAATAGATGTTTAGACACCGCAAATGCGTTTATGGCGAGAACTTCTGCACATCTATCCGCTTATATGAGTTATCGGAAAGAAGGTGCTACAGAGTGAAAAATATTAATTTAATTGATATTCTGTATAATGAACTATCAGATAATAATGAAATAGATGCAGAAAATTACGAAAGAGTTGCAGGGAAAGCAAACAGAAACCTTCAAGAAAAGGTAATTAAACCACTATATAAGAAAGACATTAAAAAAGCTAGTGAAACAGATAGTATTATATCTGCAGCATTAGAACGAGAAAACCGCTATTTTTTTGAATTAGGCTTTAAATGTGCTATGCAGTTAAGGAATACGTGCATCAGGAAGAGGAAGGAGTGAAAAAAGACATGATGATAAATGAAACGTTTGTAAACTCAGAATTGTTTTTAAGTCTTCCGCTATCTGCTCAGGTGCTATATTTTCACTTGGCAGCACGTGCAGACAGTGCCGGTTATATCCTTAATCCGTTTGAGATATGTAAAAGGGTTAATGCTATAGAAGAAGATTATAAAATATTGCTTAAGAAAAGAATAATTGAAAAAGCGGAGAATGAAAGTTGTGGAGTATATGTATCTACATAAAAGGGATAATTTTGTTTAAATATTAGTTAAAGAGAAGGGATTAAAAAGTTAATGGCAGCAAGAAGAATGTTTGCAATATCTATAATAGAAAGTGACTCGTTTTTAAGAACACCTAAAGACGCACAGCTTCTATATTTTCATTTAGCTATGAGAGCTGATGACGATGGTTTTGTAAATAATCCGCAAATAATACAAAAAATGGTAGATGCAAGCGATGAAGATATGAATGAGCTGATAGAGCGACAATTTATACTTCCGTTTGATAGCGGAATTGTAGTTATAAGACATTGGAAGATACATAATTACATTCAGTCTGACCGATATAAAGAGACACTATGTAAGTCTGAAAAGAGATTGCTTAAATTAGACGAAAACAAGGCTTATATGCGGTCAGAAGGGCAATGTATACAAAATGGATACAAAATGGATACACAGGTTAGGTTAGAGTTAGGTAAGGTTAGTTTAGGTAAGGGTAGTTTAGGTAAGGTTAGTAGTTGTAGTTACGAGGATAACGCAAAGGCTAAACAGAAAACGACACCAGAAACGACAACCACAACAGAAAAAAATATACCAACACGAGAAGAGATTGAAAGCTATTGTCAGGTTGCAAAAATAAGCATAGACATAGATGACTTTATCTCATACAACGAGGTGCAAGGCTGGAAGTGTAAGAACTGGAAAGCAGCAGTCAAACGTTGGAAAAAGAATGAGGCTCGATTTGAAGAAAAGAAAAAGCAAGGACAACAGTCTGAAACTAAGTCCAGCAAATATGATTTTGAGGCTGTTCAGAAGAAAGCCTTTAATAATATTAGCCGTCAATAAGGTTCTAAAGAACATAACTAACGAAGGAGCAAGGAATATTGAATGCTGATAAGATAAATACTACCAAGTGCCCTTTTTTTGTATCTACTGCTATAAAAAGTATCACTTGCAAAGGCATAGCGGAAAAGTATGATATAAAACTTTTATTTACATCGGGACAAAAAAGGGATATGCATAAAAATATCTTTTGTGATAGCAGATATAATTATTGTGAGCTATATTCTATGCTCGAGAAAGGAAAAAACTGTCGAGGAACTGTCGAAATTAAGGATAATTATATGCCAGGATAAAGTTTAAAATGCTATGTTTTATAATGCAGTGTGTGTATTCCTGCGAACAGGGACAAACAGGGAAGCTTTGTTAAAGGCCATAGCGGTCACTTAATTAGATTTTGTCTGGGAATAATTCCCCACTATAAAAAAGGGGAAATATATCATGCCGCTATCTATAAAAAAGAGATTGAAACAAAGGACTAAGCTCTGCATCGGCGAGGCAGTACCTAAAACTGCACATAAAAAAATATGACAAACAAAGGACAAAAGGATGACATAAACAAATGAATCTGTTTTAAGTCTGATACCTAAATGAGCTGAGAAAATATATGCGTATTCTAAGAAAACAGAAAACAAACAGAGAGCGAACAGAGAGAAATATACAACAAAAGTACAACAAAAACCGATAATAAAATTCTTTATGAGTTTAAGAAACATTACGATATATGGTATAGCGGCCAAGAGCTTGCAAAAGGGTGCGAAGAAAAAAGGGAGACAAACAGAGGACGAAAAACGAAAAAGTTTGTAAAACTTTGTAACAAAAAATATACTTTGTGCAATAAACTGTGCAATAAAAGGGATTTGCAGAAGATTGTAAAAAATAGGAAAACCGCCTAAATGTAGTATTTAAGCGGTTTGTAATGTGGTACACCATCGGGGGCTCGAACCCCGGACACCCTGATTAAGAGTCAGGTGCTCTACCAGCTGAGCTAATGGTGCATATTCTTCTTCCAACGAGATAATATTATAGCACATTAAAACATATTTGTAAAGACTTTTTTCGAAAAAAATGCAAATTTTTAAAAAATATTTTAAGTTGAAAGGTATAGACTTTTAAATCTATTTATGATATAATAAAACAATATTTCATAAAGAGGTGTTACACACAAAATGAACAAATATAGAGATTTTGATAATTATTTAAAAGAGTTCCCAACTGAAGATGGTTTTTTTGGTCAGTATGGTGGCTCATATATTACAGATAAGCTTCAGGCAGCCTTTAAAGAAGCTGATGATGCATATGAGGCAATATGCCATTCAGCACAGTTTATTAACGAGCTGAGAAGAATAAGAAAAGAATTTCAGGGGAGACCGACACCTGTTTATCACTGTGAAAGACTCTCTAAAATATTTGGTAATTGTCAGATTTATTTAAAAAGAGAGGACTTAAACCACACAGGAGCTCATAAGCTCAATCATTGTATGGGTGAAGGACTTTTGGCAAAATATCTTGGAAAGAAAAAGATAATCGCAGAAACAGGCGCAGGTCAGCATGGTGTTGCTATTGCAACTGCAGCAGCATATTTCGGGATGGAATGTGATGTTTATATGGGTGAAGTGGATATTAAAAAGCAACATCCTAACGTTATAAGAATGAAGATGCTTGGTGCAAATGTAATTCCTGTTACAAAAGGACTTAAGACATTAAAGGAAGCTTGTGATGCTGCATTTGAAGCATATCTTAATGAATATGAAGATGCAATATATTGTATAGGAACTGCGGCAGGTCCGCATCCTTTCCCGAAAATGGTAAGAGATTTTCAGTCTGTTATAGGAATTGAGGCAAGAGAACAGTTCCTGGAAATGACAGGTATTATGCCAGATGCCGTTTGTGCTTGTGTCGGCGGTGGCTCAAATTCACTTGGTATGTTTGTTCCGTTTTTAGCTGACCCTGTTGAAATATACGGAATAGAACCGCTTGGCAGAGGCTCAAAAGTGGGTGACCACGCAGCAACTATGCGCTTTGGAACAAAAGGTAAAATTCACGGATATGAATCATACGTCCTTCAGGACGAAAATGGCGAACCGCTACCTGTATATTCTATAGCGAGCGGACTTGACTATCCGGGTGTTGGTCCTGAACATGCTTATTTAAGAGATGCAGGAAGAGTTAACTATGATGTTGTTTCTGATGAAGAAGCGATGGAAGCATTCTTCCTTCTTTCAAGATATGAGGGCATCATTCCTGCAATAGAGAGTGCGCATGCTGTAGCTTATGCACTTAAATATGCTAAAGAACACAAATCAGGTTCAATCCTTGTTTGTTTGTCAGGCAGAGGCGATAAGGATATTGATTATGTTTATGAAAATTATGGTTGCGGGGAAAAGTTTAAGCTTGACTATGACGTATAAGAAATAGAGTAATAAAAAACGGCATCTTCATCGAAGATGCCGTTTTTATATGTTATTTACTGAACCGTTTTGTTCTTAGTAATAGCTTTAATTACAAAGAGTGTTGCAATTGTTAAGATAATTCCTATTGGAAGGAGAACGTAAGCACTCTGAACAACTGCAGCTAAAAGATAAACAACAAATGAGATAGCGGCAACTGTGATTGTATATGGAAGCTGTGTAGATACGTGGTTGATATGATTTGACTGGCTTCCTGCAGATGACATAATTGTTGTATCTGAAATAGGTGAGCAGTGGTCACCGCAAACAGCACCAGCAAGACAAGCTGAAACACCGATAATTAAGAGATTGCTGTCAGCAGGGAAGATTGCTGTAACAATCGGGATTAAGATACCAAATGTACCCCAAGACGTTCCTGTTGAGAATGAGAGTACACAAGCAACCAAGAAGATAATTGCAGGTAAGAAGTTTGCAAGGCCTGCAGCTGCTGAATCCATAAGCATTTCAACATATTCTGCTGCACCTAAAAGGCCTGTCATATTCTTAAGTGCGGTTGCAAATGTCAAGATTAAGATTGCAGGAACCATTGCAATAAAGCCCTTTGGAATACACTCCATAGCTTCTTTGAATGTGATGATTCTTCTTGCAATTAGGTAAACTATTGCAACTATTAAAGCGACTAAAGCACCCCAGGGAAGACCTACTGTTGCATCTGTATTACCAAACGCTGTTACAAAATCATCTCCTGCAAAGAATCCGCCGACATATAAAAGACCGAGGATAGATAAGATAACTAGTACGATAACAGGGAAAATAAGGTCAACAACTTTACCCTTTGGATTAGCTTCTTCTACATCAACCTTTTTGGCATCTTCTTTTCCACTTGTAAATAAGTCGCCTTTAGTCATTGCATTGAATTCATGTAATTTCATCGCGCCGTAATCGAACTTCATAAGAATAATTGCGATTATAAATACAAACATCAAAAGTGAGTAGAAGTTATAAGGAATTGCACGAATGAAAAGCTCAATTCCTGAAAAACCTGTACCCTCTGTGAATTCAGAAACGGCTGCTGCCCAAGAAGAAACAGGAGCAATCATACAAACAGGAGCAGCTGTTGCATCGATTAAGAATGCGAGCTTAGCACGTGAAATTTTGTGACTATCTGTAACTGGGAGCATAACGCTACCTACTGTTAAGCAGTTAAAATAGTCGTCGATGAAAATCAAAACACCTAAAATAAATGTTGCAAACATTGCACCGACACGTGATTTGATGTGCGTTTCTGCCCAACGACCAAATGCTGCAGAGCCGCCTGCTTTGTTTACTAAAGCAACGAGTGCACCAAGTATTACCAAGAACACGAAAATACCGGCTGTGCCTGCTACTGCATCAATAATGCCGGCACTTACAACGTTGTCAAGTGCCATAACAGGATTGAAGTTAGCGGAGAGTAATCCGCCCAAAACAATACCGATAAACAAGGAAGAATAAACTTCTTTTGTTATCAGGGCGAGCGCGATAGCCACAAGCGGTGGAACAAGAGCCCAGAATGTTGAATGGAAATTGCTTACAAATTCTCCGTCTTCACCTGTTGCAAACACCATAAGTGATGTTGAGAACAACACTAAGAGAGAAATGAGAACTGTGATGATTGTCTTTTTGTTTAAAAATCTCATTTTTAAACCTCCGTCTTATTATTTGTGATTTGTTCACAATTTGTTAATTTTATGTTAGCATATTATGGAAAAATTGTCAAGCCGTTTTCGACGTTTTATGACAATTTCCCCGTTTTTCAGGAAGCTGTACTAAAATGATGGCAACAAACATTAATATACATCCTAAAATCTCTCGTATATCAAGCTGACCGCCTGTTAATTCCCATCCGCATGCTACTAAAATTACTGTTGTAAGGGAAGCAAAAACTGACTCTAAGCTCATTAAGATTGATGCAGATGTCGGGTCAGTATATTTCTGTGCAACAATCTGCAGAGTATATGCAACACCACACGACATAATGCCTGAATATCCGATGGAAGCCCAACAATTAAGTACAAGCTTTGGCTCGGGGATTTCAGTAAACAGCATACATATAATATTTATGATTCCGCATACGAAAAACTGAATTGATGCAAGCTTAACACCGTCAACCTTTGGTGAGTAGTAGTCAATAACTAAAATATGTCCTGCGAAAACAAAAGCACAAATAAAAGTTAAAACATCGCCTTTGTTTATTGATAAGTCGGAGTCAATGCACATAAGGTAAAGACCTGTAACTGCTATCAAAACAGAAATAATCATAACAGGACGAAGCTTTTTGCCCATAAAAAGATATGTAAATGGAATGATTACCATATATAAAGCTGTGATAAATCCTGATTTTCCGGGACTTGTATAAACCATTCCTGCCGTTTGCAGAGTACTTGCTATGCAAAGAAGTATTCCGCATAAAACACCTGCTATAATGAGAGTTTTATCAATTTTATAAATGGGGGTGCCTTTTTTCTTTTTAGCTCTGTCAAGGAAAAATATAACGGGAAGAAGAACTATACCGCCAAGAAGACTCCTAATTCCGTTAAATGCAACAGGCGGAATAAGTTCAACTCCCTTGCTTTGAGATATAAATGAAACTCCCCATACTAAAGCGATGAGAAAAAAAAGCATATTTCCTTTTAGTTTTTGATTTTTCATATTATTTACTCCGATTTATATTATATAGTCAGTTTGAAAGTTTACGATATTAATGCCGAGTAGCACAGTCTTACTGCATCTCCTCTTAAAAGTTTTTCGTTATTATATACAACACTCTTTGTAAAGTCGTCTGATAAAACACCTGATTCAATTCCCAACTGATACACATTTTCAATAGTAACATCATTGTATCCCAGCATAGTTAAAAGGATTTTTGTAAATTCCTTTCCTGTAATAACTCTGTCAGGGTGAAAAGTTGTTTCACTTGTGCCGTTTACAAGTCCCATCTTCTTTGCTGCAGTCACTTCCTTATATGCCCAATGTCCGTCTAAATCACTAAACACAGGCGAGGGCATACCAATAACTCCCGGATTTTCAGGATGCATCCTGAAAATGAGACAAACTGATTCTGCTCGTGTAATATCTCTTTTCAGTTCATAGCCGTTCCCTGTTCCTTTTAAAACATCAAGAGCAATTAACAAAGCCACCTCAGTGCTATCTTCCTTAAGAATTGGTATATCGCTACGCGATAAAAATGTTTTATCTGCAAATGCTTGTGTACTACTTATAATTATGAAGAGTATCGCAAATGAAACTGATAATATTTTTTTCATTTTCATCATCTCCTATTTATAAAGTATATCACAGAATAAGACTCAAATCAATTAAAAAGTGGCAGTTGTGTATATTTTCCATAATAAATAAGAAAATAACAGTATTATTATCAAGGAGTAAATGACTATGGAAGATAAGAAAGGAACAAAACCATATATCCCTGCAGATAAGGTGATGCCCGAAATGACCGTAACGTCAATAATAACGGGAGTAATACTTGCTTTGGTTTTCGGTGCTGCAAATGCATATCTCGGCTTAAGAGTAGGTATGACAGTTTCTGCTTCAATTCCTGCAGCAGTTGTGTCAATGGGCGTTTTGCGTGTTATACTTAAAAGAAATTCTGTTTTAGAAAGCAATGTTGTGCAAACTATCGGCTCAGCAGGTGAATCTGTTGCCGCAGGAGCGATTTTCACTTTGCCCGCACTGTTTTTATGGGCTAAGGAAGGGATAGCATCAAAACCGGATCTTTTGGAAATTACATTAATTGCACTTGTGGGCGGACTTTTAGGTGTGTTTTTTATGGTGCCATTAAGAAGCACATTAATCGTAAAAGAACACAATATACTGCCATATCCTGAAGGTACGGCTTGTGCTGAAGTGCTTTTGGCAGGGGAAGAAGGTGGCTCTAAGGCGTCCGTTGTGTTTGGCGGTATGGGATTTGCAGCAATCATAAAATTCATAATTGACGGTCTTAAAATCGTACCGGGAGAAATTTCACTCAAGGTAAAGGGATATAGCGGCGAGATAGGAACACAAATCTATCCTGCCGTTTTAGGTGTTGGATATATCTGTGGACCAAAAATTGCTTCATATATGTTTTCAGGTGGTGTGCTTAGCTGGCTTGTTATTATACCTCTTATTGTGATGTTTGGTAAAGACTCTGTTTTTTATCCCGCTAAAGAAACTATTGAAGCTCTATATAATAGCGGCGGAGCAAATGCGATATGGAGCACATATATAAGGTATATAGGTGCGGGAGCTTTAGCCTGTGGCGGAATAATTAGCCTCATAAAAAGTATGCCACTGATTTTAAATACTTTTAAGGAAACATTAAAAGGATTTAAGATAAAAGACGGTGAAAATGAAAAAAGAACAGATAAAAATATAAGCATAAAAACTGTACTCTTGATGATTTGCATTTTAACACTTACAGTATGGCTTATACCGGTCATCCCAGTATCGTTTACGGGCGCTGTTATTGTTGTTGTCTTTGGATTCTTTTTTGGTTCAGTATCATCACGTATGGTAGGACTCGTTGGAAGCAGTAATAATCCCGTTTCAGGAATGGCTATTGCAACACTCATTATCACAACGTTTATTTTAAAGCTGGCAGGACAGTCTGGAAGTGCTGCTATGGTAAGTGCAATTGTTATAGGCTCTGTAATATGCATTATAACGGCTGTAGCAAGTGACACATCTCAGGATTTAAAGACAGGATATCTGCTTGGTGCAACACCGAAAAAACAACAAATAGGCGAGATTGTTGGTGTGGTTTTTGCAGCACTTTCAATCGGTGGAACATTATATCTATTAGACAATGCTTGGGGATTTGGTTCAAAGGAGCTTGCCGCACCTCAGGCAACACTTATGAAACTGATTGTAGAAGGTGTAATGGAAGCAAATCTGCCATGGGGATTAGTTTTCTCGGGTGTGTTCATTGCTATTGTAGCAGAAATATTAGGAATACCGGTACTGGCTTTTGCGATAGGAATTTATCTCCCTGTACACCTTAATGCGTGTATTATGGCAGGTGGATTAATAAGACTTTTAGCAGACAGACTAAAGGGAAGCGAAAAACGCAGAAAAACGGCAATCAGCAACGGACTTTTGTTTTGCTCAGGAATGATTGCAGGAGAGGGTATAGCAGGTATAATACTTGCTGTTTTAGCGGTAAGCGGTGTTGCAGCCCTTGTTGATATGTCGGCTCTGACAGAAAATGGTGGAAATTTAGTAATTTTAGGAAGTTTGATTATTTTTGGGATTATAATTATTTCTGTATTGAAAATTACCGTATGGAGAAAGGAAAAAAATGAATAAAGAGAACTTTATTGATAAAAAACCAAAAATAAAGGAGGGCATTTTGTGGTATACGGACACAGATAAAAAAGTTACATTAAAATTAGAAAACAAAGGTTTTTTCTGTAGGTTATTAAAAAAACCACGTCTTTATTATATTCATTTAGACGAGCTTGGTAGTTTTGTGTGGCTGCAGGTCGATGGAAAAAAAGATATATATGAAATAGGAAAGAAGACGGAAGAAAAGTTTGGCTCAAAAACAGCGCCATTATTTGAAAGAATGATAAAATATTTTAAAATATTGGAGAGCTATAAGCTCGTTGAATGGGCAAAATAAGGCGTTTTATGAAAAGAAAAGAAAATATTTCAAAAAAAACTAAAAAAAGACTTGACAACTCAGAATAAAATTGCTATAATATCTAAGTCGGCGATATGAGAGACTCGCGCGGGTGTAGTTCAATGGCTAGAATCTCAGCCTTCCAAGCTGATTGTGTGGGTTCGATTCCCATCACCCGCTCCACTTGGTTTTGCGCCTGTAGCTCAGTCGGATAGAGCAACTGCCTTCTAAGCAGTGGGTCAGGAGTTCGAATCTCTTCAGGCGCGCCACATTTTTTCCAAAACTTAATACGGCAGGAAAGAGCAAAGTTTCGTACCTTTCATGGTGGGTATAGCTCAGTTGGTTAGAGCGCTAGATTGTGGCTCTAGAGGTCGTCGGTTCGACTCCGATTACCCACCCCACTTAGTATAATCGTTTGGCGCATGGGAATACTTATCATGGTATGGCATTTTGGGATGTCGCCAAGTTGGTAAGGCACCGGATTCTGATTCCGGCATTCGCAGGTTCGAGTCCTGCCATCCCAGCCAATTTTATCCTATTACCGATGGGATGTAGCCAAGTCGGTAAGGCACCAGACTTTGACTCTGGCATTTCGTAGGTTCGAGTCCTGCCATCCCAGCCAGTATGGGTCATTAGCTCAGTCGGTAGAGCACTTGACTTTTAATCAAGTTGTCCGGGGTTCGATTCCCCGATGACTCACCAAAAAACAAGCATTGTGTTTTTGCACAGTGCTTATTTTTTTATGCATAAAAATTCATTTTGTTAGTAACGTGTAAGTAACTGCGCGGATAATTCAAATAAAAATAATACTTTTACCAATAAGATGTTGACAAATCAACATCTTATTGGTAAAATATACTTGTTGATTTTTCAACAAGTATATTTTTTAGGAGTGAGTTTTATGGTGGGACGTTTTGAGATTTTTACGTTATCATTATCCGAAATACTTACAAGCTGGAATAAAATTGCTACAGATGAGCTTAGCCCTTTTGGACTCAAGGGCTCATATGTGGTTTATCTTATTGCCCTTTATAAAAGCACCGATGGGCTTACATCTGCGAATTTGTGTGAGATATGCAACAGAGATAAAGCAGAGGTATCAAGGGCAGTTTCCGAAATGGAGAAGAAGGGTATTTTAGAAAGAACAAATGTAACAGTTAATGGTTATAGGGCAAAAATCACGTTGACGCAAGAGGGGAGAGAAATTACATCTGCCATCAGAGAAAGAGTAAAACTTGCAGTTGAAAAAGGCGGAAAAGGCTTATCCGGCGAGCAAAGAGAGAAATTCTATGAAGCGCTTCAGATAATCTCTGAAAACTTAAAAGAAATCAGTAGAGAGGGACTTTAAAATGAATATAATTAAAAAGAGTTATTGCAGAATATATCAGTTTGCTTTCCGTGCAGCACTTCCTTTTTTGCCATATAAAGAGCCTGAAATTATTAAAGATATCGAAGATATCGCTATTGTTATAAAAGAAAAGAAAATGTGTGCGCCGCTTATTATTACAGATGAATATTTAAAAAATTCAGGAGCAATATCGCGTCTGGAAAAAGCTTTGACTAATGAAAAACTGAATTATTATATGTATGATAAAACAAGACCAAACCCAACTGTTGAAAACGTAGAAGAAGCGCTATCGCTTTATAAAAAAGGGAATTGTGACTGCCTTGTAGCTTTTGGCGGTGGTAGTGTAATGGATTGTGCAAAAGCGGTTGGTGCAAGAGCAGTATACCCAAAAAGAAAGCTAAGTAGTCTTAAGGGTAACCTCAAAATATTAAGAAGAATTCCGACTCTTTTTGCTGTTCCAACAACTGCAGGAACGGGGAGTGAAGTAACTGTAACGGCGGTTATAACAGATAGTACAAAAAAACATAAATACACAATGAACTCATTTCCGCTCATTCCGAGATATGCAGTTTTAGACCCTGTTGTTACGTTCACGCTTCCTAAAAGTCTTACATCAACAACAGGTGTGGATGCGCTTACTCACGCAGTAGAAGCATATATAGGACGTTCTACAAGCAGGGAAACAAGACGTCTTGCAAAAGAAGCTGTCAGGCTTATATTTGAAAACATTGAAACCGCCTATAACGAACCTGAAAATTATAAAGCAAGAGAGAATATGCTGGTAGCTGCGTATAAAGCAGGAATTGCCTTTTCAAAATCATATGTTGGATATATACACGCTATTGCACACTCGCTGGGAGGACAGTACAATATTCCACACGGACTTGCAAACTCCGTAATACTTCCGATATTTTTAGAAGAATATGGTGAAAAGATACACAAAAAGCTCTATGAGCTTGCTGTTTATTCGGGTGTTGCAGACGAAAATGAATATATAGAAAAAGCTGCCGAAAAATTTATTCAAAAAATTAAAGAGCTTAATAAAAAGATGAATATTCCTGAAAATATTTCAGGAATAGAGGAAAGAGATATTACGGTTATGGCAAAGCACGCTGATAAAGAAGGGAATCCCCTTTATCCTGTGCCGATGCTTTATAATGCAAAAGAGCTTGAAAGAATATATTATAAGATAGGAGAAAACATATGACGATTGACGAAATATTGATAGAGCAGAGAGAGTTTTTTCGCTCTGGCAAAACTCTGCCTGTTGATTTTAGAATAAAGATGCTGAAAAAGCTCTATAACGCAGTAAAAGAGAATGAAAAGGAAATTAATACTGCACTTAAAAAAGACTTGGGGAAAAGCGATTTTGAGGGTTTTATGTGTGAGGTTGGTTTATCTCTGACCGAAATAAGTTATATGATAAAGCACGTTAAAAGACTTGCAAAAAGAAAGATTGTTTATACACCGCTTGCACAGTTTGCATCAGTTAGCTTTAAAAAGCCGTCACCGTATGGAAATGTGCTTATAATGAGTCCCTGGAATTATCCGTTTTTGCTTACCATTGACCCATTAGCAGATGCGATTGCTGCAGGAAATACTGTTGTTTTAAAGCCAAGTGCATATTCTCCTGCTACAAGCGAAGTTTTAGGGAAAATAATAAAACAATGTTTTGAGCCTGGATATGTTGCAGTTGTAACGGGCGGCAGAAAAGAAAATGCAGAACTTCTTGACAAAAAGTTTGATATGGTTTTCTTTACGGGGAGCCAAAATGTCGGCAAAGAGGTTTTAACTAAGTGTGCAAAACATCTCACTCCTGCAGTGCTTGAGCTTGGCGGCAAAAGTCCGTGTATAGTTGATTCGTCTGCTAAACTTGAGCTTGCTGCTAAACGAATTGTTTTCGGTAAATACTTAAACTGTGGACAGACCTGCGTTGCTCCTGATTATATTCTTTGTCAAAAAGACATAAAAGCCGAATTTATTAAGGAAGTAAAAAAGCAGATTAAAAAACAGTATGGAGAAAACCCTCTTGCAAATAAAAATTATGGAAAGATTATAAATGAAAAGCATTTTGAAAGAATTATAGCATTGATTAACGATGAAAAAATAGTTGCAGGGGGCAAAACAGATAGATCACAGCTTAAAATTGAACCTACTGTGATGGATAATGTTTCATTTGATGATGCTGTTATGCAGGAGGAGATTTTCGGACCAGTTATGCCTGTGATTGAATACGAGAAGTTTGAGAATGTTTTTGACATTTTGAAGGATAAAGAAAAACCGCTTGCACTTTATATTTTCTCTGAAAATAAAAAGCATATAAAATCTATTCTTGATAGACTTTCTTTTGGCGGCGGATGTGTAAATGACGTCGTTATACACCTTGCAACAAGCGAAATGGGGTTTGGTGGCGTTGGAGAAAGCGGTATGGGAACATATCACGGAAAACTTGGCTTTGAAGCCTTTTCACACACGAAGAGTATTGTAGATAAGAAAACATTTTTAGACCTCCCAATGCGTTATCAGCCTTATAACAGAAGTGTTTACGGAAAATTACTAAAAATGTTTTTGAGATAGCAGAGTATAACGAAAAAGACAGAATTCGTAAGAATACTGTCTTTTACTTCTGGAGGCGCCACCCAGACTTGAACTGGGGATAAAGGTGTTGCAGACCTCTGCCTTACCACTTGGCTATGGCGCCATATTATATTATATGCAAAACAACGAGTATGTGTGATTAAATTTAAAAATTCTTGCCTCTAAAAGGCTTAGAAGCAAGAATTTTTAATTTGGAGCGGAAGACGAGATTCGAACTCGCGACGTTCACCTTGGCAAGGTGACGCTCTACCACTGAGCCACTCCCGCATAAATGATGGCTGTTAGTTGGTGCCTCCGGGTGGAATCGAACCGCCGACACAGGGATTTTCAGTCCCTTGCTCTACCGACTGAGCTACAGAGGCAAGTTGGCGACCCGAAAGGGGCTCGAACCCTCGACCTCCAGCGTGACAGGCTGGCATTCTAACCAACTGAACTATCGGGCCAACTCTTAAACAAAATGGTGGGCGCAACAGGGCTCGAACCTGTGACCCTCTGCTTGTAAGGCAGATGCTCTCCCAGCTGAGCTATGCGCCCATTCGTTTTGCTTCGCCGTTTCAGCGACAAATAGTATTATACACGAATCAAACCTTGTTGTCAACCATTATTTTTAAATTTTTTAAAAAATTTTTTTATAAGAAATACAAAAAAAGCTTTAGATGTTGAAAAATAGGCGTTTACAGGCTTTTTATACGTTTTATTTTCATTAAAAACTTTTTGAATATTTTATTAATTTGTTATTAACATTATATAATTACGTTGACAAGTTTGACGAAAAAGGGTATAATACTTTATGATGAGAAAAGAAAAGGCGGTGCGATAATAATGAAGAAAAGTGTATACAGTTTAGTACTATCGGATAGTGTTGTTGAAGCTGTTGACAGAGCAGCATATGCAAAGGGTCAAAGCCGTTCTAATTATATAAATAATATCTTAGCAGAGCATCTTTCTTTTGTTACCCCTGAAAAAAGGATGCGCAACATTTTTGATGTTATAGAAGCAATGGCCCAGAGAGAGGAAGCTTTCAGGATACAAAAACAACAATCCGAGTATATGTTTTCGCTTCTCAGTTCTTTGAAATATAAATATAGACCAACAATAAGATATCAGATAGAACTTTATCAATCTCAACAAAATGGAACAATAGGGGAGTTTAAAATAATATTCAGGACGCAAAGTGAAGAATTTGCTGAGATTATGAAGGAATTTTTTATAACTTGGGCAAAACATGAACAAAAGTTTATTTCACATATATTTACAAGGTCACCTGTTAAATATAGCGCGGGGGAAGGAAAGCTTATAAGGCAAATAAAAGTGCCCTCGGGAAATTCAGTAAATGAACAGGAGCTTGCAAAAGTTCTGTCAGATTATATTCAGATGTTTGATAAAGCATTAAAAGAATATATTGCATCAGTTCCAGAGACGATGTATGCCGAAAAATATATTGATAAGCTTTATTCAAATTACATTAAAAACAGCGTTGTATTAATTTAAGGAGGTATTATAATGAATGTACAAAAATTTACTCAAAAATCATTAGAGGCACTTCAAAGTGCGCAAATGCTTGCAATAGATTATCAGAATATGCAGATAGAGCCTGAGCATCTTTTTTTCAGTTTAATTGAAGATGACGGTGGACTCATATCTCTGCTTATCAATAAGATGGGACTCAATCTTGAACTTTTAAGAAGTGATGTAAAAAAATCAATAGACGGACTTTCAAAAGTAACCGGAAGCGGAAGGGAAGCGGGCAAAATTTATATTTCTCCCGATGTTGATAAAATCATATCTCAATCTGAAAAGCAGGCCGACCATATGAAAGACGAATATGTGTCGGTAGAACATATTATGCTCTCAATGCTTGATAAGCCAAACGATACTTTAAAGAAGATTTTTTCAAATCACGGTATAAAGAAGAATGATTTTTTATCTACATTACAAACTGTAAGGGGCAATACTAAAGTGACAAGCGACTCCCCTGAAGCAACATATGACGTGCTTTTAAAATATGGTCAGGATTTAGTTGAACTTGCAAAACAAAATAAGCTTGACCCCGTTATTGGTCGTGATGGCGAGATAAGAAACGTTATAAGGATACTTTCAAGAAAAACGAAAAACAATCCTGTTTTAATAGGTGAACCCGGTGTAGGTAAAACGGCAATTGCAGAGGGTTTGGCGATAAGAATTGTAAGGGGCGATGTTCCTGAGGGGCTTAAAAATAAAACGATATTTTCACTCAATATGGGTTCACTCGTCGCAGGTGCTAAATTTAGGGGTGAATTTGAAGAGAGACTAAAAGCTGTACTTGAAGAAATAAAACAAAGTGAAGGCAGAATAATTCTTTTCATTGATGAGCTTCATACGATTGTAGGTGCAGGAAAAACTGACGGAGCAATGGATGCAGGCAATATCTTAAAGCCGATGCTTGCAAGGGGAGAGCTTCATTGTATAGGTGCAACCACTTTAGATGAATACAGACAATATATCGAAAAAGACGCAGCGCTAGAGCGAAGATTTCAACCGGTGCTTATTGATGAGCCAACAGTTGAAGATACTATTTCAATACTTCGTGGACTGAAAGAAAGATACGAGGTGTTTCACGGAGTGAAAATTCAGGACCAGGCACTCATCACTGCGGCTGTGCTTTCAAACAGATATATTTCAGAGCGTTTTCTTCCGGATAAAGCTATTGACCTGATAGACGAGGCCTGCGCTATGGTTAGAACAGAGATAGATTCAATGCCGACAGAGCTTGATGAAATATCACGAAAGATTATGCAGCTTGAGATTGAAGAAGCGGCACTGAAAAAAGAAACAGATAATCTCTCAAAAGAGCATTTAGCGGAAATCCAAAAAACCTTAGCAGAATTAAGATCAGATTTTAATGAAATGAAAGCAAAGTGGGATAATGAAAAAACATCTATAGGAAAAGTACAAAAGCTGCGTGAGAAGATTGAGTCAGTTAATGCAGAAATTGCTTTAGCTGAAAGGAATTATAATCTTGACAAGGCTGCAGAATTAAAATACGGAAAATTGCCTGCGCTCATATCAGAGCTTGAAGCTTTAGAAGAAAAGGCGGAAAATGTTCATGTATCAAGTAAGCTTTTAAGAGATAGAGTAACGGATGAAGAAATTGCTAAAGTGATATGCAGATGGACAGGAATACCAGTCCAGAGATTAATGGAGGGCGAACGTGAAAAACTGCTTTCTCTTGATAAAACTCTTCACGAAAGAGTAATCGGACAAAATGAAGCTGTTTTAAAGGTGACAGATGCAATTTTGCGCTCAAGAGCAGGTATTCAGGACCCAAACAGGCCGATAGGCTCATTCCTTTTCTTAGGTCCTACGGGTGTTGGAAAAACAGAGCTTGCTAAATCTTTAGCGGAGGTACTTTTTGATGATGAGCATAATATGGTAAGAATAGATATGTCAGAGTATATGGAAAAATACTCGGTATCAAGACTCATCGGTGCACCTCCGGGATATGTTGGGTATGAAGAGGGCGGACAGCTCACAGAAGCAGTACGACGCAAGCCGTATTCTGTTGTGCTTTTTGACGAGGTGGAAAAAGCTCATCCTGATGTATTTAATGTACTGCTGCAGGTTTTAGATGATGGCAGAATTACGGACTCTCAGGGGCGTACTGTAGATTTTAAAAATACTATATTAATTTTAACGTCAAATATCGGCTCTGATTATATATTGGAGGGAATTGATGATAGCGGCAAAATAAGCGATGAAGCAAAAGAAAATGTGCAGAAACTTTTAAAACGTAGCTTCAGACCTGAATTTTTAAACAGACTGGACGAGATAGTATTCTATAAACCGCTTGTTAAATCGGAGATATCTCAGATTGTCAACCTTATGATTTCAGATATCAAAAAAAGACTCAAAGACAAACAGTTAGATATTGAGCTAACCGATAGTGCTAAAAACTTTGTGATAGAAAGCGGATTTGACCCCATCTATGGTGCAAGACCGTTAAAAAGATTTTTACAAAGTAAGGTTGAAACGCTCTTAGCAAGGAAAATTATTTCAAGCGATTTGTCGATGGGTACTGTTCTTACTGTAGATTATAACGGTAGTGATTTATACGTGAAAGAGTGATTCATATAAAGTAAAAATGGCTATGTGAAACTTTATTTCACATAGCCATTTTGTCTGCTTGATATTACATACTTAAAATTTCCAAAAGGTCTAAAAATTCAGGATCCATTGTTTTTTTCATTTCCAGACCTTCGCAGATGTCATAATCCACCATCTGATTGTTTTTCATAGCAACAATTCTGTTGCCACCGCCTTCAATTAAGAGTTTTACGGCGTGTGCACCCATTCGGCTTGCAATAATTCTGTCATTTACTGTAGGACTGCCGCCGCGCTGAATATATCCTAAAATAGTAGCGCGTGTTGCAATTCCCGTTTCTTCCTCGATTTTTGCAGCAATATCAACAGAGTTTCCCACACCCTCTGCTACAACAAACAGATTGTGTTCTTTTCCTCTTACTCTTCCTTTTTCAATCGGTTTTATAATATCTTCATAAAAATCATATTCATGCTCAGGAACGATAGCAGCTTCTGCACCGCAAGCCATCGCAACGTGTGCAGCAATATATCCTGCATTTCTTCCCATAACTTCTATTATAGAGCATCTTTCGTGAGAACGTGCAGTATCTCTTATTTTATCTATAGCATCCTTAACAGTGTTAAGTGCCGTATCAAATCCGATTGAATAGTCAGAGCAACCGATATCATTGTCAATAGTCGCAGGCACACCAACTGTTGGAAGTCCTGCTAAACTTAAATCACGTGCTCCTCTGAAAGAGCCGTCACCACCGATTACAACCATACCGTCAATTTCAAGAGCATTTGCAATATTAACAGCCTTTTTGATGCTTGCTTCTTCTTTGAATTCAGGACATCTTGCGGTTTGAAGCACTGTTCCACCTCTGTGCAGTATATCAGAAACTGATCTTTCGGAAAGGTCAATATAATCTCCTGCTAAAAGCCCCCTATAGCCCTTTTTAAAGCCGACAACCTTTAATCCCTTATTAATAGCAAAACGCGTAACGGCACGGACTGCCGCATTCATACCGGGAGCATCGCCGCCGCTTGTAAGTACACCAATCTTTTTCATAAATAACATCTCCTATATCTCAAACAATATAATCTAAATAATTATATTGTACTATATAAATTTTTTTTTTGCAATTATTTTAATAAAAATAATTATATTGTTTAGTGTATAGCAATTTAAAAACATTTTTTTAATGTAATTTGCTTGAAATAGTATCAAAAATATATGTTTTTTGCTCTATGTAGCTTTAAAATGAAATTTTTGTTGCAAAAAAATTCATTTTTGAGTATAATGTTACAAGATAAATTAAATTTCGACTTAAGGAGTGAAATTTGTGACTTTAAAAAATGCATATTTAAAAGGTGTAATGGAAACTGTTATAAAGAGAAATCCGGGCGAACCGGAATTCCATCAGGCAGTAGAAGAGGTTCTTTGTTCAATTGAGCCTATTGTTGAAAAAAGACCTGAATTTGAAAAGACAGGACTTATTGAAAGACTTGTTGAACCTGACAGAATGGTATCATTCCGTGTTTCATGGGTTGACGATAACGGAAAAACTCAGGTAAACAGAGGATATCGTGTTCAGTTCAACGGAGCTTTAGGACCATATAAGGGTGGCCTCAGATTCCATCCTACAGTATATTCAGGTATCATCAAGTTCTTAGGATTTGAACAGACTTTTAAAAATAGCTTAACAGGTCTTCCTATCGGCGGCGGTAAAGGCGGCAGCGACTTCGACCCAAGAGGAAAGAGCGATGCTGAAATCATGAGATTCTGTCAGGCATTTATGACAGAGCTTTATAGATACATCGGTCCTGATGTTGACGTTCCTGCAGGCGATATCGGTGTTGGCGGAAGAGAAATTGGCTTCCTTTATGGTCAGTATAAGAGAATTAAGGGTTGCTGGGAAAATGGTGTATTAACAGGTAAAGGCTTAGAATACGGCGGTTCACTTATAAGACCTGAAGCAACAGGCTTTGGTGCTACATATTACGCAAACGAAGTTCTCACACATTTAGGTGATACTATCGTAGGCAAAACAGTAGCAGTTTCAGGCTTTGGTAATGTTGCTTGGGGTGTATGCCAGAAAGTTGCAGAGCTCGGCGGTAAAGTTGTTACAATTTCAGGACCTGACGGCTATGTTTATGATCCGGATGGTGTTACAACAAAGGAAAAATTCGATTTTATGCTTGAAATGAGAGCATCAGGCCGTGACCGAGCACAAGACTATGCTGAAAAATTCGGTTGCGAATTCCATGCAGGTGAAAAACCATGGGGTGTTAAGGTTGATATCTGTATGCCTTGTGCAACACAGAACGAAATCAATGCTTTAGAAGCTGAAAAGATTATCGCAAATGGCACAAAGTATTATATTGAAGTTGCAAATATGCCTACAACAAACGATGCAATGGCACTTTTAAAAGATAAAGGTCTCATCATTGGTCCTTCAAAAGCAGTTAATGCAGGCGGCGTTGCTGTTTCTGCACTTGAGATGTCTCAGAACTCAATGAGATATAGCTGGACAGCTGAAGAAGTTGATGCAAAACTTAAGGGCATTATGGCAAACATCCATAAAGTTTCGATGGAAGCAGCAGAAGAATATGGCTTTGGCTATGTCCTTGTTGCAGGTGCAAATATCGCAGGCTTTATAAAGGTTGCTAAAGCTATGATGGCATATGGTATTATATAAAATTTCATAAGCATTTTGGGTTGCCTTGGTTTTCAAGGCAACTCTTTTTCTACACCCAAAGTATCATAATAGCTCCGGCATGCATATCGTGATAAAAAAGGAGTGATTTGCATGACAGAACTTAAATATAACAGGGATGCTGCCGTAAGATATGCAAAAAGGTGGGCACTCGGGCGAAATCCAATGTATTATAATTTTGATGATTTGGGCGGCGACTGCACGAACTTTGCATCACAGTGTATTTATGCGGGTGCAAATGTTATGAATTATACAGATGTTTTCGGTTGGTACTATGAAAGCCTGTCACAGCGTTCACCGTCGTGGACAGGAGTAGAATATCTTTATAACTTTCTTATAAATAACAAAGGAGTCGGGCCGTTTGGTTTTTTAGTATCTCAAAATGAAGCAGAGCCCGGGGATGTTGTTCAGCTCGGGACAGAAAACAACCATTATTATCACTCGCCGGTTATAATATCAACTGAGCCGATTTTGCTGGCGGCACATTCATTTGATGCTCTTTTCAGACCCTTAGATTCTTACACATACGACAAAGTGAGATTTATTCATATAGAGGGAGTCAGAAAAGCGTGAAATAAAGGATGATTTGCCTATAAAATAATGAATTTTTTTATTGACTATTTTAAGTTGTTGGTATATAATAGAAACAATAATTTTATTTTTTTATACAATTACGGAGGTATCGACAATGAGCAGAGTTTATAATTTTTCAGCAGGTCCTTCTGTACTTCCTGAGGAAGTGCTTAAAAAGGCTGCAGCACAAATGACAGAATATGAGACATCAGGTATGTCTGTTATGGAGATGAGTCACCGTTCGGCTGACTATGAAGCTATTATTGGAAGAGCGGAATCTCTCCTTCGTGAGCTTATGCATATACCGGATAACTATAAAGTGTTGTTTCTGCAGGGCGGTGCATCAACACAGTTTGCAATGATTCCTATGAATCTTTTAAGAAAATCTAAAAAGGCTGACTATGTTATAACAGGTCAGTGGGCAAAAAAAGCAGCTTCCGAAGCAGAGAAGTATGGTGAAGTTAAGAAGGTTGCAAGCTCAGCTGATAAAGTGTTCTCATACATTCCCAAGCTTGACAAAAATGAATTCACACCTGATGCGGATTATTTCCACATTACATTTAACAACACAATCTACGGAACACGTTATACAGAGCTTCCTGACACAGGCGACGTTCCGCTCGTTGCAGATATTTCATCAAATATTTTGTCACAGCCTATCGACGTTACAAAATTTGGTCTTTTATACGCAGGCGCACAGAAAAATATGGGTCCTGCAGGCTTAACTGTTGTTATCATACGTGAAGACTTAATCGGTGATGTAGATCAGACAGTTCCTACGATGCTTCAATACAAGATTCACGCAGAAAACGGCTCAATGTATAACACTCCTCCTACATACAGCATTTATATCTGTATGCTCGTATTGGAATGGTTAAAAGAGCAGGGAGGTATTGAAGGAATATACAAAGTAAATTTAGAGAAAGCAAAGCTTCTTTATGATTACTTAGATAGTTCAGAAATGTTTAGGGGAACAGTAGTTCCAGAGGATCGTTCACTTATGAATGTTCCGTTTGTAACAGATTCAGAGGAATTAAATGCTAAATTCATAAAAGAAGCAAAAGCAAAGGGCTTTGTAAACTTAAAAGGTCACAGAACAGTTGGTGGTATGAGAGCAAGTATCTATAACGCAATGTCCTTAGACGGTGTAAAAGCTTTGGTTGACTTTATGAAAGAATTTGAAAAAAATAATAAATAAAAGGCGGTAGTCATATGTTTGACATTTTAACACTTAATAAAATAGCAAGCTGCGGTCTTGAAAAATTGTCCGCAGAAAAATATAACATCAGCGATTCATGCGCTGACCCTGATGGCATAATCTTAAGAAGCTTTTCTATGCACGATATGGAAGTGGGAGCTAACTTAAAAGCTGTTGCAAGAGCAGGTGCAGGTGTAAACAATATTCCTGTTGATGCTTATACAGAAAAAGGTATTGTTGTTTTCAATACTCCTGGTGCTAATGCAAATGCTGTTAAGGAGCTTGTTATAGCAGGTCTTTTACTTTCCTCGCGTGATATCGTAGGCGGTATTGAATGGGCAAAAACTTTAAGTGGTCAGGGTGCAGAAGTTGGAAAGCTTGTTGAAAAAGGAAAGAGCCAGTTTGTAGGTCCTGAAATCAAGGGTAAAACACTTGGTGTTATCGGTCTTGGTGCAATCGGTGTTATGGTTGCAAATGCTGCAAGCGCGCTTGGAATGGATGTAATTGGTTATGACCCATACCTTACAATAGATGCAGCACTACACCTCGCTACAACAATCAAAAAAGCAGATGATATAAGTGAAGTATATGCTAAATCTGATTATATCACACTTCACATTCCGCTTAATGATTCTACAAGAGGCACAATTAATTCTGAAACAATAGCTCAGATGAAAGATGGTGTGAGAATATTAAATTTCTCACGTGGCGAGCTTGTTAATGAAGCGCATTTAGCTACAGCCTTAGACGAAGGTAAGATTGCATCATATGTAATTGACTTTCCGTCAGATGCAGTTCTTTCAATGAAGAACGTTGTTGCAACACCTCACTTAGGTGCTTCAACTCCTGAATCAGAAGATAACTGTGCAATTATGGCTGCAAGAGAGCTAAGAGAATACTTGGAAAATGGTAATATCAGAAATTCCGTAAACTTCCCGAATTGCGAAATGGCAAGAGAGGGTGGCACAAGAATTACAATTATGCACAAAAATGTTGCAGGTATGCTTAGTCTTTTCTCATCTGCAGTTGCTGATGAGGGTATAAACATCACAAATATGATGAATAAGAGCAAAAAAGACAATGCATATACAATAATGGATATTGACGGCGACGTTTCTGAAGCGATGGAAAATAAGCTTGCAGGTATTGATGCAGTATTAAAGGTTAGAATTATAAAATAGATAAAACAATATAATATAAAAACAGGTAAAAGCACTGCTTTTACCTGTTTTTATATTATATGTCACCGCGTAATAAATTTTCTGCGTAATCCTTTAAGCTTTCAAAAGAATTAACACCGCCTGACCTCTGAGAAATCTGCTCCCTTACATAGTCGGGTAGAGAATCGAAATAGTTTTTAGCATCGCTTTCGTTTTCTAGAACTTCATTTAAGCTTGGATATTTTCTCATAATAAATCCCACCTTCTGTATTTTTTTCTTATTATGCGAAAATTTCCGTGAAATATACAAAAAAAGGTGTAAAACAAATTTGTCTTACACCTCAAATAATATGTAATTTTTAATATGAACCTGAAGAACGCCTGTAGTTTCCACCGCGTTTTGCATCTACACCTTTTTTGATGTCGTGCATACGTTCATCGCTTGATTGCTTAAATTTACTCATCATTTCTTCAAAAGAGAGTGGCGCATCTGATTCTGAACCTTTGCTAGACCAATCGAAGTCATCAGGTCTTGTAAAGCGCTGTTTTTTAGCCTGATTTTCGGCTTTGCGTTTATCTAAAAGCGCTTGCTTGATAGATAGGCTGATTTTACCTTTTTCATCAATCGAAACAACCTTAACTGATACTGTTTCACCTTCTTTTAGATGCTGATTGATATCCTTTACATATTCCAAAGCTACTTCGGAAATATGAACGAGACCTGTTTTGCCTTCTCCTAAATCAATAAAAGCACCAAAAGGCGTAATACCTGAAATTTTTCCCTCTACTGTTTTGCCTACCTCCAAAAGCATCAGAATGCTTCCTCCATTTCTTTGTTTGACGTACTGTAAAAAATTATTTATTTGTTTGTATCAATAAAAACTTTTTCACTTTTTTTCATATATCCAAGCTTCTCACGTGCAACCCGCTCTTTGTATTCATCAGTTTCTGTAAGTGCCAGCTCATCGTTCTTTTCTTTGTTGATTTTATGAGCTTCTGTGGTTTGCTCGTCTATGATTTTATTCTGTTTATTAAGCCACGACAATGTAAACTGCTGTGATATCAAAGAGATACATATGTAAGCAGCAAGTCCAAGCAATAAAAATCGTTTAATAAAAACGGAAAAATTAATATTCTTTTTTGAAGCTTTCTTATCCATACTAACCTCGTAAAATGTATCGTAGTTTCATTTTTTTAAAAAAGCTGTTTTACAAGCTTTCTGTATCTTTTTAAATTTCCTGCTTATTCTTTTGAAACCTCGTATAACAGGCGATATTACAAAAGATAAACATACACATATTATATTATACGTAAATTTGAGCGGTGTCAATAGAATTTTCAAAAAAAATTCAAAAATTTTGAAAAAAACAGAGATAAAACGGTGAACTAAGAGCATAAATAGTCTGCTTAAGGTTAAAAAATACAAAACAGCTCCCAAAAAAGAACCAAAAATATGATACCACCTGAGTCTGCCATCATTTGTGAAAAAAACCAAAAAGAACATAATAGCAGTAGCTATGCACCAGAAAAGAATATCCTGCAGTCCTGAAAAAAGCACCCCTGTCTGTACTTCAATGCGGATAGTTCTGAAAAGGTCATAAAGAAAGGCTATTATCATTCCGAATAAGACAGAATAAAGCAGAATATAGACTTCATTTGCAATCGAAAAATCCATAGAAAATCTCCATCATTTTAAAAGCTTTTTAAAAAATCCTTTTTGCTTTCCGCCGTAACCTTTATCAGAGTATAAAATACTCATAATTTCACCGTCAATAATGAGCTCTCCTGATGCGATATCGAGCTTTTGAATATGAAGATTATATCCTTCGATTTCAATTGTATCTTCGTTTGTGAAAAGTACAATTTTAGATTCATCAAAGGTATCAACATCTTTTACCTGAGTTACGGAAAGCTGTGAACGTTCCTTTAAAAAAAGATTGTATGGGGATTTGTTTTCTTCCATAAAAAGTCCTCCGATTATATTATTTATTAAATAATATGAAACGGAGGAGGTTAGTATGCATTTTTTTATTTTTGGAGCACTTTTATAATTTCGCCTACATACATATCATGAAAATCTGCGGTAGCGTAGTTTTTATTTATCAAGGACTTATCAATAAAGCCTTCGGGAACTAAAGGAGAATGATAAAGCTTTTTGCATATGACAGAAAGCCTTGCTTCGTTAAAAATCGGCGCGTTCTCATCTGTTTTAAGTGTTAGCTTTGACTTTGCGATTTTATCTTCATCGCGGCCAGATACCTTTCCAAAATAGCCTAAGATATCTTTATATTCCTTATCAAAAAAGGAAAGTGTAAAAAATTCAGAATTGTCAACAAATTTCTTTGTGTATCTCTGCGGTCTTATAAAACAATATACTACGTTTTTGTTCCATAAAACACCCATACCGCCCCAAGAAGCAGTCATCGCATTGGTTTTGCCATCGTTTGATGCTGCAATCAGCATCCAGTCATTTCCTATTAATGAAAAAACATTATCATTTATATTTTCAGGTGAAATCTCTTTAAAATCGGCCATTTTTATCCCTCTTTCTAATTGATTAATATAATTATACATCTATCTATTTTTAATGTCAACCAAAAAACAGTCTGCAAACCCAGACAGAAGCTAAAAAACCTGCAAGGTCTGCAGTTAGTGCAGCGAAAAGCGTATAGCGGGAATCGGTTACGTTTATACTGCCAAAATATATACATATGGCATAAAATGTAGTTTCTGTTGAGCCCATCATAACAGATGCAGTTTTGCCGATTATGGAATCAGGGCCGTAGCGAGCTAAAATATCGCCAACTATTGCTAAAGCTCCGCTTCCTGAAACGGGCCTAAGCAGTGCAAGCGGCATAACCTCAGACGGAATATGAAATATATCTGTTACAGGAGAAATCAGCTTTATAAGAAAGTCAAGAGCACCACTTGTTCTAAACATTGTAATTGCTGCAATAAGTCCAACCAAAGCGGGCAGGATATTGATTGTTGAGGTGATGCCGTCTTTAGCTCCTTTTGTAAATGCTTCAAATATGTTTACCCTTTTAAAAAGAGCATATCCTAAGATTATAAAAAATATTATCGGAATAATGAAAAGTGATATATTGCTGAGCATCATATATCACCTCTTTTTGACATAATCTTTGATACAATAATTCCAACAGATATGGAAATAATTGAACAAATCCATACGGGAACTATTATGGAAAAAGCGTCACTCGAGCCGTTTGAGCTTCTTAAGGCAATAACCGTTGTTGGAATAAGGGTGATAGATGCTGTGTTGATTACGACAAAAAGACACATAGAAGACGATGCACGCTTTCTTTTCTTGTTTTCTTTGTCAAGCTCCTGCATGGCTTTGAGTCCTAGAGGTGTTGCGGCATTTGAAAGCCCTAAAAAATTTGCTACCATATTCATAAGCATCGCATCATTAGCGGGGGAGTTTTCCTTAAGCTCGGGAAAAAGCAAACGCATAAGCGGTTTTAACAATTTTGACAGTTTCTCTGTAAGACCTGCTCGTTTTGCGATTTCTAAAAGTCCTGACCAAAAACACATCATACCCAAAAGTCCTATTGCCATTTGAACAGCAGATGATGCACCCTCCAAAAGAGCGTTGTTTACATCATTTAAGGTTCCATTTGCGATTGAAAATACGAAAGAAAGAATGAGCATTGATGCCCATATATAATTAATCATGCGAACACCCCTTTTTAAAGGGTATTCGCATGATAGTTTTTATATGTTATTTTTTATACATTTTAACATTTCATCAATTGCCTCTTGGGGTGTTTTTTGATTGACTATAATAAAATCTGCATACTTTTCGTATAGCGGAGTTCTTAATCTTTCCATTTCACTAAGCTTTTCAAGGTTTTTTGAAAGAAGCGGCCTGTTAGATGCATCAATCGTACTTTTTATTGATTTAACAGACCTTTTTATATAAAAAGTGATGGCATTTTCTTTTAAATACTTCATATTTTCTTCTTTTAAGATAATTCCACCGCCTGTAGAAATAATGGTATTATTATAAAGTGAAACTTTTTTGGCGCACTCTGTTTCAAGATTTCTGAAATAGATTTCACCATCTGTTTCAAAAATATTTTTAATTGTTCTTTTTTGTTCTTTTTCAATAACCTCATCAGTATCAATAAAATCCATATTAAGTTTTTTAGCGAGCATCTGTCCTAGTGTTGTTTTGCCACAGCCTGACATACCGATGAGTACAATATTTTTCTCAGTCATAAGCGCCGCCTTTATTCATTTAGTATTTTCTATATTATACAACTAATGAAAAAAACTGTCAACCACCAAAGGTCCAGGCAGCCAAAACCTCACTATAGCAGAGAATATTCTTTCTGTCTATGTTATTTAAATATTTTTTTTCATTTTCAATAAATAGATTGTTACATTTTGATATGCAATCAGTTGCAAGGCAAATCTTTTCTTTATATTCTGCAGCAACCAAAGATAATTCTTCTTTGTATTCTCTGTCAACATTACGTTTTGCAGCGAGCTTATAAAAATCGATAATCTCGTCGTTTTCAAGGCTGGGAAAATGCTCGTGCGGTGGGGTAGAATCAAAAACTGCTACACTTAAATCCCTGATAATAAGCATATCAATACTCTTCGGGTCAAAAGAACAGTGATATACCTCAACATCGAAATTAAGACTCTGAGCCTCTTTGATAATCTTTTTCATAAAAGTTGATTTTCCTGTTCCTGGTCTGCCTTTTATGAAATATCTTTTTTTGACATTTTCAGTAAGATTTTCAACATAATCAACAGGACCTGTCGCTGTTGCAGCACCTAAGAAACGTTCATATATATTTCCATTTTCTTTTCCGCTTTTTTGAGAAAACATCTCATTCTTTAAGCGAGTACATTCGTTGTCCAGAACAGAAAAGTCGAAATTATCTATATAGTATTTTTCCCATTCATCATGGATTGTGAGCGCATCCTTAAAATAATTTTTTGCACTTGTAAGTTCTCTGAGACTTTCAACATAACTGTTGTTTAATGCATTTATAACGCCATTTTCCTCATATGCAAGTACATTAACTATACATTTGTTTAGTTGTGGAAAGGCTATTCCCTTTATACCATTATTTAAAAAATTGTGGATAAAATCGGCATTTATTCCTTTGTCTTTTGCTTTTTGCGATAGAAATTCAGTTATATTGCTCATTACGTCCTGTGGAAAGCTGTAAAGCTTTTTTACTTCATAGGGCAAATTGAAGTTTTTTAATCCCTGTGAACCGATTGTGTCAATAAAATAATGCAATTAGCACACCTCTTTTTTTAGATTGTAGTAGAAATTTATTCAAAGAATCAACTTGATATGCAAAATGATAATAATGTTGCATTTTTTGTTATTATTTGATATACTATTTAAAAATATATATAAAGCAAAGAGGGATTTTATGTTATCAAAAGAGTGGTCATCTTTAAAAAACGGAAGTGACATAAGAGGTGTGGCAAGCGAGGGAATAAAAGGAGCACATATTAATCTTACAGATGAAGTTGTTGAAAAGATAGCTAAAGCTTTTGTTCTTTTTACAGAAAAGAGAACAAACAAAAAGGCAGAAGATATCAAAATCGCAATCGGTCATGACAGCCGAATTTCAGCTCAAAGACTTAAAAATGCGTGTATAAAAGCATTTTTAGAAAGTGGCGCAAGTGTTTATGACTGTGGTCTTTGTACAACACCTGCAATGTTTATGATTACAATAGATGAAGACTATAAAGCAGATTCTTCTGTAATGCTCACAGCAAGCCATCTTCCTTTTAACAGAAACGGACTTAAATTCTTTACAAAAGAGGGCGGATTGGAAGGCGCAGACATTACTGAAATTTTAGAGTATGCACAAACAAATGAATTTAATTTCGTAGGCGGCGGAAAAGTAGAAAGCTGCAAATATCTTAAAAAATATGCAGATGATACAAAAAAGAAGATTCAAAAAGAAACAGGACTTACAATGCCGTTTGATGGTATGAAAATCGCGGTTGATGCAGGAAATGGCGCAGGCGGATTTTATGCAAATGAAGTTTTGGCACCACTTGGCGCTGATGTAAGCGGCAGTCGATATTTAGAGCCTGATGGTAATTTCCCGAATCATATACCTAACCCTGAGGATAAAGATGCGATGAAGGCAATTTCAGAAGCGGTTATTTCCTCAGAATCAGACTTAGGTGTTATATTTGATACTGACGTTGACCGTGCAGCTATTGTTTCGGACACGGGAAACGAAATTAATAAAAATGGTCTTATAGCTTTGATTTCTGCAGTTTTGATGGAAGAGAAAAAAGGAACTGTTGTAACAGACTCTGTCACATCAACAGGGCTTAAGGATTTCATAGAAAATAGCTTGGGCGGTGTTCATCACAGATTTAAAAGAGGATATAAAAACGTAATCAACGAGGCTAAACGTTTAAACGCTGAGGGTATATATTCACCACTTGCCATAGAAACGAGCGGACACGCGGCGCTTATGGAAAACTATTTCTTAGATGATGGTGCATATCTTATCACTAAGCTTTTGATAAAAGCAGTTAAGTTAAGAGCTGAGGACAAAAAACTCTCAGACCTTATTGCTGATTTAAAACAACCTGTAATCCAGACAGGCCATAGGCTGAATCTTCTCTGTGAAGATTTTAAAGATGCCGGCACCACAATACTTAACGATTTAGAAGAAACAGTAAAAAACAGTAGCGATATGACACTGGAAACACCAAACTATGAAGGTGTACGTGTTAACGTAAAAGATGGTTGGTTTTTACTTCGTTTATCACTTCATGACCCTCTTATGCCGCTTGATATCCAGTGTGACACAGAAGAAACCCTTAATGAAATCAATAATTTCTTAAAATACTTCCTGTCAAAATATGATTATATTGATAAGACACCTTTAAAGTAGAAAAAATTATGGAAATATCTTGATTTTTTTCTATAAAGTGATATAATATTATATGTGATTACTTTAGAAAAATAAGGCGGTGTGTTATTTGGAGAAAATAGTAGTGCGCGGCGGCAAAAAGCTCTTTGGAGAAGTTACTGTTAGCGGAGCAAAAAATGCTGCTGTTGCAATTATACCCGCTGCTATTTTGGTAAATGGTGCTTGTGTTATAGAGAACGTTCCTGACATTCAGGATGTAAGAGTTTTAGTTGATATTTTGAAATATATGGGTGCAGAAATTGAGTATAACAACCAGACTAAAATTCTCAAGGTTGATTGTTCAGTTTTAGACAAGTATAAAGCGCCATATGACATGGTTAGAAAAATGCGTGCATCATATTATCTTATCGGTGTTTTACTGGGAAGATTTAAAAAAGCTGATGTCGCAATGCCCGGTGGATGTAATTTTGGCTCACGCCCGATAGATCAACATATAAAAGGCTTTGAAGCATTAGGGGCAACGGTGAAATGTTGCGATGGCGATGAATCGATTAAGGCAGAGGCAGATGAACTCATAGGCACTTCAATATATTTAGACGTTGTAAGCGTTGGAGCAACAATTAATGTTATGCTGGCTGCAACACTTGCAAAAGGAGTCACAACTATTGAAAATGTCGCAAAGGAACCTCATATTGTTGATTTGGCAAACTTTTTAAATGCTATGGGTGCTAACATAAAAGGTGCAGGAACTGACCTTATCAAAATAACAGGTGTAGAAAATCTTTCAGGAGGAACATATTCCATTATTCCTGACCAGATTGAAGCAGGAACATTTATGGTTGCGGCTGCTGCAACGTGCGGAAATGTACTTGTGAAAAATGTTATACCAAAACATATGGAATCTGTTTCAGCAAAGCTTATAGAAATGGGTGCTGATGTTTTAGAATATGATGACAGTATCCGTGTAATAGGAAATGATGACAAAAGAAGTGTGAACATAAAAACTCTTCCATATCCGGGATTTCCTACTGATATGCAGCCACAGGCTGTTGCACTTTTATCTGTTGCAAAAGGCACAAGCCGTGTAACAGAGGGCATATGGGATTCTAGGTTTCAGTATGTAACAGAGCTTTTAAGAATGGGTGCCAAGATTGAAATAAAGGACAAAACTGCACAAATCACAGGAGTTTCTGCCTTAAAAGGAGCTGAGGTGAGAGCTACAGACCTAAGAGGCGGAGCAGGAGTTGTAATAGCAGGACTTATCGCCAGTGGTGAAACTGTTATATCGGATATTTCTCATATTGACAGAGGGTATGAGAATATGGATGAAAAGTTTAGACTATTAGGTGCAGATATAGAAAGAATAAACGTATAAAAAATTAGATGTATACTGACATACACTTTATTGTGGCTCAGGTAAAGTGATGATAATAAAATTATGAGTTGGAAAGGCAAAAGATATATTATGAAAAATTGTGAAATGATTTTATCAGGCTTTGGCGGACAGGGAATACTTTTTTCAGGGAAAGTAATAGCTTATTCGGGTTTAAAGGCAGGCAGAGAAGTTTCATGGCTCCCATCATACGGACCCGAAATGAGAGGTGGTACATGTTCATGTACAGTTATTGTATCAGACACTCCAGTTGGCTCGCCGATTGTCCCGAATCCTGATGTTTTAATAGCAATGAACAGACCATCACTTGATAAATTTGAAAGTGAAGTAAGACCGGGCGGAGTAATAGTTATGGACAGCTCTTTAATAGACAGAGAGGTTGAAAGAAAAGACGTAACTGTTGTTAAAATCCCTGCAACTGAGCTTTGCCATGAGCATAAGCTTGGAAACCTTGCAAATATGGTAATAGCAGGAAAGCTCATAAAAGAAACAGGTCTTTATACAATGGATGAAATAATCGAAGGACTTAAAAAAAGTGTACCTCCGACAAAAGCAGAATTATTGGAAAAGAATACTAAGGCAATTGAAATCGGATATACATACTGATTTAGAGGTGACATATGGAAAAAGTTATCTTAGTTGTAGATGATGAAAAACCTATAGTTGAAATATTAAAATTTAACCTTGAAAAAGAAGGCTTTAACGTTATCTGTGCCCATGATGGTGCAACAGGCTTGATGCTTGCGCATGAAAAGAATCCTGACCTTATCTTGCTTGACATTATGCTTCCGAAAATGGACGGCTTTGAAGTTTGTAAAAAGGTCAGAGAAAAGTCAAACGTGCCGATTATAATGATAACTGCACGTGAAGAGGAAGTAGATAAAGTTCTTGGACTCGAGCTTGGAGCAGATGACTATATCACAAAGCCATTCAGTGTAAGAGAGCTTTTAGCACGTGTAAGAGCAAACATAAGGAGATTTTCAGGCGAGGCAACAAAGGAAGATGGTGAAGAAATCATTGTTGCAGCAAAAGATTTCCTGATTAACACAACAAAATATGAAGTGACTAAAAACGGTGAGGCTCTAGACCTTACCTTGCGTGAATATGAGCTTTTGAAGTATCTTGTAACTCAGCCTAACAGAATTTTCTCACGTGAAGCACTTTTATCAAGTGTGTGGGGATATGAGTTTTATGGCGATGTAAGAACTGTTGACGTTACAGTAAGAAGACTTCGTGAAAAAGTTGAAGATGACAGCAGTAATCCCAGATATATTCTTACAAAAAGAGGCGTTGGATATTATTTTAACAGACCTCAACAATAAAACGGAGTATTGTTATGTTTAAAAGACTACAAGGTAAATTAGTGACTATATTCGTTCTTTTGGTGCTTGCTATCATGACGGTGACAGGCACCTTTTTAATACTGTCCGTTTCTGATTTCTATCATGAGCTTTTTGCAACAGAAATGGATTCTCTTTTTGAGCCTTCATTTGTAGAAAAACTGTCAGAAGGAGCAAAAAGTGATAATGAATATCTAAAGAATATAATAAACGCACACACAACAGTAATGGGCATAGATTCCTATAGAAACTACTATATCATTGACTCAAACGGTGAGGTTATATCAAGCTCTACAGAAAACAGACTTTTGCATTTTAATACACCCAACTTCATTACGGCACTTTCAGGACAAATTGGCAGAGAAGTAAGTGCACGAAATGAATTTATGGATTATGCTGTTCCTGTGAGCGATGGAACTCAGTCATATATAATTTATGTATATGATACAAAGGAAGAACTTACAGAAATCATATCGCAGATTTTTGCAATGATTCTTCAGGCTCTATTACTTGGAGTTATAATTTCCTTTGTGCTTGGATATTTCCTGGGAAAAACAATCACAACTCCTGTTTCAAAACTCACAAAACAGGCAAAGAGAATGGCAGAAGGGGAATTTGAAACTAAAATTGATGTTAGCTCAGAAGACGAAATAGGAACACTTACTAATGCATTTAATGATATGAGTACGCAGCTTAAGCAGACACTCCTTTTGATGTCAACTGAAAAAAACAAAATTGAAGAAATATTAAAGAATATGACAGATGGCGTCGTAGCCTTTGGCGTTGACGGAGCGGTAATACATATTAATCCCACCGCACAGAAAATGTTTAAGATTGATGATTATGAAAGTATCAATTTTGATAGTTTTTTTGAAAAAATAGGTGTTGATATAAAGCTTGGCGACCTTTTATATCTTGAAAATATAACCATAGTAGAAAGAGATATAGATTTAGAAAACAGTATTTTAAAAGCGACATTTTCCGCATTTGAAGATGAGCTTGACAAAACACGAGGTATTATTGTTGTCCTGCACGATGTCACTAAGCAACAAAAGTTGGAGCTTTCAAGACGTGAGTTTGTAGCAAATGTATCACACGAACTTCGTACACCAATAACAACGATACAGACATATGCAGAAACACTTTCTGAGATGGTTGAAGACTCTACCGCGCAATCTTTTACAAACACGATTATGAGTGAAGCTCAAAGAATGACAAGACTTGTAAAAGACCTGCTTGTTTTATCAAGCTTAGAACATTCAAAAGAAGCAGTAAAGACTAAATTTAACATCTCCAATGTGATTTCTGATGTGGTGTCAACTATGCAGCTTGTGGCAAATGAGCAGGGGCACAGACTTCTTCTGGATATGGAAAATAAAATGCCTGACTTTTATGGTGACAGAGATAAAATTGAACAGCTTTTGTATAACATAATTTCCAATGCGATAAAATATACCCCAAACGGCGGAAAAATAGAAGTAAAAGCATCAAAAGTTTATAATGATGTAATCATAAAAATAAAGGATAACGGAATAGGTATTCCGCAAAAGGATTTACCAAGAATATTTGAACGTTTCTATCGTGTCGATAAGGCACGAAGCAGACAGCGTGGAGGTACGGGTCTGGGGCTCGCCATTTCTCAGGGTATAGTGGAGGCTCACGATGGTAAAATATCCATTTCAAGTGTTTTTGGAGAAGGAACAGAGGTTTCAATCACACTTCCTTTATTAGTTCCGTAAACTGAATAAATGTAAAGGTAAGTTAATGCTCGTGTAACAGTTCTGTAAAAATAGTATGATAAAATAATTACACGTAGAAGTATGTTAAGTAAAATACATAAATATTTAGGGGTTGACAGACATGAAGAATAAGCGCTTTTTAAAGACAATATGTGCTTTTCTTGTTGTTTGCCTGATGGGAACAATGCTAACATCTATGGCAGCTTTTGCTGCTCCTGAAACTCTTCCCGGTGATGTAACATCTACAAAAGCGGGTTTGGTTTCTTTAAAAGTGCCTCAACAAATTGTTTCAACAACAACCAATGAGACTTTAGCAATTTCAGCAACTGCACCACAGGGAACAACAGTTACTGTATATCGTTTTAATACAGCTACCGGTGAATATAATAAAGTATATTTAAAGGATGCACCGGTTGAAGCTATAGTAGGACCTACAATGCTTTTTGCAGGACAGGTCGAGCTGAGCCACGGTATGAATAAGTTTATTATACGCGGCGAAGCTGCAGATGGAAATACTACAATAGTTCGTTTTGAAGTAACCTTGCTTAATAAAGGCTTCATGGAAAGAATTAAGAGTTTAATAGACTTTCACTTTTAGAGATTAATAAACAAAATCAGGGAGCCTCTAAAGACTTGAAAAAGCAAGCCTTTAAGTGCTCCTTTTGTTTTGTTCTTACTTTTAAAAAAGTGCATAGGATAAAGTCCATTGAGTTTAAAAATATTTAAAGGAGAAAAGTTTAATGAGAGATTACAAACGTCACATAAAAACCGCAGTTTTGATTTTTCTTATATCTTTAAGCTTTGTTTTGGTTGTGCGCCTGTGGTCTATCGGTAATTATTTCGGAATGGGCTTTACAAATGTTATGACAGAAATGACAGACACGGTAAAAACTCCCGTTTTAAGACTTTTTAAACGGCTGGGAAGCGGAGGGATTTCTCAGGACTTAGAATACGTTTTAAGACCTAAACGGATTGTTATAAATTCCGCAGATAAGAGAAGTGTAATCTATACAGATGATGAAAACTATACCAAGTTCTATAAGTTTGCCTCGGGTATTATTTCTCAAATTGAAGCAGGTGACATAAAAATCAACAATGTTGAAACTGTCTCAAAGGAAGATTATTTTGCAGCATTAAAAAGTAAGTCTGTGTTAATTGATTATGATAATAAATATAGCTATGAGATTTTTTCAATGATAAATAGCGGAAGAAATTCTAACACACTTTTAGATAACAGCGGAATAGTAAGAGAATATATTTTAAACATTGCTGATAATGTGCTAAATTACAGTTCGCTTTATATTATGGACTACAATACCGAAACAGTAAAAAAATTTACATTTGAAATGGACAAAACTGAACTAAATAATCTTATGGAAAAACATTTTTCAAATAATAGTTCTTTTGATGTTCCTTTTTCTTCATTTGAGCTTAACTTCCATACAGGAGCAAATACTGACGGAACTCCTGCTAAGGTTGTATTTAACCCGCTTACTACAATACGTCTTGTTTCCGAAAGCAAAAACGAAATTGTATCATATATGCCTGATTCGGATTATGATGCTATCGAAAAAGAGCTTTTAAGGATGTTTAATATTAATGTTATGTCAGCAGGAAAATATACCGATATAGATGGAAGTAAAAACTTCGTTGAAAAAAACGCAAGTCTTAAAATCAGCTCCGAAGGATATATTGAATACAGTTCAGCCGAGGGCGGACGTGGTATTGAAATCGTAGCAAAAGCAGATAAAAAAACATTTACGGCAGGGGATGCCTTAACATCTGCTTCTGAATTTCTTTTTGAAATAACAAATCTTATACAACACTTAGACGGAGTATCAATAAGAGCAAATGGTGATTTGACAGAAACGGGTACTTCGGGCAGTTATGAAATATACTTTGATTATTATATGATGGGCGTTCCGATTTTCCAGATAGATAAAAATACGCAAATGCCATCAAGTGCTGTTATCATGAAAGTTGAAAACGGATATCTTAAATATTTCAAACAGTATTTAAGAGCATATTCACTTGGCGAAGAGAAAAAAGTAAGAGAAACAATCATAACGGCAGCAGATGAGCTTGTGAGCAATATGTCTGATGAAATCAGTCAGGTGAAAATAGTTAAAGCACACGATTGCTTTGTAGATTCAGGAAAAGAAGAGCTGTTGCCTGATTGGGTTTTTGAAATTGACGGATATAGCGGATTATACAGATAAGCTTAATATATAAATCGTTTTGAAATGAGGAATATTTATGAATTGGGGCAGAGCAAAAACAATACTTATTATATTATTTTTGTTAATAGACGTATTCCTTTTTGTGCTTCTTTCTTATGTACAAAATGACGTATCTTATATCAAGCAAAGAACTATTGAAGAAACTGCATCGGTTTTAAACGGTCATGGCATAACCATAGCTTGCGAGCAGATACCAAGAAAGAGGATGAAAAACTTTAGTCTGCAAATAGAAAACTTACTGCATAATCAAGAACTTTTGGCAGAACGTTTTTTGGGCAAAAATTATAATATCATCAGTGAAAATGAAAAAACAATTACATATCAAAACGGAAAAACAACACTTCTAGTATCAAATGACGAATTTTTGCTCGAAAAACCGAGAAACATTAGAAAGATATATTCTTACGATGAGATTAAAAAAGTTCTGTATAAAGATTTAAAAAATTTTGGCTATGACGATGAAGATATCGGACTCAAAAATTATTATATAAAAGATGGAGTATGCTACATTTCTGCTTTCCATACTTATAAAGGAAACAGAATACAAAACTCTGAACTTTTAATATCTGCAGATAAAGACGGAATACTAAGTCTTGGCGGCAAATGTTTTTTGATAACGGATGCACATGATACAGAAGAGAATGTTGTAGATGTCACCTCTGCTTTGATTGATATGATATATAATTCTGAATATAGCGGAATGGTTGTAAAAAAAGTTGAGCTTGCATACAGAATGAATTTTGAATATGAAAGCACTTCTAAAGCCTCTGCACATCCAGTTTATATTGTGACAGATGTAAATAACAAAGAATATATTTTTAAAGCTAATAATTGATAAGGAGAATTTTATGTTTGCTGATACTGCACAAATAACAATAAAATCAGGTAATGGCGGAAACGGTCTTGTTTCATTTCACCGTGAAAAGTATGTTGCTGCAGGGGGGCCTGACGGTGGTGACGGCGGAAGAGGCGGGGATGTCATTTTCTGCGCTGATTCAAAGCTTTTAACACTTCTCGATTTCAGGTATAAAAGGACATATAAAGCCGAAAATGGCGGTGACGGAAGAGCAAAAAACGGTTTTGGGAAAGATGGTAAAAGCATCACGATAAAAGTTCCTGCAGGAACTATCATTAAAGACGGAGAAACAGGAAACGTAATTGCTGATTTAAAAGAAGATGGTGATACTTTCATAGCGGCTAAAGGTGGCTCAGGCGGATGGGGAAATGCCCATTTTGCTACTCCGACAAGACAGGTACCAAAATTTGCAAAGCCCGGCATATCAGGTGTTGAAAGAGTAATAATTTTGGAGCTTAAGCTTTTAGCAGATGTAGGACTGGTGGGCTTTCCAAACGTTGGAAAATCAACCATTTTGTCAGTTGTAAGCGGTGCTAAACCAAAAATAGCAAACTACCACTTTACTACACTTGAGCCTAATCTGGGAGTTGTAGATGCAGGGGATGGAAACGGTTTTGTTTTAGCTGATATTCCGGGAATAATTGAAGGCGCAGGCGAAGGCGTAGGTCTTGGCTTTGAATTTTTAAGACACATTGAGCGTACAAGACTTCTTTTGCACGTTGTTGACGTTTCAGGTATCGAGGGAAGAAATCCAATAGAGGATTTTGATATCATAAACGAAGAAATGAAAAAATTTAATTCTGAGCTTTCAGAGCGTCCGCAGATTGTTGTTGCGAACAAAACAGATATAATAACAGATAATGAAATGTATGAAAGCTTCTGCGAGGAAATCAAAAAAAGGGGCTATGAGCTATTTACAGTTTCAGCTGCTGCAAATAAAGGCGTAAAAGAGCTTGTAAAATACGTAGGCGGTCTTTTAAAAACTCTTCCTGTGCCTGAAGTTATTGTATATGAGGATACCTTCTCAAATACTGTCCTTTCTGATGATGAAATTACAGTAAGAAGAGAAAAAGGTGCTTTCATAGTTGAGGGAAAAAGAGTTGAAAGAATTGTTGACAGTACGAACTTTGATGATTACGAATCACTGCAGTTTTTCCAACGTTCACTTCGTGAAGCAGGAGTTATTGATATGCTATTAGAAGCGGGTATAAGCGAAGGCGACCTTGTTAAGCTTTATGAAATAGAATTTGAATTTATAAATTAAGCGGGTAGATGTATGAACAGTATTAAAATTAAAGCAAGAGGCAAGATTAATCTACTTTTAGATGTGATACGCAGAAGAAAAAACGGATATCACGATATAGTTACAATAATGCAATCCGTTAAGCTTTCCGATTACGTTACAGTTAAGAAAAATGATAGCGGCACTATTTCTTTAAAAACAGATTTTGATGACATTGTAAAGCCTGAGGATAATATTGCCTATAAAGCACTAAAGCTTATGAAAGAGGAATTTTCCCTAAAATGCGGCTTTGATGTATTAATAGAAAAGCATATCCCTATTGCAGGCGGTATGGGCGGCGGAAGTACGGATGCAGCTGCAATCATAAAAGCTGTTAATAAACTTTGCAATTTGAACTTGTCTGACAAAAAACTATCAGAGCTCGGTTTAAAGCTTGGCGCTGATGTTCCGTTTTGCATATTTGAAAATACAGCCTTAGCAGGTGGAGTAGGAGAAGAGATTAGCCAAATAAAAGGACTTAAAGACGTTAAGATTGTAATAGTAAATCCATGTGTTTCTGTTTCCACAAAGGAAATATACGAACTTGTTGATGAGAAATGTAAGCTTGGACAAATAGACGAAAAAGCTGCTGTGTGTGCTATAGCTGAGGGTAATTTAAATGCATGCCCGAATGTGCTTAAAAATATAATGCAGCCTGTTACGGCAGAGCTTTGCCCACAAGTAGATGAAATAATAAAAAAACTGATTGATTTAGGTGCAGTCCATGCTATGATGAGCGGAAGCGGTCCTACTTGTTTTGGCATATTTGATAAGAGTGTTTGTGAAGATGAAATAAAAGGTCATTTTAAAAACTATTTTATAGCTGTAACTGAGCCGATATGATTGTATTAAAGAAAGCTTTTCCTGTTAAATTTTATATAATAAATTACATCAAAAATTTATTTAATAATTATGAAAAAGTATTTGACAAACAGTGCCTAGTGTAGTATAATAACTTGAGTACGGGGTGTGGCGCAGTTGGTAGCGCACATGACTGGGGGTCATGGGGCCGCAAGTTCAAGTCTTGTCACTCCGACCATATATTTGAAGTCTGTCAATCATTGATTGATAGGCTTTTTTATTTTACTTTGTTTTCTCTTGCTATGTTCAAAATACACACTAAAGTACACACCGCACATTTTTCTTTTTCGTTTATACACTATCTTATTCGTTATAAAAATATTTAAAGCGAATAACTTCTAATTTAAGACGAATAAGTTATCTTTTTTTCCTTTATTCTCTCTTCATAACTGCCCACTCAACAGCACTGTTATTTGTATGTCTGAACTCGGCCAGGCCCACGTGCCTTATAAGATTAATATAGTCTTTTCTCAAGTTCTG
>JAZROZ010000024.1:0-29711 GCA_045648985.1 Clostridia bacterium
TTATTATATCATACTGCATCCGCACTTGTCAAGAACTTTTTTCAACTTTTTCAAACTTTCTTGTCTCTTAAGCGACAGCTTTATTATATTACCACATACCTTACCCTATTGTCAACCCCTTTTTTAAACTTTTTTTGAAAAAAATTGAACTTTTTATTAATGAAATAAAAATTACAGATAAACTTTTTGTAAATACATTTTCAAACCTATTGACTAGATTTTTTATTATCTAATATAATCAAAGCAATGAATGATTTTATTCCAAAGGAGGATTTTGGTATGTCTCTTTTCAAAAAGATGATTAATCCCACTTCAATCATCAGTTTTATTAAAAGCAACAGAAAGAAGGTCATTATTTCTTCTATTATAATATTGGTTATTTTAATCGGTATTATACTTGCAAGTTTTTCAAACAAATCTGAGCCTGTTGCGGCAACTGCTACGGCATTTGTTGACAGAGGTAATATTACTCAGATAATTGAAGGCAGCGGAACAATAGAAGCGATTGACCAATATGAAATCACATCGCTCGTTTCAGGTGATATTCTCTTTGACTATTTTGAAGAAGGAGATATCATTGAAAAAGATGCATTAATGTATCAAATTGATACAAAAGACCTTGACAACAGTATAAAAAAGACAAATTTATCTGTGGAGAAAGCTCAGCTTTCCTATAAGAATGCGGTAGATGCTGTAAATGATTTAAATATCAAGGCAGACTCAAAAGGCACAATAACAAATCTTTACATAAAACAAGGAGACAAGATTTCAAGCGGAACGAAAATTGCTGATATCGTTGATAATCAAACGATGACACTTACAATCGATTTTCTTGCTGCATTTGCTGAAAACATAACCGTTGGTCAGACGGCAAATGTAGAGCTTATTGGTTCATTTTCTACCACAAACGGTGTTGTCAGTCATGTGTCAACAGGTTCTATGCCTAACCAGTATGGCGTCTCCGTAACAGCAGTTAAGATTGATGTTACAAATCCCGGAGCCATTTTACAGGGTGACAAAGCAACGGCAACTGTAGGTGATTATGCCTGCAATGCACCCGGCACATTTGACTACAAAAACTCATCTGTAGTAACTGCAGAAGCAAGCGGTACAGTAAAAACTTTGAACGTTGCTGAAGATGACATTGTTTTTAATGGCAAGGTCCTTGCTGTTTTAGAAAATTCCTCCGTTCAGGATTCACTCACACAAAGCAGAATATCTCTTGAAGATGCTAAGCTTTCTTTAGAAAACAATTATGATAATCTTGAAAACTATAACATAGTAGCTCCTATTTCAGGAAAGGTTATTCAAAAAAATATTAAAGCAGGAGAAAAGCTTGATAACTCAAACAATTCTTCTCCAATGGCTATCATTTCTGACTTATCTTCATTGGTATTTACAATAAGCATTGATGAACTTGACATTTCCCAAATTGAAGTCGGACAAAAAGTTTCTATCACTGCTGATGCATTAGAAGGACAGAACTTTACCGGAGTTGTTGATAATATAAGCATTGTCGGCACATCCTCTAACGGAGTTACATCTTATCCTGTAAAAGTACTTATAGATAACAGCGAAGAATCAGACCTTATCCCTGGTATGAACGTTGATGCAACAATTGTTGTTGAGTCTAAGGAAAATGTATTAAGAGTTCCGACTACTGCTGTAAACAGGGGAAATACTGTAACTTTATCAGACGGCACAAAAGCGGAAGTCAAAATTGGCTTATCCGATGGAACATACGTAGAAATTATAGAAGGTCTTAACGAAGGTGACGAAATCATTGTGCCTGTTGTCAATGTTTCTTCTGATTTTATGACTACAATGATGGGAATGCACGGCGGGATGCCTAATGCTATGCAAGGTGGCATGCCAGGCGGCGGAATGCCGGGCGGCGGAATGCCAAGCGGAGCGCGTTCAGGTGGCGGTATGCAAGGTGGAGGCGGCAGACCATGATGACTCCTATTATTGAATTTAGAGATATTTATAAAATATATTCTATGGGTGAAAACGAAGTTCGTGCCGTAAATGGCATTTCATTTACCGTAAATCGTGGAGAGTTTGTTGCGGTTGTCGGTGCATCAGGTTCAGGAAAATCTACTTGTATGAATATTATCGGTTGTCTCGACACCCCAACTTCAGGAACATATCTTTTAGATGGTGTAGATGTCAGCACTATGAACGAAAAGCAGCTTGCCCACGTGAGAAACAAAGAGCTTGGCTTTATATTTCAGCAATATAATCTTATCCCCAAGCTTACGATACTTGAAAATGTTGAGCTTCCTTTATTATATAAAGGAGTGAAAGGAACAGAACGTACAGAGCTTGCAAAAAACGCCTTAAAGCGCGTTGGATTACTTGACCAGCTTGAAAAACTCCCATCGCAGCTCTCCGGTGGTCAACAGCAAAGAGCATCTATTGCTCGTGCATTAGCAGGAAATCCACCTGTCATTCTCGCCGACGAGCCTACGGGGGCGCTTGACTCAAAAACAGGCAAGGATGTCTTGGATTTTTTGAAAAAACTCCACACAGACGGAACAACCGTTGTGTTAATTACTCATGACAACTCCATAGCAGACCAGATTCCGCGAGTTATCAGGATACACGATGGCGAAATCGTTTCCGATATAGTAAAGGAGGGTACACTATGGGCTTAAAACAATCCTTTATGTTGGCGCTTAAGAGTCTTGCATCAAGCAAGATGCGCTCGTTTCTTACTATGCTTGGTATTATCATCGGTGTTGCATCTGTTATAGCCCTAGTTAGTATAGTCAGCGGTTTTTCAGATGAAATGGTTTCATCCTTTGAAAGTATGGGTACTAACAAGATTACGGTAAACGTTATGGGAAGAGGAAGCAGCAGAAGAGTTGAGCCTGATGAGATGCATGATTTGGCGGATGAACACCCTGATTTGATTGAACACGTTACCCCAACTGTTTCCATTCAGAATGCAACTGTAAAAAAAGGGACAACCAGTATCACGTCATCCGTAACCGGTTCCAATGAATTCTACGATGAGATTAATACAAAAGAAATGGGAAGCGGAAATTTTCTTACATATCTTGACGTAGAACAAAGACTTAAAAAATGTGTAATCGGTACATATGTCAGTCAGGAGCTTTTCGGAACTAAAAATTCCGTTGGACAGACTCTCAAAATAAACGGAAACTCATTTACAGTTTCAGGTGTTTTTGAAGAAATAGCAGACAGCGAAGAAAACTCTGCCGATGACATCATAGTAATCCCCTACACTATTGCGCAGAAGATGTCTTTTATGGGTATTGTTTCAAGCTACACTTTCACAGGAGCAAACAAAGATACTATCGATGTCGCAAAAACTACTATTGAAAACTTTTTATATTCAAAGTTTGAGGATACAAACGCATACACAGTTATCAGTATGGCAGAAGCTGTAGATACGATTAACGAGCTTATGGGTATGGTTTCATCTATTTTAGTCGGAATCGCTGCAATCTCGCTTTTAGTCGGCGGAATAGGAATTATGAATATTATGCTTGTTTCCGTAACGGAAAGAACTCGCGAAATAGGTATAAGAAAAGCAGTAGGCGCATCCCCCTGGGATATTTTAAGTCAGTTTGTTGTTGAAGCTATCACAACAAGTGCCGTGGGCGGTGTTATAGGCATTGTAGTAGGCATAGCTGCGGCAAAAATGCTTGCAAATGCCGTCGGCCTTCCATCTACCATATCTATAGGAGCCGTACTTATTGCGTTTGGTGTTTCAGCTGGAATTGGTATTATATTTGGTTATCTGCCTGCTAAAAAAGCGGCAAAACTAAACCCAATTGATGCTCTGCGTCACGATTAACCCAAAGAGAGCAATCCGAACCTGCCTCAAACGGTGAAATTTTGGCATCTTTCAGCTTGTCATCTTCGCAAGGCAGCAAGCCTTGCTTCATCTTCCGTACCAAAATCTGCTCAAAATTTCTTTCGTTTAGGTCATAGAATTTTAGAGTGCAGATTTTTGGTTGCGGAAGGCAAAAATGCAGGTAATCCTGACGGATTACCGAGTATTTTAACACATCGAAAGCGGAAATCCGCCTCTAAAAATCAGAGTTTGGATTACTGTCTTTCGGTTAAGAAAGGAAGATTTTTATGATAAGGAAAATAACGGCAATCATACTCACTCTACTGCTGGTCTGTCAAACATCAGTTTTCGCAGCAGATGAATATGATTATAAAAAAGTATTGCAGACACTTGGTGCAATCGACAAAAATAGTGAGTTTACTATGGATTCTTATATTACACGTGCACAGTTTACCAAAATGTCGGTTATGATTTCAGCGCAGAGAGATTATGTAGCAACCAATTTATCAGTTGCTCCTTTCGTTGACGTATCACATAAGCACTGGAGTGCGCCATACGTACATATCGCCGTTACAAATGGCATTATAAACGGATATATTGATGGTACATTTAAGCCCGAAAAGAATATCAAATATGAAGAAGCCATTACAATAGCATTAAAAATTTTAGGATATACAAATGATGACTTCGGTGTGTCTTGGCCAAACGGTCAGCTTGGAATGGCGGACAAAATAGGACTTACTGATAATATTGATGTAAAAGTAGGACAATATATTAACCGTGCCGACACTATAAAGCTTCTTTATAATACTCTTTGTACTCCATCAAAAAACAGTTCAGCAGATTATGTTAACTCGATTGGTTATACAATAAATGATGATGTTACTATTATTGCGACAAACAAACAGGATTCTTCTGTGAAAACAGACAGTGTCTATACATCTGCAGGAACATTTAAAATAAATGACGATTTTGATTATAGTACTGTAGGAAAAGACGGCAGCATTGTTGTAAAAAATAGCGAGCTTATTTTGTTCCTGCCTGATGAAGCAGGCAAGACATATGATACATATACTGTCTATGCCCCGCTTTCAAATGATGTATTAGTATATAAAAACGGCAATATCACAAATCTTGGAATTTCCACTTCTACAACAGTATATAGTAACGGTCAGCAATCGACACTTAAAGCTATGCTTCAGTCTTTAGATATCGGCTATACTTTAAATGTCAGCAGAAAATCTGACGGTTCTGTGGACTATGTAACTATCCTTTCAAATAGCTTAGAGGGTCCGTTTATCGCATCAAGTTCTGTTATATCAGGCTTTTCAAATGTTCAAACAGTTATAAGAGATGGTGTTAAATCCTCAATAAATGCGCTGAAAACTAATGATGTGTTATATTATTCAGAAGCACTTTCGACAGTGTGGGCATACACAAAAAAGGTTACGGGTATTTATGAAGCTGCTACACCTAACAAAGATACACCACAGAGTGTAACTGTTTCTGGGCAAACCTATAGCTTAGAGGGCTCTAATGCCTATAATGCTCTTTCGTCTCAGGGAACTTTAAACTTTGGTGATACTATTACGCTCCTTTTGGGAAGAAATGGTGATGTTGCAGGTGTAATAGGAGCACAAAGTTTGTCATCTCAGGAAGAAATCGCAGGTTATCTAATTGCCTCAGGACAGAAACAGTTTACTAACTCATCAGGTGATGTATATAATTCACTTTATGTTTCCGTTGTTCAAACTGACGGAAAGGTTTATGAATATACAACAAAATCAAATTATTCACAAATGGTGAACTCGATTGTAACAGTTTCCTTTAAAGATGGCAAAGCAAATCTTAAAAAAGAGCAAAAACAAAGCACGTTGTCAGGTACTGTTGATTATGAAACAATGAAAATTGGAAGTTATAGCTTAGCAGATGATATTGAAATTTTAGATGTTTCTTCTACTAATTCAGGTGATGTAGCTTTATATAAAAACATATTCCCTCAAAGGCTTGACGGCGCTAAGCTCTCAGCTTCAAGCATATTATACTTTAGCAAAAATAAAGCAGGCGAAATAAATAAAATGGTACTTAACAACTATACAGGCGACATATATACGTACGGCATTGTGACAAAAGCTGAAAAAAGTGCAAATGGTAATTCTGCATCATATACATACATCACAGACGGAACAACACAGAGTATATCTTCATCATCAATATTTTCTGTTATATCCGGTCAGCCTGCGAAATTCGTGATAAGCGGAGGCAGAGTTTCTTCAATTATGTCGCTTACTAACACAGACGGTTATGCTTCTTCATTAACTGCCACAGAACTTAAGGCAGGCTCTAAAACATATCAACTAAGCGACAAAGTAGTAATTTATGAAAAGACAATTGCAACAACCTACGCCTACCTTGATATGCCTCTTTCTGAGCTTATAGAGCATCAGGATGAATATAACATCAAAGCATATATTGATGATAATAAAAACACGGGCGGACGTGTCAGGGTTATTATAGCAGAAAGAATTGTCTGAAATATGCAACAGCAAACAAAAAACTCAGTTCAAAACGAACTGAGTTTTTTTGTTTTAACTATTAATTATATTTCTTCTTTTGTTGTTTCTACTATTTTATTTGTCTTCCACTTTCCTGAAAGCAGGAAGATTAACGCTACTACAGCCGAGATTCCTGATGCAAATGGAGCACCAAGTCCCACACCGAAAAGCCCCATTTTAAGTACCATACCGAAAAGGAAGGACATTGGTATTCTTATTAAAACTGCTGACAGAGCATTATTAATAAGTGAGAACGTCGTATGCCCTGCACCGATAAACAAACCGTTAAAGCAGAACAAGAATGGTACTGTTACGTAGTCAAATCTAAATGATTTCATATACTCTACGCCTTTTTCTATCATATCAGCATCATCACTGAAAATTCTAAGGCAAGCCTCAGGCCATAGTGAAACTATGATAAATACTATTACACTTATTATACATGCCATTATTATGCCAACAAACGTGGTTTTTACTGCACGTTTTTCTTCACCTGCACCTAAGTTTTGTGCGCCCATAGCTGAAACCGACGAGCTTATTGCAGCAGCGGGAAGAATTGCAAAGGAATTTATTTTTCCGACAGCGCCAACTGCGGCTGACTCCATAACACCGAGCGAATTTACAAGGGTCGTTAAAAACAAGAATGAAAGGCTTGTTGCAATGTTCTGAACAGAAGTCGGGACTCCGACTTTTAAGAGCATTTTAAGTCTTTCCTTTTTTATCTTAAACGAAGAAAGCTCAAAATCAAATACAAAATCATTCTTTTTCAAATAGATTATACAAAGAATTACGCTTATAGCCTGTGAAACTACAGTAGCAATTGCAGCACCCGTTGCTCCCATATTGAACTTAGCTACCAAAAGTACATCTAATACAATATTTACAACACACGCGATTGCAACAAATATGAGTGGATTTTTACTGTCGCCCATTCCACGCATGACGGCAGAAAGTGCGTTATATGCAAAAATAAATATTGTACCAAGCATTGTAACGAAGAAATAGCTTTTAGCCTCAGAAAATGATTCTGCAGGTGTTTGAATTAACGTAAGTAACGGGTCTGTTACCGCTATCATCAAAACTGTGAGCACTGCGGCAAGAATACCAAGTGTCGAGAAAAGTGTTCCTATCGTTTCTTTTAATAAATCTCTACGCCCAGCTCCTAAATATTGCCCTATCAAAACTGTTGCACCTACCGACAAGCCAAAAACCATATTGGTTATTAAAAATGTCACCTGAGAGCCTATGTTTACTCCTGACATACTCACAGGACCAGCAAACTGGCCAACAACAATCATATCCACAACACTGTAAAGTGATTGAATTAGGTTAGATAAAAGCACAGGAGCTGAAAATAATAACAGCTGTGTTACAACGTTTCCTTGTGCAAGGTTTTTTTCAAATTTACTCATTTTATGTATTACCTCTTATGTCTTTCCTTAACAATTTCTCTTTTATAACAACACAAGTGACTAGAATAATCCGCTGATGACACCCTTTTCGTCAACATCGATTTTGTTTGCTGCGGGCTCTTTGGGAAGCCCCGGCATCGTCATAATATCGCCCGTCAATACTGTTACAAAGCCTGCGCCGTTATAAAGTGTCACATCGCTTACGTTTAGCGTAAAGCCCTCAGGTCTTCCTAAAAGATTTGGCTTGTCCGAAAGGGAATATTGTGTTTTTGCGACGCATATCAAAAGGTCCCCGTAGCCCTCTTCTGAAAGCTTATCAAGTTTCTTTGAAACTGCGGCAAAATTTACATCTTTTGCTCCATATATTTCTTTTGCAATAGTTGTAATCTTATCGCGCAAAGAAGCTTTAGCATCATAAATCGGTGCATATGTATTTTTTGCCCCGGACGCTATCTCTACTACTTTGTTTGCTAAATCTATTGCGCCATCTCCGCCTTTTGCAAATGATTCATTTAAAGTTACTAAAACATCTGCTTCTTTGCAGTGCTCTTCTATGAAGCTAAGCTCTTCTTCTGAATCTGTTGCAAATCTGTTTATTGAAATTATAGGCGTTAAACCAAACTTCTTTACATTTTCAATATGCTTATCAAGGTTAACTATACCTGCTTTAAGTGCTTCAACGTTTGGTGTTGTAAGGTCAGCTTTAGCTACACCACCGTTATATTTTAAAGCCTTAACCGTCGCAACAATAACGACTGCAGATGGAGCTATCCCCGCCACTCTGCATTTTATATCTAAAAACTTCTCTGCACCCAAATCTGCGCCAAAGCCTGCTTCTGTTACAACGTAATCTGCAAGCTTCATAGCAGTTTTTGTTGCCCTTATACTATTGCAGCCATGTGCAATATTTGCAAAAGGACCGCCGTGAATTATGCAAGGTGTGTTCTCTAAAGTCTGAACGAGGTTTGGCTTTATTGCATCTTTTAAAAGTGCTGCCATCGCTCCCTCTGCTTTTAAGTCACTTGCCATTACCGCTTTGCCATCATATGTACGGCCAATTACTATTTTTCCGAGTCTTTCCTTTAAGTCCTTCATATTATCAGAAAGACAGAGTATTGCCATAATCTCAGATGCAACTGTAATAGTAAAACCGTCTTCTCTTGGCTGTCCATTAATTTTGCCGCCTAAAGCTACAACCGTTTTTCTGAGTGCTCTGTCGTTCATATCCAAAACTCTTTTAAAAGTTATTGTTGTAGGATTAATACCAAGACTGTTACCATGACAGATGTGATTATCAATCATAGCAGAAAGCAAGTTATTTGCTGATGTAATAGCATGCATATCTCCTGTGAAATGAAGATTGATATCCTCCATTGGCACAACCTGAGAATAGCCTCCCCCTGCAGCACCGCCTTTTACACCCATAACAGGACCGAGCGATGGTTCGCGCAGAGCGATTATTGCATTCTTACCGATTTTGCAAAGCGCCTGTCCTAAGCCTACACTTGTCATCGTCTTTCCTTCTCCTGCAGGAGTAGGGTTAATAGCTGTTACCAAAATCAGCTTAGCATCAGGATTATCTTTTATTCTTTCCCATAAATCGTCAGACAGCTTTGCTTTATATTTGCCATAAAGCTCAAGCTCATCTTCTTTTATGCCTGTTTTTTCTGCAATGCGAGTTATAGGCAGCATCGTAGCTTTTTGAGCAATCTCAATATCGCTTAACATTTTTATCTCCCCTTACTGTTAGTTTTTTCCATAAATTTTTCTTTAAATATAATAAATCTTTCATGCATACCCTCTGCTATCAGACCCACTTCATCGAAAGCTTCAACTTTAAATACAAGTCTTCTTCCATCTATTTCTACAAGTTCCGTCTTGGCTATAGCTTCCATTCCCATAGGTGTAGCAGCCAGGTGCTTTATATTAACAACAGTTCCCACTGTTGCACATCCCTCATCTAAATACGGCCTTACACTTTCATCTGCGGTGCGTTCCATAAGTGCTATTACGAATGGTGTGCCGAAAACATCCATTTCACCACTTGCAGCTTTTTTAGCGCTGACAGACTCGTCAACCTTAATTGTCACTTTTCCTTTTATTCCTACTGTCATTTCCTTTTTCATCTTCTGTCTCCTCTGCTGTTTCTTTCTTTTTGCGATTATCTGAAATCTGTCTGTAAAGACAAGACAGAGCTTCATCAATTCCGCCAATCTCGTCAATCAGACCAATATCTACTGCTTCGCCACCTAAGATTATCGAGCCTACATCGTTTGCAATTTCCCCTGTACGCATCATAAGCTCTGTGAATTTTTCCTTTTTTACATTTGAGTTTCTCACGACAAAGTTTACAACTCTGTCCTGCATTTTATTAAAATATTCATAAGTCTGCGGAACACCGATTACAGTACCGCTCATCCTGATTGGATGTATCGTCATTGTTGCAGACGGTACGATAAATGAGCGTTTAGCACAAACTGCAAGCGGAACACCAATGCTGTGACCGCCACCTAAAACCAAAGATACTGTAGGTTTTTTCATACTTGAAATCATTTCAGATATAGCAAGTCCCGCTTCAACGTCGCCGCCTACTGTATTTAATAAAATTATCAGCCCGTCTGTTTTTTCATCTTTTTCAACTGCAACCAAAAGCGGCAGGATATGTTCATACTTTGTTGTTTTATTCTGCGAAGGAAGAAGCATATGCCCCTCGACTTGCCCTACAATAGTTAAGCATTGGATGTTGCCTTTTGAATTTTTTATACTCGCAGATCCAAAATCCATTATGCTCTGGTTGTTGGAATCCTCATTTGCCTGAAGTTCTTTGTCTTTTTTGTTTTCTTTGTCCATTTTTCATACTCTCCAAAACTTTATATTTTGGTTTTAGTATGATTTGTTTTTTACAATTATATTCCCATTTCATCGAAAGCAGCAATAATTCCTGATGCTATTGCAGTTGCAATTTTTTGTCTGTAGGTTTCATCCATAAGCTTATGTCTTTCTTCAGTGTTTGAGATAAATCCCATTTCAACAAGCACGGCAGGCATTGATGTCGTCTTTATAACTGCTAACGATTTGCCGTTTTTTATGCCCCTGTCTACTGCATTTGTCTGACTTATGAGTTCTTTTTGTATAAGTTCGCCGAGTCGTTTACTTGTCATACCATTTAGAGAACTTGCATTATCTTCAAGATACGCCCAGGTTTCTATTCCATTCGGAGATGCTGCAACAGAAGAATTTGTATGTATACTTACAAAAAGTGTTGTTCCTGCATCATTTGCAATAGAGCCGACCTGCTGGAAGTCAACATAAATGTCGTTTTCTCTTATCATATGGACTTCTATATCTTGTTTTAATAGCTCTTCTCTGACTTTTAATGCAACGTCTAAATTAAAATCCTTTTCTTTTGCCTCAATATTTCCGTTTTCATCATAACCTACGGCACCACCATCTGCTCCGCCATGTCCCGCATCAATCATAACTGAACGTAATTTAGCAGATTTTCGTGCCATAATATAAAGCGCTCCTTGAGTCTGAACAAAGTTATAGTTACTTCCCCCTTTGATATATAATGTAACCTTTCCTTTTCCCAAAGAAACAGGTGTATATTCTATAGTTTGTACGAAGTTTCCGCCTACATTTTTCGTCATTTGTTCAGTTGGTAAATCGTTTTTCGTTATTTCAAATTCGACCCTGTCAGGAGAGCTATATCTTGCAGCTTCTCCCAATTTAGCACTCGTCTCTAAATAATCCCTGCCACCTGATGCTTTTATATCAATGTAGAAAGGTTCTTCTGTTGGAACGGGCGTCTCCATAGATTCAGGGGTTCCGCTTGAGGTAGCAGGCGGAGTCGGAGTAGGCGTCGGAGTAGGTACAAAAATATTATTTATGTTTGTTCCGACATAAATATTTACCGAATTCTTCGAAGCATCTATGTTATAATTCAATTTCTTCAAAACGTCAAAAACTATTCTTATCCCCTGATTCTGACCAAATCTAATGCTCGTTATATCACCTTTTGAAAGGGTGATTGTCTGTGGAATTGATGAAAAGCTTGCATTTGTTATATCAACAACAAGTCTCAGCGGATTTTCAAGATAAAAAGCACTGAAATCAGCCTTTCCTGTTATAGGAAGAGTGAGCACGATTCCATCATCGTTTAAAGCATAGCTTGCTCCTGAAACTTTCACGTCCCCATTATCTTGCACAGTTGGAACAGGCGAAGGTGTAGCGCTGATACTCTCCTGATAAGCTCTGCTGTTAATTATTACCGTGTCAGATTTAGAATCGAAATCAATATAGTATCCAAGCATTTCTCCAACAAACCTCACGGGAATCATTGTTTTTTCGTTAATTATTTTAGGTGCTATTGGCATATTGAACAAAGTATCACCTACGTGACAAACTGTTGAGTTTATCTTAAGTGACAGTTTCAGTTCGTCAGAAGACACATAAACAGATTGAGTATTTCCATCCCACTCAACTAAAGCACCCATTTTTTCAAACACGTCTCTTGCAGGTACAACTGAATAGTTGTTAAAAACAATAGGTGGCATCTCTGTCTTTAAGAGCTCACCATTTACTCTCAGTCTGAAAACATTTCCTCTGTATGTATGCCAGCTACCGTCATAAAAGTATTCCGTTTTAGCATAAGCTGTAGTAAAAATGCCAAGCAAAAGAGATGTCAGAAGAAAAAAACTAATAACCCTTTTCATCATATCTTAATTCCTTTGCATATAGTTTTCTAAAATCAGGGATGCCGCTATTGTATCTACTAAACCTTTTCTCTTTTTGCCGCGTATATCCATGTTGTTTAAGTATGAATGTGCAGCTACTGTAGAAAGACGTTCATCCCAGAAAACTATCTCTTTATCTGTATATTTTTTTAATTTTTCAGCAAATTCATATGTTGCCTGTGCTCTGAAACCCTCTGAGTTGTCCATATTTTTTGGAAGTCCAAGAACAATTTTTTCTACAATCTTTTCATCAATAATTTTCTTTATCTCCTCAAAAACTGCATCATCGCCCGTATTTTTAAGTGTTGCGTATCCCTGCGCTGTAATGCCCAGCGGGTCAGAAAGTGCAATACCTATTCTGGCATCGCCGTAATCTATTCCCATCAATCTCATAGAATTAATCCTTTCAGTTTCGCCCTTTTATCAATTCAAATGCAAAAAGAGCATCTTTTTCCGCCTTTTCTTTAAACTCGTTACATTTTAGGAAAAGTTCATTTTTGATTTTGTCTTTGTTTTCTATTATGTCGCTAAGCTGATTTGTTAAGTCCTCTTTTGTAAGTGTTGGGATTTCCATACTGTCGCCAAGCCCTAAATAGCTTGCCATATTGGAAACCTTCGGGTCATATGAAATATTCACAGATGGCACAGCACGAACTGCTGCATAAATCACCGCATGCAGACGCATACAAAGCATCAGCTCCATTTCTCCTACAATGCCGATGATTTCAGGCGCTGAGTATTTACATTCTAAAACTTTGCTTTCTACATCAAGTCTTTTTGCTATTCTGTGAGATATCTCAATATCTTCAGGTTGTTTAAGTGGGAAAAACACAGGAAACAAGTCATATTTTTTACATATATCACAAAGCGCCGCAGAGATATTTTCTTCAAAATCAGCGCCCTCTGTTTTCCAGTTTCTCACGCTTATGCCAATGCACTTTTTGTCAGCTGAAATGCCTTCTTTTTCTAAAATAGCTATTGCCTCTTTTTTTGAAATCGGCTCTATCAAAAGTGCAGGGTCTGCCGTAATTTCAACCTTTGACATATCTATACCCATATCTTTTAAGAACATATAAGAGCCATCTTCTCTTAATGTTATTTTTTTAGCCAGCTCCAAAGCTCTTATAGCAAGCTTTTTATTAAATTGTTTTTCTATAGGCCCTATGCCGTTGGCATAAACCATAACAGGAACGCCCTTGCTTTTAGCAAGTTTTATCATACTAATATAGTACCATAGCGATTTGCTTGAAGTAACATCTTGTAATAAGCTGCCGCCGCCTGATATAAACAATCTTGATTTTTTAAGTATTTTTGATACTTTAAAAAAGTTGTATCTGTTTACCGAATGAACACCGTATTTTTCTGCCGTATCCTTTGGGCTTTTTGAAAGAACGCAGATTTTTATATCTTCATCCGATTTACGTAAGTTATCTATGATTCCGCATAAAAGAGCTTCATCACCCGAATTTTCAAATCCGTAATATCCCGAAATAACGGCATCGTATTCATATTTATCAACGGCTGCTTTATACATTCTGATATTATCGTCTGCCATTTTTGATACTGAATATGAATCAAGGATTGTTTCTCTTGAATATGCAGAAAGTCTTTTAATTTCTTCGCTGTCAGCTGAAAGAAGATAGCATACATCTTTTAAAAGTCTTTCATCCGATGAAAGCTCGCAACCTCTGCAGCAGAAGTTTGTATCAATACATACGTCCAGCTTGTCCTTATCGAAAATACCGATATATCCCTCGTTTCCTGCAACTATTACGGGCTTAGCGCACGCCATCGCCTCGAGTGCGGCACGTGAAACACCGATAAATAAATCTGACATAGCCGCAAACTTATAGATATCTGTTCTAGCACCTGCAAGCGTTACAAGCCTTTTGCCGACCTTTTCGTTAACCTCTTTTGCCTTTAATTCAATCTTATCATAGACATTACCACCGCCAACAATTACTATTTCAATGTCATCATAGAGGCTTGAAAGCTCAGGCGCAATGTTTAAAAGCCTGAATGCCACTTCTGCTCTGTCTTCATCCATACGGCTGATATAAACAATCTTTCTAGTATCACCAGATAAATCGAATTCTGTCATGACAGAAGAAAAATCCGCATTTTGAGAAAATTTTTCTGTATCAATTCCGTTTATCGTAACAAAAATATCCATAGGATTCGTATTGTAATTCTCCATAAGATATTTTTTAATGTCTTCACTTACTGCAACTGTTTTTTTGCCCCATTTGGAAATATATTTAAGACCATATTTTGTAGTAAACACCCAATGTGCTGTTGTGACAAAGACAAAGTCCATAGTCTTATGGAGAATACTGCACAAAAACGCAGGGATTCTGCCGTGTGCATGAACTATATCTATTTTTTCTTCTTTTATCACACGTTTTAATATTTTAAGTGATTTGATAACCTGAAGCGGATTTTTTGTATATAAAGGTGCTGTGTAGTGCTTAATTCCCATCTCTTTTAAGACCTCTTCATACACGCCGCCGCCCGATATTAAAACCACATCAAAGCCTTTCTTTTTAAGCTCTCCAGAAAGCTCTAAAACGTGAGTTTCCGCACCGCCTATTGAAAAACTCATGAGTGCCATAAGTATTTTTTTGTTTTTTATATCTTCCATTACGGCCTCCCTGCAAAAACAATTTTATCACAAAGTACACCTATCTAATATTGTACAGTTTATGAAGAAAAATGTCAATGATTTTAACGTAATTGAAACATTTGAAATATAAAAAATGGATGTTTTACAACATCCATTTCTATTTCTTAGAATTTTCTCTCATATGATAAAAAAGGTACTGCTGAGCATATCCACCGTATGCACCAAACTTTTCTTTTGCAAAAGCGGAAATATCTCCGTCTGCCAGCTCATCCTTGTAGAGTGTATTTATAACACGTTTTATCCATACATCTACGGGGAAAGCTTCTTTTTTCCCTGCTCCGAAAAGTAATATGCAGTCAGCAACTTTATTGCCTACACCTTTTATTTTTAAAAGCTCATATTTAGCTTCGTCATATGGAGCTTTTTTTATCAGCTTTAAATCTACTGCACCTGTCGAAACCTTTTCTATGGCATCAATTATATATTTATCTCTGTACCCTGCACGAAGAAACTGCAGGTCGTCAATTGTAATTTTTGACAAACTCTGCGGCTTGGGAAATGTATATAAAACATTCTCTCCCAAAAGCACTTTATCGCCGAATTTTTCGCAAAAAGCTCTGATAATCCCCTTTATTCGCGGAATGTTGTTGTTGGCAGAAATTATAAAAGAAATGATACATTCCCATAAATCCTGATTTAGAATTCTTATGCCCTCTCCGCTTTTGATTGCAGTTTTCAAAATCTTATCCCTTGAAAGTTCTGTCTTTAGCTTTCCATAGTCAAAATCTAAATCAAGATATTCTCTCCAAAACTCCTCAAAATCTTCCTTTGTTGTATTTGTAAGAGTAATACAGTCATCTTGTTTTGATATTCTTATGGCTTTAGCACCCGCTATACCAATATAGCTTCCATCTTCTTCCAACTCCCACCTGAAACACTGCCCGCAATCGAAAATATGATTAAGTTCAAAATCATGGATATCGTTTAAGATTATGCCTCCGTCATACTCTTTTAATATCATAAAAGCTCCGGCTCCTCTCGTCCTGTGAGATAGCCGACACCTGACAACCCTTTAAACTCTGTCTGCCTTAATGCCTCATAAAGCACGATTGCAACGGAATTTGAAAGATTTAAAGAACGTGCATCATCTGCCATTGGTATGCGAATACATTTTTCATAATTTTCTTTTAAAAGTGTTTCATTTAAGCCTCTTGTTTCCTTGCCGAAAACGAGAAAGTCACCGTCTTTAAACTCGACATCGCAATATGTATGCTTTGCTTTTGTTGAGCAATAATAATAATTTGCTCCTTTTGTCTTTTCAAAAAAATCGGACAGATTTTCATAATATCTTATGTCAAGCTCATACCAATAATCAAGTCCCGCTCTTTTTAATTTTTTATCATCTATCGCAAACCCCATTGGCTTTACAATATGAAGTACGCTTTTTGTCGCTTTGCAGGTTCTTGCAATATTTCCTGTGTTTTGCGGTATTTCAGGCTCTACGAGCACTATATTCATTGCCATATTTAACTCCTTTTATTTTAACAAGGGATGTAAAGAATATTTACATCCCTTGTCGCTTACATTTTTTACACTCACTCATTAATAAATCTATCTATTCTGTTTAATGCTTCCTGTATATTATCAATACTATAAGCATAAGAACAACGAATAAATCCCTCGCCGCTTCTACCGAAAGCATTTCCGGGAACTACTGCAACCTTTTGACTATATAAAAGCTTTTCACAAAATTCCTCAGAAGTCATACCTGTTGATTTTATCGATGGGAATACGTAAAACGCACCTTCAGGCTCAAAGCACTCTAAACCCATTTTATTAAAGCCATCAACAATAACACGTCTTCTGTAGTTGTATTCATCACGCATGCGCTCAATATCATCATCACCATTTTTGAGCGCCTCAATCGCAGCATACTGACTCGTTGTAGGTGAAGACATAATTGCATACTGATGAATTTTAGTCATAACAGATATTATTTCTTTAGGACCAACGGCATAGCCGAGTCTCCAGCCTGTCATAGCATACGTTTTTGAAAACCCGTTTACAATAACGGTTCTTTCCTGCATACCATCAATATTTGCTATTGATATATGCTTTCGTCCATAGGTTAGCTCACCATATATTTCATCAGACAAAACAACTATATCAGTTCCTCTTAAAACCTCGGCAATTTTTTCTAAATCCTCTTTAGTCATTATACCGCCTGTTGGATTATTTGGAAAAGGCAGAACTAAAAGCTTTGTTTTGGGGGTGATTGCAGCTTTTAATTCCTCTGCCATGAGCTTAAATTTATTTTCTGACTTTGTTACTATCGGCACAGCTTTTCCGCCTGCAAGCTCTGTACAGGGACTATAACACACAAAGCTCGGCTCAGGAATTAAAACTTCATCACCAGGATTTATGAGTGAGCGGACACATAAATCAATCGCTTCACTACCGCCGACAGTTACTATAATCTGATTTACAGGATTATAGGAAAGTGACTGTCTTCTTTCCATATAATTTGCAATCTCTTGTCTTAACTCCATAAGACCTGCATTGGACGTATAATAAGTACGTCCCTGCTCTAAAGAATAAACACCTTCGCTTCTTATATGCCATGGCGTGACGAAATCAGGCTCACCAACACCTAATGATATTGCATCCTTCATTTCGCTTACTATATCAAAAAATTTTCTGATACCGGACGGCTTTATGCCTTTAGCCCTGTCAGACATCAGTTTTTCAAAGTTCATAATGAAATAACCTCCCTGATGTCTTCTTTTTTGGAATCAACAATCAATCCGCTGACTTTATAATTCTTAAGCACGAAATGAGTTGCTGTGCTTATGACTTCATCGATAGGCGCAAGCTTTTCTGCTACGAAAAGTGCGACCTCCTTCATTGTTTTTCCCTCAACTTTTACGCAAAGGTCATAAGCTCCTGACATCAGATAAAGGTCTGAAACCTCTTCATACTGATAGATATTGCTTGCGATTTTATCAAAACCCTCGCCTCGCTGCGGAGTAACTTTAAGCTCAATGATGGCTGAAACAACTTCTTTATCTGTTTTTTCCCAGTTAATCAGAGTTTTAGCGCCAATGATTACGCCGTTTTTCTTATACTTCTCTATGGCGGCGGCGACCTCTGCCTCTTCTAATCCGAGCATAATAGCTATTGTCTTTTGGTCAAATGTCGCATCTTTTTCTAAGAGCTTAAGTATTTTCTCCATATCAACCTATCCTTTCTTAATTCTTTAAAATTTTAATATTTATTCTTATAGAACGCAGCCGTATATGTATTCCCAAAAATTTTCTGCGCCCTCTTGGTTTTTTGTTGTAAACGGAATTAAAACATCGCCTTCTACAAGGTTTAATGTTTCAATTATCTGCTCTAAGTTTTTTTCAAGCTGGGTTTTAGAAAGCTTATCGCACTTTGTGGCAAACACAACTGCATAATCGCTTCTGTAACGTACCCAGTCAAGCATCATAATATCTTCGCTTGTGGGCTTATGACGTGAATCCACCAAAAGCACCACCTGCATCAGCTGTGCTCTTTGGTTTAAATACTCATCTATCATAGTTCCCCATTTTTTCATCTCATCCTTTGACCTTGTGGCATAACCATAGCCTGGAAGGTCAACAAGCATAAGCTTTTCGTCAATTTCATAGAAATTTATAGTTGCCGTTTTACCGGGAGTGCTACTTACATGAGCAAAATTTTTACGGTTTAACACCTTGTTTATCATAGATGACTTGCCCACATTTGAGCGTCCCACCAAAGCTATTTCAGGAAAAGCCGTGGCAGGATACTGTTCTTTTTTTACTGCTGAAATAAGGAGTTTAACTTTATTTGTATTAATCTTCATATTATCATCCTAACATCAACTTTTTCTTTGTTTTTTAAAACTTCATCAGCCGAGCATAGATTTGTTGCAATTTTCGATGTTGTAACACAGCCTGCAGCTACAGAAAGCATTGCTGTTTGCTCTAAGCTTAGTCCGTTTGCTATGGCATAACACATAGCACCAACCATAGAATCTCCTGCACCTACTGCACTTTTAAACTCAACGGGAAAAGCATTTGCTTTTACTATTTTCCCGTCTAATGAAAATATAGCTCCCTTTTCTCCCATTGAAACTGCCACAAGACTTATTCCATTTTTGCTTAAGTCTTTTATAGCGGAAATAACTTGTTCTTCAGTTTCAAGCTCTCTTTTGACAAACTCTGAAAGCTCGTCAATGTTTGGTTTTATGGCATAAGGCTTTTTCTCTATTGCAAGCTTTAAGGCTTCTCCACTTGCATCAACTATAGCTTTTACACCTCGTAAATTTGCCATTTCGACGCATTTTGCATAAAAACCACTATCTACACCACAAGGCAAACTTCCTGTCAGCACCAAGATTTCTGCATCGCATAAAAGCTTATCCACGCACTCTGAAAGCTCTGTAATTTTCTCAGGACTTATATAAAAACCTTTGCCGTTTGCTTCCGTCACCGAGCCCTCTTTACTATCAAGCAATTTAAAGTTTGTACGTGTTTTGCCGGTGGCTTCAATAAAAGCATTTTCTATTTCTGCTTTTTTCAAAACATCGGAAAGCTCGTCCTTTCTGTCTGCACCGATAAAGCCTGTCGCACATACAGAAAGACCAAATGATTTTGCTACAAAAGAAACGTTTAAGCCTTTTCCTCCCATAGACTCAAATTCTTCTATTACTCTGTTTGTTTTTGACTTCGTAAATCTGTCAAATCGAAGCATCACGTCAACTGAAGGGTTCAGCATCAGTGTTATAATCTTTTTCATAGCTTCCTCTTCTTTTCGTGTATATCAGTCGTTAAGTGCTATATTTAATACATCATCCATACTCTCAGCAGTAAAAATTTCCACATTTTCTTTTACAACGTCTAAAATCTCATCCATATCCTTTTCATTAGCTTTAGGAATGATTACTGTTTTTATACCTGCCTGATATGCTGCCAAGGTTTTCTCTTTAAGTCCACCGATTGCTAAAACTCGTCCCCTTAGGGTAATTTCTCCTGTCATAGCAACGCTATACTTTACTTTTCTTTCGGAGAGTGCTGAAATCAAAGCCGTTGCAATTGTAATACCTGCAGATGGTCCGTCTTTTGGAGTGGCGCCCTCAGGCACGTGAATGTGGATATCTGAGTTTTTATAGAATTCTTTATTTAAAATACCCAGTTTGTCTGCATTGGCACGCACAAAGCTTACGGCAGTTTTTGCAGATTCCTGCATCACATCGCCGAGCTGACCTGTAAGCTCTGTTTTGCCGCTACCCGGCATTATATTTACTTCGACACTCAGAGTATCTCCGCCAACCTGAGTCCAGGCAAGGCCGCAAACCACACCAATCTCATCTTTTTTGAGTATTTTATCCTGCTGGAATTTTCTCTTGCCAAGTATATCTTCAAGGTTTTTATTATTTACAGAAACTTTATTCTCTGCTTCTTCCGAAATCCTAAGCGCCGCTTTCCTGCAAACTTCGGCTATTTTACGTTCTAGTCCCCTGACACCCGCTTCGCGTGTGTAGTATGAAATAATATCACGCAGTGCGCCGTCAGAAATAGCAAGCTCCGCTTTTGAAAGACCGTGTTCTGCAAGCTTCTTAGGAAAAAGATGCTTTTTAGCAATCTTAAATTTTTCCTCCTGAGTATAACCTGAAATTTCAACAATTTCCATTCTGTCAAGAAGCGGACGCGGTACAGTTTCCAAAGTGTTTGCAGTTGCTATAAACAATACATTGGATAAATCAAATTCCGTTTCAATATAGTGGTCACGGAAGTTTTTGTTCTGCTCCGAGTCTAAAACCTCAAGCATAGCAGAAGCAGGATCACCACGAAAATCGGAGCTCATTTTATCAATCTCGTCAAAGAGCATAAGCGGATTATTTGAACCTGCTGTCTTTAGAGCATTTATAATTCTGCCCGGCATTGCTCCAATATACGTTTTTCTATGACCTCTTATTTCTGCTTCATCACGCACGCCGCCTAAAGAAATTCTGACATAGTTTCTTGATAGGCTCTCCGCTATGGATTTTGCAATAGATGTCTTACCTACTCCAGGTGGGCCGACTAAGCACAAAATAGGACCTTTTAAACTGTTTGTAATTTTTTTAACAGATAAATATTCAAGTATTCTTTCTTTTACTTTTTCCAAGCCGTAGTGGTCGCGGTCTAAAATTCTTCTTGATTTTTTGATATCAATATCGTCTTTAGTATATACATTCCACGGCAGGTCACAAACCCACGTCACATAGTTCCTGACTACGTTTGCTTCAGGGTTTCCGTACTGCATTTTCTTCATACGGCTGAGCTCTTTTTGACATCTTTCAAAAAGGTCTTTCGGAACACCAATCCTTTTCATTTTCTCTGTAAACTCTTTGATTTCAAGCTCTATACCATCTTTATCGCCGAGCTCTTCTTCAATCACCTTCATCTGTTCACGCAGAAAATACTCTTTCTGGTTTTTGTCTATATTCTTTTTTACTTTTTGATTAATTTCCTTGTCAAGCTCCAAAATTTTCGTTTCGCTGATTAGAATCGTAATGAGCCGTTCGAGTCTTTCTTCTAAACAAATACTATTTAAAAGCTCCTGTTTGTCGGAAATCTTAAGCTGAAGATTTGCACTAACGCTATCTGCAAAATCAGACGGACTTTTCATATTCTCAAGCGACATAACTATTTCAGGATTTACCCTTTGATTGTTCTCAGCATATTTCTGAAATTCTGCAATAACGCGTCTTTTTAATGCTTCATATTTAAGGTCATCTTCGTCCTCATCGCATATTAATTCTGTTAAAATACCTCTTAAGAATGGTTTTTCAGTTTCCAAGGCGATAAGCTGTGCTCTTTTTATACCTTCAATCAAAACTCTGACCAATCCTCCGGGAAGCTTAACAACCTGCTTTACTCTGCAGATTGTGCCGACTCTTTCTAAATCTCTTTCCTTCGGCTCTTCTATTCTTATATCTTTTTGCATGGTTAAAAAAGCCATTTGGCCATTTGCCATAGCATATTCTAAAGCCGCTATTGATTTTTCTCTTACCATGTCAAAGTGCATTAATGTGTTTGGGAACACAACTAAGCCTCTTGCAGCAATAACAGGAAGCGATATTGTATCTTTCATGACTAAATTATTCATTATTCCTCCATTGTGCGTTTTATCTAACCGAAAGGGAGTAATCCAAACTCCGATTTTTAGAGGCGGATTTTCGCTTTCGATGTGTTAAAATACTCGGTAATACGTCAGGATTACCTCCGTTTTCGCATTTCGCAATAAAAAAATCTGCTCTCTAAAAATTCTACAACCTAAAACGCATGAAATTTTGAGTATATTTTGGCGCGGAAGATGTAGCAAGGCGCGTGCCTTGCAAAGATGACAAGTCGAAAGATGCCGAAATTTCACCGTTTTAGGCGGGTTAGGATTTCTCTCTTTCGGTTCTTATTATTCTGTTAAACGCACAAAATAATTCAGTTATTTTATAGCTTCAAAAGCCCTGATAATATCTTCTTTAATATCCTCTGCATTTTCAATACCGATTGACATACGGATAAGGTCTGATGAAATTCCGCAATCCACAAGCTGCTCATCTGTGAGCTGACGATGTGTTGTTGAGGCAGGATGTAAAACGCAAGTTCTTAAATCTGCAACGTGAACAACAATTGATGCAAGCTTTAAGTTATCCATAAATTTCATAGCTGCTTCTCTGCCGCCTTTTACTCCAAATGAAATAACACCGCATGTGCCGTTTGGCATATATTTTTTTGCTAAGCTATTGTCTTTACTGCTCTTTAGCCCAGGATAATTGACCCATGAAACCTGAGGATGATTTTCTAAGAATTCTGCTATCTTCTGTGCATTTTCACAATGTCTTTCCATACGCAAATGAAGAGTTTCCAGTCCTAAATTGATTAAGAATGTATTGAGTGGACTCGGACTTGAGCCTAAATCTCTCATCATCTGAACTCTTGCCTTTGTGATGTATGCAGCATTTCCAAAATCCCTTGTATATATAACACCATGATACGAGTCGTCAGGTTCTGTGAATTCAGGGAATTTTCCGTTTGTCCAGTCAAATTTACCGCTATCTACTATGACACCACCAACTGTTGCTGCATGACCATCCATATACTTTGTTGTTGAATGTGTTACGATATCTGCGCCCCATTCAAACGGACGGCAATTTACAGGTGTCGGGAATGTGTTGTCAACGATAAACGGAACACCGTGACTGTGTGCTAAGTTCGCATATTTTTCAAAATCAAGAACATCTAAAGCAGGATTTGCAACACTTTCTCCAAACAGAGCACGTGTTTTATCGTCAAATGCCTTTTCAATTTCCTCATCTGTACTGTTTGGTGTTATAAATCTTACTTCAATACCCATTTTCTTCATTGTAACTGCAAAAAGGTTAACAGTTCCGCCGTAGATTGTAGAAAGACTTACAAAGTTATCTCCGCTTTTTGCGATATTTAAAATAGCAATCAGGTTTGCCGCCTGACCTGATGATGTACACATTGCACCAACACCGCCGCACAAAGCTGCAATCTTGTTTTCTACAAATTCAACAGAGGGGTTTGAAATTCTTGTGTACATATGTCCCGGTGCCTCCAGGTCAAAAAGTTTACCAAGATGCTCTGATGAATCGTATTTATATGTTGTACTTTGATAAATAGGCATAATTCTCGGCTCGCCGTTTTGCGGTTTATAGCCTTCCTGAATACATTTTGTTTCTATTCTGTAATTCTCCATTTTTATCACCTCATATTAGATTTATTAGCTCTCAAGTTCTGCTTTTTTCACAGCACAGTAAAGAGAACATTCTACACGTTTTCTCTGAAGCTTACAGGTAAGCTCAAGTGGAGTGTTAATATCTCCGTTATATATGTATGCGTTTGCAGGACAAGACCCACTGCAATAGAATTTAGCAAAACAGTCCCTGCACGAAGGCTTTGTGTAGATATTTGATTTTTCAAACATTGTCTTTATATCTGTATTAAGTCCGTCTTCTTTAACGTTACCCATTTTCATCTCGTCCATACCGACAAACTGATGACACGGATAAATATCGCCGTTTGGGCTAACCGCAACATACTCATGACCTGCACCGCAGCCTGATAATCTTTTTACCACACACGGACCGCCGTCTAAGTCAATCATAAAATGGAAAAAGTTAAAGCCTTTGCCTTCTTTTTTGCGATTGATATATTCAACTGCAAGCTCTTCATATTCTTTGTTGATTCTCTCAACATCATCTTCCGAGAGAGCATATGGCATATCGGCTTTAGCCACAACAGGCTCAACAGAAATCTGCTTAAAGCCTAAATCCGCTAAGTGAAGCACATCCTTTTTGAAGTCTAAGTTATACTTAGTAAATGTTCCTCTCACATAGTAGTTATCCTGATTTCTTGACACTGCCATATCTATGAACTTGTCCACTATTTTATCATAGCTGCCCGAGCCGTCAACACGTTTTCTCACCTTATCGTTAATCTCTTTTCTTCCGTCTAAGCTGAGAACGATATTTACCATATTTTCATTTATATACTTTTTCTTTTCTTCGTCGAGCAAAATACCATTTGTTGTAATAGTGAAACGAAAGTTTTTACCTGCATCCTTTTCCACTTTCCTTGCATATTCCACTATCTCTTTTACTACGTCAAAGTTAATAAGCGGTTCACCGCCGAAGAAATCTATTTCAATATTTTTTCTTGCGCCTGAATGTTTGATAACGTAATCTATTGCAGCTTTTCCAACCTCTGCACTCATAACAGAACGCTCGCCGCCGTATGCCCCTGTATCCGCAAAGCAATATTCGCATCTTAAATTACAGTCGTGCGTAATATGAAGACACATTGCCTTTACAACTGATTTTTTGTTCCAGTTAGCAGCTATATCTGCATATGAATCTTCTGAGAAAAGCATTTCTTCTTTATAAAGCTCGCGGATGTCTGAATATGCTTCCTCCAAAGACTTTATCTCATATTTATCTTTAAGTGCTTCTTTAACATTTTCAGGCAAGCTCTCACTTTCGGGTGCCATTTCTCCCAGAGTCTTAATCACATCTGCTGCCGTATCGTCTGTTACATGCACAGCACCGCTATAAACATCAAGCACAATGTTTGTATCATCAATTTTAAATACGTGTACCATGTTTATCCTTCCCTAACTTTTGTACTTCCTATTCTATAGAAAAAACGCAACAAATCAATCAGCTATGCCGATTTATTGTTGCGATTTATGTCTTTTTCCAAAGAGCAATCTTATGCTCTTTCACATTTCTGATTAGCAACTGTGCAAGATGTTTTGCAAGCTGACTGACAAGATGTCTGACATTCACCGCAGCCGCCTGTTTTTGCTGTCTGCTTTAATGTTTTTTTGTTTAATGTTTTGATATGTTTCATATTATCCACTCTCCATATAAAATTTTATCTACAGCATACAAAAACATATGCTTAACGTTTTCTTTTTGGTTTTGTGTTAATACCGACAACCCCACCAAAAGCTCCCGCTGCTATGCCAATCGCAAAAAGCACCGCCGTATGAGCATTCAGTAAAAACCTCTCGCTCACAAGTGAGGCAATCATGTAAAGCACAAGTATGTATATGCCACCAGCTAAAGCTCCTTTCAGAAAGCCTCTCTGGCTTGCATTTTTAGCTGCCATCATACCGCCAATGAGTGCGCTCACAATAACACATATTATCGAAAATGCCGAAACAGTATCTTCACTTATCGGAGAATATGTTATAATGAGTGCCGAGATTGAAAGCAAAATAAAGGTTAAAAGGCACGCTGTCAGGAGTCCTTTTAAAAGGCCTCCTATGCCACCTGATAAAAAGCTTTCTTGCGGCAATGATTTATAGTCTGCATTGTTCATAAATTTTACCTCCTGAATTGAATTCGTTAATAAAATCGTATTCAATTCAGGAGCAGTTTATGAATTATTCCGCGTCAGAAATCTCTTTCTGAACAGACTTTATAGCCCAACGCTCAATCGTAATCTGATGAGGCTCAGTTTTCGGGCCTGTTTCAAAAATAACTTTTTCATCTTTAATTTTTGTTATTTTACCAACCATACCGCCGATAGTTGTGATAGTGTCACCAACCTTAATAGCAGCGAGCATTTCTCTTGTTTGCTTTTCCTGTTTTTTCTGCGGTCTGATTAAAAGGAAATAGAAAACTGCAATAATCACAACAAAAGGCAAGAGGGAACTGATAAGTCCCATAGCGCCTGCAGGTGCTGCAGCTTCTGCCTGAGCTGCCGACTCAGCAAATACTTTTAACATTTTAATTACCTCCGTAATATAGATAAATAATCATTACTTATATTATTATAACCGCAAAAGAAGAATTTGGCAATAGTTTTTTGCAAAGTTCATTAATTTGTTATAAATTTATTTTGTTTTTCCAATATGTTAATAATTTCAACTGCTTTTTTCTTTGCATAATCAATAGTATTTTTTGTTCCACCGCTTGTACCATTATATGCCGCTATTACTCTTTTACTATGATTTACCATATAAACATTACGAAGTTGAAAACATTGTTTTGAGTAATGCTGGCAAATATATTTAATAAAATCAGCTTCATTGAGTATTTTTTGATATAGCTTTTGCTCTGCTATATCCCATCTGCGTTCAAATCCCTCATAAGGTGGAGTACAAATTAAATGAATATCGGGATTTTTCTTTCTCAGCTTTAAAACAATCTCACCTGACCACATATCTATCCCACGTGCCATACCTGTAATAAAGGTTAAAAAGCCGTCAAAAACAGTCTGTTTTATAGCCGTTTCAAGCAGTTTTTTTACTTCTCTTTCTGGCATATCTAACTTTTCAGGTCTATGACCTGTAAAACAGCACCTTTTACTTTCCAACATAATCACTCCTAAAAAATATAGTCTCACAGTATATATTCTATCATAAATATATACTTTTAGCAAATAATATTTATGGTCTGATAGTATATAATATTTATGAAAGTGGGTGGTTTCAATGGATGAGTTATTTATAAGACAAAGAATTGCCGTTTTAAGAACAAATAAAAATATATCTGCACGCGAATTGAGTTTAAGACTTGGACAGTCTGAAGGTTATATAAATGCTATTGAAAACGGGAAATCAAATCCCTCTGTTCAAATGTTAGGATATATCTGTGAAGAACTAGGTATATCAATGAGCGACTTTTATGATGAAGATAATAACTACCCTGACCTGATAAAAGAAATTATTAAACAATCTAAAAAACTTGATAAAAAATCTCTGGAAAGTGTCTTAGGGGTTATGAAGAATATGGGAAAGAAATAATGATATGATTGATAAAGCCGTCACGCAATTGTGACGGCTTTATTTTGCGCCGTTTTCAAAATATTAAGCAATCTCTACCATTATGCAAAAAATGAGCCTTGTGTATAAAACTACACAAGGCTCATAATTTTATTTTTGTTAAGCCAAAGACTATTTAATTGCAGCCTGAGCAGCAGCGAGTCTTGCAATCGGAACTCTGAATGGCGAACATGACACGTAGTCAAGACCAAGCTGATGGCAGAACTCAACTGATGTCGGGTCACCACCGTGCTCACCACAGATACCGAAGTGAAGTTTCGGATTTACTGGTTTACCAAGTTTAATTGATAAATCCATAAGCTTACCAACACCTGTCTGGTCGAGTTTTGCAAACGGGTCGTTTTCAAAAATCTTTGTGTCGTAGTAAGCATCTAAGAACTTACCTGCATCGTCACGGCTAAAGCCATATGTCATCTGTGTTAAGTCGTTTGTACCGAAGCAGAAGAAGTCAGCTTCTTTAGCAATTTCGTCAGCAGTTAATGCTGCACGAGGAATTTCAATCATAGTGCCAACTTCATATTTAAGGTCAGCGCCTGCCTGAGCAATTTCAGCATCAGCAGTTGCAACAACGATATCCTTAACATATTTTAATTCTTTGATTTCGCCAACGAGCGGAATCATGATTTCAGGAACTAAGTTCCAGTCTGGATGTGCTTTCTTAACATTGATAGCAGCACGGATAACAGCTTTAGTCTGCATTCTTGCAATTTCAGGATATGTTACAGCAAGTCTGCATCCACGATGTCCCATCATTGGGTTGAATTCGTGGAGTGATGTGATGATAGCTTTAATATCTTCAACAGTCTTACCCTGAGCTTTAGCGAGTGCTTCAATGTCAGCTTCTTCTGTTGGAACGAATTCATGGAGCGGTGGGTCTAAGAATCTGATTGTTACAGGGTGTCCTTCTAAAGCTTCATATAAAGCTTCAAAGTCGCCCTGCTGATAAGGAAGAATCTTATCTAACGCTTTTTCTCTTGCTTCTGCATTATCTGAACAAATCATTTCTCTGAATGCTGCAATTCTGTCAGCTTCAAAGAACATATGCTCTGTACGGCAAAGACCGATACCTTCTGCACCAAGCTCTCGAGCTTTCTTAGCATCAGCCGGAGTATCAGCATTTGTACGAACTTTAAGCGTTCTGAATTCGTCAGCCCAAGCCATGATACGACCGAACTCGCCTGCGATTTCAGCATCAACTGTTGGGATGATGCCATCATATATATTACCTGTTGAACCATCGATTGAAATATAATCGCCTTCAACATAAGTTTTACCTGCTAACGTGAACTTCTTGTTTTCTTCGTCCATATTGATGTCGCCGCAACCTGATACACAGCATGTACCCATACCACGAGCAACAACGGCAGCATGGCTTGTCATACCACCACGAACTGTTAAGATACCCTGAGAAGCTTTCATACCTGTGATATCTTCAGGTGATGTTTCAAGACGAACTAAAACAACCTTTTCTCCCCTAGCATTCCAGCTTTCAGCATCTTCAGCTGTGAATACGATTTTACCGCAAGCAGCACCAGGAGATGCACCTAAGCCTTTACCAACAGGTGTAGCAGCCTTAATAGCTTTGCTATCAAACTGTGGATGAAGGAGTGTATCTAAGTTTCTTGGGTCAATCATAGCAACAGCCTTTTTCTTATCAATCATACCCTCGTCAACAAGGTCACAAGCGATTTTAAGGGCGGCTTTTGCTGTTCTCTTACCATTTCTTGTCTGGAGCATATAGAGCTTTCTGTTTTCAATAGTGAACTCCATATCCTGCATATCTCTGTAGTGATCTTCAAGTTTTGCGCAAACTTTATTGAATTCTTCAAATGCTTCAGGGAATTTATCTTTCATTTCAGCAATCGGCATTGGTGTTCTGACACCTGCAACAACGTCTTCACCCTGAGCGTTTACTAAGAACTCACCCATGAGACCTTTTTCACCTGTAGCGGGGTCACGTGTAAATGCAACACCTGTACCACAGTTGTCGCCCATGTTACCGAATGCCATCATCTGTACGTTAACAGCTGTACCCCATGAATAAGGGATATCGTTGTCTCTTCTATATACGTTAGCTCTTGGGTTATCCCATGAACGGAATACTGCTTTGATAGCGCCCATAAGCTGTTCTGTAGGATCATCTGGGAAGTCTGCACCGATTTTAGCTTTATATTCAGCTTTAAACTGTGATGCAAG
>JAZROZ010000025.1:0-70653 GCA_045648985.1 Clostridia bacterium
AGTTATTTCTAAGAATGTAGGTTCTTTTGAATGTTTATTGATTTTTTCTTCATTAGCTTTTTTAGCTTTATATGCAACATCTCTGATTGTACGACTTACACGTATATGATTATTATCTCTTAAATATCTTCTAATTTCACCAATTATCATCGGAACAGCATATGTTGAAAACTTAACTTCATGAGATGTATCAAAATTATCAATAGCTTTTATTAAACCAATACATCCAATCTGAAATAAATCATCAGGATTTTCGCCTCTATTATTAAATTTTTGTATTACACTTAAAACTAATCTTAAATTTCCACCTATAAACTTTTCTCGTGCTTCTAAATCTCCTTGCTTTATTTTTGCCATAAGTTTTTCTTTTTCGTCATTTGACATAACAGGAAGTTTAGATGTATTAACACCGCATATTTCAACTTTATTTGCCATTGTATGTTCATTCCTTTTAGCTTTTTTGCGACCTCATCTAAAGTATTTCCTTTTTTTGTAAGTTTATACGTTCGGTCAATTATTTCAACATTGTTAATTTTTTGAATATTCTCTTTATATCTTAAAAGAATTATGCTATAATACTATCTAAGGCTATATGTTATGGAGGCTTGATAAAAATGATGTGCGTAAGATGCAAAAAAAATACTGCAGTAGTATTTATAAATAAATTTAATCCAACTGACAATTCCCAAACAACAGATGGATACTGCCTTAATTGTGCAAAAGAGCTTGGAATAGCGCCCGTTGACGATATTTTAAAGAAAATGGGAATATCTGAAGAAGAGTATGAAGAAATAAATTCAGGTATGAATGAATTGATGAGTAATTTAGAGGGTTTAAGCGGAGAAGACATTGACTCTTCTGATGGTGAAAATTCACCTATTGCAATGCTTGGAAATCTTGGTGAAATGTTTGGAAATTTTATGAAGGGCAATTCTTCCGGAGTTGAAAACCACGCAGGAAGTACGAAGACTGCAACAAAAACCGCTAAAAAAGAGAAGAAAAGAATACTTGACAGTTTTGGAACAAATCTCACTAAGAAAGCAAATGATAAGCTGATTGACAGAATCATCGGAAGAGATGATGAAATAAATAGAGTAGTGCAAATTTTAAACAGGCGTTCTAAAAACAATCCTGTTTTATTAGGTGAGCCTGGTGTTGGTAAAACTGCTATTGCTGAGGGATTAGCTGTTAGAATATCAGAAAAAAGAGTTCCGCCAAAGCTTTATAATAAAGAAGTATATCTTCTTGACTTTACAGCAATAGTTGCAGGAACGCAGTTCAGGGGACAGTTTGAATCAAGACTTAAAAAGATTTTAGAAGAAGCAAAAGAGCTTGGAAATATTATTTTAGTAATTGATGAGCTTCATAATATCGTTGGTGCAGGTGATGCTGAGGGAGCTATGAGTGCGGGAAATATTTTAAAACCCGCATTAGCACGTGGAGATATCCAGGTTTTAGGTGCAACAACATTAGATGAGTATAGAAAGCACATTGAAAAAGATTCGGCACTAGAGCGCCGTTTTCAGCCTGTAACTGTCGATGAGCCATCAATTAATGATACTATTGATATAATAAAGGGAATTAAAGACTATTATGAAAAATTCCACCGAGTTATCATTTCTGATGACGTTATAAAACAGGCAGTTTTAATGTCCGAACGATATATAACTGACAGATTTTTACCTGATAAAGCAATAGATGTGATTGACGAAGCTGGTTCAAAAGTCAATCTTGCAAATAAAGATTTGGTTAAACTTACAATGTTAAATGAAGAATTACGTCAAATTCAAATTATGAAAGATGAAGCAATTTCATCCGATTCTTCTGAGAATTATCAGCTTGCTGCTGAGCTAAAAGCTAAGGAATGTGCTATAATTGAAAAAATTAATAAGATTGATGCATCGGGAATAGACAAAACTTTAACCATAGAAGACGTTGCATCAGTAATTGAGGATTGGACAAATATTCCTGTGAAAAGCATTACAGAAGAAGAAAGTGCAAAGCTTTTGGAGCTTGAAAAGAGAGTGTCTGAGCGAGTAATCGGACAAGATGAAGCAGTAAGTCTCATTTCTCAGGCTATCAGAAGAAACAGAGCCAGACTATCTAAAAAAAGGCGTCCTGTATCATTTATATTTGTCGGTCCTACAGGTGTAGGTAAAACAGAGCTTGCAAAAACATTAGCTCAGGTGATGTTTGATAACGAAGAAGCTATGATTCGTGTTGATATGTCTGAATATATGGAAAAACACACCGTTTCAAAACTGATTGGTGCGCCTCCGGGATATGTTGGTTATGACGAAGCAGGTCAGCTTACTGAAAAAGTCAGACGTAAACCATATTCAATCATTTTACTTGATGAAATTGAAAAAGCACATCAGGATGTTTTTAACATTTTATTACAGATTTTAGATGATGGTAGGGTAGCCGACAGTCACGGAAGACTAGTAAATTTTGAAAACACAATCATAATTATGACATCTAATGCCGGGTCTGATGCAAAAAATGTAAACTACGGTTTCAATAAAACGGAAACTGAAAATATAAAGAATAATGTTGACATTGCCTTAAAAAATATTTTCAGACCTGAATTTTTAAACAGAATTGATGAAACAGTTATATTTAATAAGCTTTCAAAAGAAGCACTTATTAAAATTGTTGATTTAATGATTTTTGAACTTGCAGACGAGCTGTTTAGTAAAGATATCATATTCACAGTTACAGATGAAGTAAAAGAACACATTTTAAAAATCGGTTATGATGAAAAGTACGGCGCAAGACCATTAAGACGTACCATTGAAAAAGAAATACAAAATAAAATTGCTGAACTTATTATTAAAGGTGATATAGAAAAACACAGTAAGATTAAAGCAGTTATAAATGATAGTAACATTGATATCATAATTGAACAGTAATTTTAAAGCTTCAGGCTGATATGATAGGGAGATAGCTCATTATATCAGCCTGAGAAAATTATATAGCCAATTATACAAAATAAGAATTTTGTATAATTGGAAGGAGTGCTTTTTATGAAAGAAATGGTATTTAACGACGTTCCTGACTTTCTGCGTGATTTTATAACATATATGGAAGCTATTAAAGGTAAATCAAAAAATACTGTTAATGAGTATTATTTTGATTTACGTACTTTCTTTCGCTTTATGTTAGTTTCACGTGGACAAGAATCATTTGATGATTTTGAAAAAATTGATATATCTAAAATTGATGTAAAATTTTTAAATACTATAACTCTGCACGATTTATATGAGTATTTAGCTTACACATCGAGGGAAAGATTAAATAATGCTAATTCTCGTGCACGTAAAGTTGCCTCACTAAGATCTTTCTTTAAATATTTAAATGTAAAAGCTAAATTAATTGATGATAATCCTGCTAAGGATTTAGATTCACCAAAAATTCCAAAATCGCTTCCTAAATATCTATCCTTGGATGAAAGTAAGAATTTATTAAAAGCAATTGATGGAAATAATAAATTACGTGATTATGCAATCATCACTATTTTCTTAAATTGTGGTCTGAGGCTCTCAGAACTCGCCGGAATTAACATTAATGCAATTAAGGGAGACAAATTGGTAGTTATTGGTAAAGGAAACAAAGAACGAACAATTTACTTAAATAAAGCCTGTTTAGACGCAATTAATAATTATATAGATAATGAACGTCCTAAAGACGGAATTAAAACTATGCATAAAAATGCGTTGTTTATCAGTAGAAATAAACAACGCATCAGTGTAAAAACTATTCAACATGTCGTAAAAATGCATATGGAAGCCGCAGGTCTTGATACATCAAAATATTCTGTGCATAAACTGCGTCATACTGCAGCCACACTTATGTATAGATATGGAAATGTTGATGTTCGTGTTCTTCAGGAAATTTTAGGGCACACGAACTTAGCAACAACACAAATCTATACGCATCTTGATGATGAGCAGTTAAGAAAAGCCGCAGGCAATAATCCATTAGCAGATTTTAGTGAATAAGAGTAGTCACACTTCTCCACCCTCAAATTAAATCGATGTCAGTACAGCGCCAACTGTAAAGGTATTTCCCTTTATATATTCGCTTACAGGCATCTTTTTTTTGCCTTCCATCTGGATTTCAGTGATTAAAATGCCGCCGAACCCGCATTTTACAGTAATTCCTGACGATGAAACCTCTTTAATTTCACCATTTTCGCCTGCAAGACACTTCTCTATTACGTCACATTTAATAACTTTCATTAATTTACTATCATATTTCGTAATTGCATAAGGATATGAATTCATACCTCTTACAAGATTAAAGATTTCTTCTGCAGTTTTACTAAAATCAATTTTTGCAGTATCTTTGCTAATCATAGGTGCATAGCAAGAAAGTGAGTCATCTTGTTTTTCGCGTACTACAGCATTTTTTTCAAATAATTTGATTGTTTCAATTAAAGTTTCTGCACCTAAAACTGCCAATTTATCATGAAGCGTTTCACCCGTGTCCCGTTTTTCAATTTGAATCTCTCTTTTTAGAATCATATCGCCTGTGTCAAGACCTTTATTCATAAACATTGTTGTTATCCCAGTTTTGCTTTCACCATTAATGATACTCCATTGAATAGGCGCTGCTCCTCTGTATCTCGGAAGAAGCGATGCATGAACGTTTACACAGCCAAGTTTTGGAAGATTTAAGACTCTTTCAGAAAGAATTTGTCCATATGCAACAACGATATATAAATCAGCATCAAATTTACTTAAATATTCGTATGCTTCATCACTCTTTAGTGTTTCAGGCTGATAAACATCATAGCCAAGTTCCTGTGCACATTCTTTAACAGGTGGCGATGCCATTTTGTGACCTCTTCCCTTTGGCTTATCAGGTTGTGTCACAACAAGCAATATATTATGTCCGTTATCTGATAATGCTTTAAGTGAATTTACGGCAAAATCAGGTGTTCCCATAAAAATTATATTCATATTATGACTCCTTTTTCTTATCGTAACCTTCAGGCAAAGGAACAACTTTGTCAGTAAATACAGTTCCGTTTAAGTGGTCAACTTCATGGCAACAAGCAATAGCCATTAAGCCTTCAGCTTCAAGCTCAAAACTTTCTCCATTTCTGTCTAATGCCTTAATTATTATCTTTTCAGGACGTTTTACATTATCTCTTACACCAGGAATTGAAAGACATCCCTCTTCATTATACTGTTCACCTTTCTGATAAACAATAACAGGATTTATAAATTCATAAAGTCCTTCGCCAATATCTACAATCACAACTCGTTTTAATACGCCAACCTGTGGTGCTGCCAAACCAACACCTTCTGCTTCATACATAGTTTCAGCCATATCGTCAAGCAAAGTAATTATTCTTTTATCAATTACAGCTACTTCGCGTGATTTTTTACGTAAAGTATCAGCATCCTCTTGTATATTAAGTATATTTCGTAATGCCATCTATGTTTTCTCCTTTAAATAATGTTATTTGGATTATAATCAACATTCATTGAAATCCATTTATTTTCTTTCTTTCTTGAATGTATCATTATAAGATTATTAATAATCATCTTTATATTATCATTCATATGACACTTAATTAAAATACGGTAACGATATTTATTATTTATTCGAGATAAATCACTTGCCGTCGGGCCCAAAATATCAACATCAACAATTCTGTTAATACGAAAAGCACCCTCTAAATAAGTCCTAACTCTGCGTGAATATGTAGTAACTGCACCATTTGAGGTTGATGTAAAAAGCAGGGATATAATATCACAAAACGGCGGATAATTTAGTGCCTTTCTCATTTTGATTTCGTCATTATAAAATGAAGTATAGTCCTGATTTTTGGCTCGGTTTATGATGCTATTTTCAGGTATATATGTTTGTACTATAGCGCGTCCAGGAATATTTCCTCTTCCTGCACGTCCACAAACCTGAGTTATTAAATCAAAAGACCTTTCCCCTGACCTGAAGTCATTTGAGTTAAGCCCCATATCAGCAGCAAGAACTCCTACTAATGTAACAGACGAAAAATCCAGACCTTTTGCGACCATTTGAGTACCAATCAAGATATCAATTTTTTCTTCTTTGAATTGATTTAGGATATCAGAGTGAGACGATTTTTTCTTAGTTGTATCAATATCCATCCTAAGAACTGAAGCGTCCGGAAAAAGTGTCTTTATCTCGTCTTCAACCTTTTGAGTGCCTGTGCCGAAATGTTTTATATATGAACTTTTACATTCAGGACACGTGCTTAAATTCTTAATAGTATATCCGCAGTAATGACAGGATAAACTGTTATTGTTTTTATGATAAGTAAGTGAAATATTGCATCTTTCACATTTAGCAGTATATCCGCAACTTCTGCAGGATACAAAAGTTGAAAAGCCACGTCTGTTCAAAAACAAAATAGTCTGTTCTTTATTTTTCATGTTTTTTTCAATCTCTTGTCTTAATGCTGTACTTATTATTGAACGATTACCTTCTAAGAGTTCCTTTCGCATATCAACAATCTTTACATCAGGAAGATATTGATTATTTGTTCTTTTTGACAATGTTAAAAGCTCAGACTCTCCCTGCTCTACTCTGTAAAAGGTTGATATATCGGGTGTTGCGGATGATAAAACAAGCGGAATATTATGATATTTTGCTCTGAACTCTGCTACTTCTCTTGCATGATATGAGGGAAGATTTTCAGATTTATATGTCATTTCATGTTCTTCATCAATTATGATTAGCCCAAGATTTTTGAGTGGTGCAAATATTGCTGAACGAACACCAATACATACAGAAATCTCGCCATTTTTTATTTTTCGGTACTCATCAGAACGCTCGCCTGGAGATAATTTTGAATGGAGAACTGCTACTTTTTTTCCAAAACGACCAACAAAACGTTCTATTGTCTGTGGTGTAAGAGATATTTCAGGGACTAAAACAATTGCAGTCTGCCCATTTTTTATTGTATTTTCAATGCATTGTAGGAAAACTTCAGTTTTTCCGCTTCCTGTAATACCATATAACAGAAAGGTCTTATAAAAATCAGTCTCCATAATCCTATCTATAGCAACTTTTTGTTCATCGGTAGGAATATGCGGTTTAGTTGGTTGAATGCTGTCATAGTCAATCGTATTTCTATATACGGGCACCTCAGCTTGACGTATAATTTCTTTGTTTTCCAAAGTTTTAATAACTGAGCGTGTGCATCCTGTTATCATTAGTACATCGGAATATGAAATAAATTCATTTTGTATTAAAAGTTCTACAACACGTGTTTGCATTGGTGCTTTATCTCTTATTAATTCCAAAAATGAGAAGGCATCGTCATAGGAAACGTTTAATTCAACACCTTTAATAATCTTTTCATTTGTTTTATCAAAATGTACACCAATACCGGGTGGCGATATAGTTTTAATGGCAGAAATCAGCGTAGAAAAATACTTATCTTTCATAAAACGGGCAACAGAAAGAAGTTCCTCATCAAAAAGTGGTGCTTCATCACTGGCACAGATAATCTGTTTTAATTCTTCTACATCACTTTTTTGGGGAAAATCAATAACAAACGCTTCTATTACATTGTTTCCCTTTCCAAAAGGTACATATACCATACTGCCAATTTTGAGTTTGTTATATATATCATCAGAGACCTCGTAATCAAAGAGCTTATCAACACTTCTTGTTAGCCTGTTTACCACAACACTGACTATATTTGACATAATAAAGTCATAGCCTTTCTATTTATTATTTCCCTGAACGGACTGCTGAAAGTTTATCCAGTAGTTTGTTTGCAACAGAGAATTTATCCATATTTGGAAGTTTATCAATGTGACCGTTTTTCTCAATTACTGTAACTGTGTTATTGTCAGATGCAAAGCCTGCATTTTCATCAAAAAGATTATTTGCAACAATCATATCAAGCTTTTTAGACTTTAATTTGTTTGTTGCATTTTGGAGTAAATCTTTGGTTTCCATGCAAAAACCGATTACAACCTGATTATCTGTTTTAGATGCAGAAAGCTCAGCTAAAATATCAACATTTTTTGTGAGTTCTATAGATAAACTATCCTTTTTCTTTATTTTATTTTCTTCATAGTTTACAGGTCTGAAATCTGCAACTGCAGCAGATTTAATCAGCACGTCATTTTCGGGGAAAAGTTTAGCACAAGCTTCATACATTTCACTTGCACTCTTAGCTTCAATACATCTTATATTTAACGGCTTATCAATAGAAACCGCACCGTGTACTAATGTCACATCAGCACCTCTGTAGTGTGCAGCCTTTGCAATAGCTATACCCATTTTCCCTGTTGAGTGATTTGTGATAAATCTGACAGGGTCAATTTTTTCTACTGTAGCACCTGCTGTTACGAGAATTTTCAAGCCTCGTAAATCTTTTTTAAATGTAATTTCATTAATAACAGCATCAATTATAGTTTCAGGACTCTCTAGCTTACCTTTTCCTGAATCGCCACAAGCCAAAACCCCATCAGCAGGCTCAATAAATTTTATGCCTCGTGTCTTTAAAAGGTTTATGTTTTCCTGCACAGCAATATTTTCATACATAGCAGTATTCATAGCGGGAGCAATTAAGATAGGGGCTTTAGTAGCCATCATAACAGTTGAAAGCATATCATCTGCTATGCCTGCTGCTATTTTTCCAATTATATTTGAAGTTGCAGGTGCAATTAAAGCGATATCAGCCCATTTAGCAAGCGAAATATGTTCAATATCCCATTTTATCGGCTCATCAAACATATTTAAAGCAACAGGATTGTTTGTTAGTGATGAAAATGAAAGAGGTGTTACGAATTTTGTTGCAGACTCAGTCATAATAACCTTTACTTCCGCACCTTGCTTTTTTAAGAGACTTATTATTTCTAAAGCTTTATAAGCTGCTATTGAACCTGTAACCCCTAGTAAAATATGTTTACCTTTTAACATAATCACTACTCCCCTTCTTCATTTACTATAGAATTAATGACAGAGTCAATCAATTCTATAGTAAATCCCTTTGAGAATAAATATCTCTTTGTTTTCATTATATTTTTATATTCAAAATTGCCCGAAAGCTTTTTCATAGCAAGTGGCAAAATACTTTTCATTTCTAATTCAGATGTATCAAAATCAGCCAAAGCTGACTCTATTACAGATGTATCTATACCTTTTTGGAATAATTCATACTTAATTTTAGAAATTCCCATGTGCTTAAAATTTAAACTGTCAGAAATATATTTCTTAGCATATTCAAAATCATCGATATAGTTATAATTTTCTAAAAAAACAATTGTTTTATCAATGATTTCATCATCATAATCACGCATCCGCAATTTATCTCTCATCATTTTTTTTGAGTAGCTAAAGCGGGAAACGAGTTTTAATGCATAATCTTTTGCAGACGAAAATAAAACTGTATTTTTTATATCACCAAGTATTGATTCGCTGATTTCCATACCAACTTTAAGCTTTAGGATATGTAAATCAAAATCATCAATACCAAACCCAAATTTTTCATCTAAAAATACAGAACTGCGGTTTTTATCTTTTTTCTGTTTCTCAATTTTAGTGATTATCATAGTTTTCACCACATTTAAAAGAAAAATATGAAAAACGGGATTTCTATTTAGTGTCATAATAAATGATGAAACAGAAACCCCGCATTGTCATATAAGTTTAATTCCTGAAGCAGTTTATTTTTCGCAGTAAACTCCAAGTGGATAGTGAGGCATCATATTATCTCTGAGCCAATCTAAAGCTTCAACAGGAGATAACCCCCAGTTTGTAGGACAAGTTGATAAAACCTCGATTAAAGAGAAGCCTTTCTTTTCAATCTGTGTCATAAATGCCTTTTTAATTGCTTTTTTTGCATTGTTGATGTTCTTAACACAATCTACAGCAACACGTTCAATATATGCTGCACCATCAGTAGTAGCAAGCATTTCACTAATTCTAATAGGGAAGCCCTGAGTTTCTGTGTTTCTGCCATATGGTGATGTCTGTGTAACCTGACCTGGAAGTGATGTTGGAGCCATCTGTCCGCCTGTCATACCATAAATAGCATTGTTAATGAAGATAATTGTAATATTTTCACCACGAGCAGCAGCATGTACAGTTTCAGCAGTACCGATAGATGCTAAGTCACCATCACCCTGATATGTGAATACAACCTTGTCAGGATGTACTCTCTTAACACCAGTAGCAACAGCCGGTGCTCTGCCGTGAGCTGCTTCAATCATATCACAGTTAAAATAGTCATAAGCAAAAACAGAACAACCAACAGGTGCTACACCTATTGTCTTTCCTTCGATTTCAAGCTCGTCTATAACCTCTGCAACAAGACGGTGAACGATACCGTGTGTGCAACCGGGACAATAATGTAAATTAACATCACAAAGAGCATGAGGTCTCTTAAATACCTGTTCCATTATTTTACACCTCCTGCAATTTTCTTAAATGCATCAATAATTTCGTTAGGGTACGGAATATTACCGCCTGTACGACCATAGAAGTGTACAGGGATTTTACCTTCTGTCGCAAGCTTAACATCGTCTACCATCTGACCTAAACTCATTTCAACACTTAAGATTGCTTTTACTTTTCCAATGTATTTTTTATATGTTTCTGTTGGGAATGGCCAGAGTGTAATAGGTCTGATTAAACCTACTTTATACCCCTCGTTTCGAAGAGTTAAAACAGCGTTTTTTGCTATTCTTGCAGTAGAACCGTAAGCTGTGATGATAAACTCAGCATCGTCTGTCATAAATTCTTCAGATAAAACTTCGTTTTCTTCAATGTATTTATACTTCTTACTTCTTTCTACAACAATTTTTTCCAAAACATCAGGCTGAATATAAAGTGAGTTGATAACGTTATGTTCTCTCTTCATTTCAGAGCCACAAGTAGCCCATGTTTTTTCTTCAATCTTACGAGTACTGTTAACTTCTAATGTTACAGGCTCCATCATCTGACCGAGTGTTCCGTCACCCATAATCATAACAGGCATTCTATAAATATCAGCAAGGTCAAATGCAAGTGATGTCAGATTTACAATCTCCTGAACAGAACTTGGAGCTAAAACAATCATTTTATAATCGCCGTGTCCTAAGCCCTTTGTTGCCTGATAATAGTCAGACTGTGACGGCTGAATACCGCCAAGACCCGGGCCTGCTCTTACGATATTTACCACAACTGCAGGAAGATCCGCTCCTGCTATATATGAAATTGCTTCTGCTTTTAAGCTGATACCAGGACTTGATGAAGATGTCATTGCTCTTGCACCTGCAGCTGTTGCACCATAGACCATATTACAAGCAGCAATTTCACTTTCAGCTTGCAGAAATACTCCGCCAACTTTTGGCATACGCTTTGCCATATATGCGGCAATTTCAGTCTGTGGTGTTATAGGATAACCGAAATAGTGCTTGCAGCCTGATAATATAGCAGCTTCAGCTAAAGCCTCGTTTCCTTTTAATAAAACTTTCTCAGCCAATTATAACACACCTTTCTACTTAAATACTTCAATTACACAATCAGGACACATTGTAGCGCACATTGCACATCCAATACATTTGTCCATTTCTTTTACTTCAACAGGGTTAAAACCTTTTGCATTCATTCTGTCTTCTGCAACTGTGATAATTTTGCGTGGACAAGCAGTAATACAAAGATAACAGCCTTTACAGCGCTCATCATTGACAACGATTTTAGCCATTATTCCACCTCCATACTAAAAATCAAGCATTAAATATCGTTTAATATAAAATGGTTTACTGATTAGTTCAGGCGAGATGCCAGATAGCACATCTTCTAAGCCTGATGTATAACTTATTTCAATTTTCGTTTTGTCTGAAACTTCCTTTACAATCTCCTGTCCTTTTAACACATTTTCGCTTGAGGTCAGATAAGATACGTTTGAGTTGTTTACAAATCCCGTAACCTTGAGTCTTGAAACTGTCTCTATTTCATACAAAAGCTTTATAATATCATCCGCTTCAGCAGATAAAGGTCTGTAAGTATTTACAACAAAAAACATATTGTAATCTTCTTTGTCGAAATATTGTTTATATCTGCCAAGCGCCACTGCTCCATCATCATCGCCGCCGACATCAAACACAACAGCTGCGTCTTTGTCGCAGAATACTCTGAAAATTTCGGACGGAAGTGACGGTACATCAACATTACTGCTTGCATAAGCCGATGCAATAACGTAAACTCCATACTCTTCTAAGTGTTTTTTTACATCATTTGTTCTGAAATATGGATTTACAATATCCAAATCAACGATATAAACTTTTTTATATTCTTTTTTTAGCTCTATTGCAAAATTAACGGCAAATTCTGTTTTTCCGCTGCCGTAATGTCCTACAACCACATTCATTCTTTTTTGCATACTGTTCACCAAAACTAAATAAAATGTCTTTTACAATTAAAAACAATTATATCATAAAATTCTCTTTGTGTACAGTAAATTTTAAAAAAATAGCAATAAATATTAATTTTTTTCTATGAAAAACAACATAATTCTAAACAAACTCAAAAACAGAGATGTTTCTTGATAAGGAAACATCTCTGTTTTAATATATAATTTACTATTAAATTACTTCATTCCCATATAATATTTTTGCTTTGGAGTGCAATTTTGAATTTTATCTAATGCTTCACCAAATCTTTGGAAATGTACTATTTCACGTTCGCGCAGATATGCGATTACACAGTTAACATCAGGGTCGTCTGAAAGCTTTAATATGTTGTCGTATGTTGCCCTTGCTTTTTGTTCTGCCGCTAAATCTTCAACCAAATCTGCAATAGGGTCACCTTTTACAGCAAAACTCATTGATGTATAGTCCTGACCGCCCGCTGATACTGGCCATACGCCCTTTGCATGATCTACATAATAAAGAGCAAGCGGACTGTTTTCAATCTGAGACGTTGTAGCATTTTTTGTAAGCTGATGAACTAAAGTTCCCACCATCTCTAAGTGCGCAAGTTCTTCTGTGCCGATGTCCGTTAAAATAGCTTTTACCGTATCATCCTTCATTGAAAAACGCTGGGACAGGTATCTCATAGATGCACCAAGTTCGCCGTCAGGACCACCGTATTGACTGATGATGTAGTTTGCCAAAGTTGGATTTGGATTTTTAATGTTTATTGGAAATTGTAATTTCTTGTCATATTGCCACATAACTTAACCTCCTTAATTTTCCCACGGCCATGGTGAACATATCCATTCCCAGTCCGTCTGTGAGTTTACAGCACTTGTAGTAAGTGGACCAAAGTGCTCTTCATATTTTTCGCGAAGCTCCTTTGCTTTTCTATTTATCTTATGGAACTCATTTAAAGCTCTTTGGTTATGAGGATGAGTGTCTAAAAACAAGTTTAGTTCCAGCTGCATAAAATCATATGCCATAAGTTGTTTTAAGGCACATTCCCTCTCTCTGCCTCTGATATTGTTTGTCATATTAACCTCCTAACTGATTTTGGGTACATAAACCGATATTGGCAAATTAAGTTCAGGAAATGCCGTTCCATTTGATAATGCCTCTTCAGGTGAATATATCATTTCAAATTGCTGAACAGGAACGTAAGCATACCCTACTCTAACATAAGTTTCATTATAGTTTTTATCCATAATATTCCTCCTAAAATTTTGTAGTATATTACATCATATGATAAATTATGTTTTTAAGTTCTTAAATTTGACAAAAAGGCACAAAAAAAAGTAGTTATCTTATGATAACTACTTTTTAAAACCATTATTTATATTTCTGCTAAGTATTCGTTATATCTCTTGATTATTTCAGAAATTAAGAAGCTGTTTGAGTAATCAGCAAATGAGAAATAACCATTATATCCGTTTTCTAATAAGTATTTTGCACATTCAGAAATATTAGCATCACCTTTTCCGGGTAAAGCAGGTGCGCCTGAATCAAGCATTCCGTCATTAGCCCTTATAAAGCAGATGTCTTCTAAAATATCGCATTCTTTTAAAACATCAATCGGTGCTTTTTTCATTTTTAAATATTCAAGTGGACTAAAAATCAACCCTGTTGCGTTAGAGCGAATTTTCTTATATACATCAAAATTAAAGAATGAATGATTTGATGATGCTTCAAATAAAATTCTAATTCCGTATTCTTTTGCTTTGTCTATAATCTTCTTTAAAGCTTCTAAAGTTGCATCACTTGCATCTCTGATTGCAGATAAGCTGATTTTTATGTTTTCTACTTTTAGTACACTTGCGTTTTTGAGCATTTTTTCGTAGATTTCATACTCAGAAACGGGAACTTTTACGCTATAAATTACAATTTTTTGCATTGATTTTATTAATGTTTCACGACGCTTTTTAAGCTGTTCATCATTAAAATCACGAAGCCACAACCCAAAGAATCCGTCTTTGAGCTCGATATTAGAAATACCGTAGTGGAAATAAGTGCTGTTGTCATCCAACTGAATACTGAAGTTATACATAGCAATACACACTCCTTTTATATTTTATAACGGCTTATTGCCGTTTTCTTAACGTGATTGATGCCCACTCACCCTTTTCATTTAAAGAAATAATCTCAAACGAGCTGTTTTCATATTCTGCTAAAACATCATCAAGTCTTGTGTTAATTATACCTGACGTTATTAAAATGGTTTTATCCTCCATGAAATCAGGCAAAACAGACTTTAATGCAATAATTACATCTGCAACAATATTTGCAAAAATTATATCATAATGTTTTTTAGCAATTTCTTCTTGCAATTTCTTATCAGTAATTATGTTTCCTGCTATGGTGTGATATTTTGAAACAGAAACATTATTCTTTTGAGCGTTTTCAAGTGCGATATCAACTGCATATGGGTCAATATCAATGGCGGTCGCTTCTCCAGCTCCCAAAAGCATAGAGATAATAGATAAAATACCACTTCCACAACCCAAATCGAGCACGGAATCGCCTTTTTTTATGTATTTTTCCATTTGTTCAATACACAACTGTGTAGTTTCGTGTGAGCCTGTCCCAAAACTCATTCCGGGATAGATTTTAAAAATAGTTTTTCCATCGTTTGACGGGATATCTTCCCATTCTGGACAAATCAGGATATTATCACCAACAGAAAGCGGTTTAAAATACTGCTTCCAGTTGTTACACCAATCTTCTTCTTTTAAATGCCCTAAAGAAATTTCAAGTCTTCCTAAACGATTATCATTATCCGTACTTTTCAAAGCTGATATAGAACTCTTTATTGCACTTAAAGTTTCATATCCAACATCATCTTCAGTTAAATATAGCTTCACACAGGTTTCAGAATTTTTTTCCTCCTCTAACTTTTCGTCAACATAATCCCATGCAGCTCTGTTTTCTTCAAGAAAAATTTTAAAGTCATCATAATCTTCAATCTCAAGCCCTGTGATACCAAGATCATACAAAGTACCGCTTACGGCATCTATGCCAAAGCTTGATGTGAAGATTGTAACCTGAATCCATTTCATAATATTCTCCGCGATAAACTATGCTAAATTAAGCATATTACTTACAATTTCGTATAGTTCATCTTTTTCACAAGTTGTATTAAAAATAACAGGTTTTGTTACAAGCTCAGCAAGTGATGCAGGTATTGACATAGCTGATTTTTCAGCTAAAATATCTAAAAGCTCAAAATCGTCTTTATCAGTCAATTCCTCTGCTGAGGAAATAGCACCTAATACACTATTTGCAAACTTAAATGGGCTTGCAGTTGAAACAATAACTGTTTTATGGTTATCTGAAGTTTCAATTACATATTTATCATAAACACATTTTGCAACAGCAGTATGTGTATCCATTGTGTAACCATAATCATTTTTAACTTCTTTTATTTTTTCTGATGTTTTTTCATCATCACAAAAGCCTGCCCAGAAAATCTCATTGATTTTTTCCTTTACAGTGATTGGAACTTCATATTTTCCGTTTTGTTTTAGTTCATCCATCCATTTTTTAACGCTTACATCATCACAATTTGTTACGTGATATAATAATCTTTCAAGATTGCTCGAAATTAAAATATCCATTGATGGTGATGTTGTTGTATGGAAATCTCTGTTTCTGTCATAAACACCTGTGTTTATAAAGTCTGTTAAAATATTATTTTTATTTGATGCACAGATGAGCTTGTTTATAGGAAGTCCCATCTCTTTTGCATAAAAAGCTGCTAAAATATTACCAAAGTTTCCCGTTGGAACAACGAAGTTTATAGCTTCACCGAGAGTAATTTCATTATTTTTAACAAGATTGCAATATGCTGAAAAATAATAAATAATCTGTGGTACTAATCTGCCCCAGTTAATAGAGTTGGCACTTGAAAGCATAAATCCGTTTTGTTCTAAAATTTTAGCATAATCTTTATCAGAAAAAATTGCTTTTACACCTGTCTGAGCATCATCAAAGTTTCCATTAATTGCGGCAACATCAACATTATTACCTTCTTGTGTTGCCATCTGCAATTTCTGTACACGGCTGACACCATTTTCAGGATAAAAAACAATAATCCTTGTGCCATCAACGTTCTTAAAGCCTTCTAGTGCAGCTTTGCCGGTATCACCTGATGTGGCAACTAAAATTACTATTTCTTTTGTTTCGCCTGTCTTTTTTGCAGATTTAATCAAGAGATGTGGAAGAATCTGCAAAGCCATATCCTTAAAAGCACATGTAGGACCGTGCCAGAGTTCTAAAAAATATGATAAGTCTGTAAGCTTATAAAGCGGTGCAATATCAACCGTTTCAAACTTTTCCTTGCTATATGCACTGTCAACGCAATCTATAATTTCTGCCTGAGTGAAATCTGTAAGGAAATAGCTTAAAATTTTAACAGCTCTTTCATTATAGCTGACTGTTGACAAATATTTTATTTCATCCTGTGAAATGTACGGAATACTGTCCGGAACAAAAAGACCACCATCTTTTGAAAGACCTGTCTTTATTGCTAAAGCAGATTCTACATTGATGTTTTTATCTCTCGTTGACTTATAAAACATAATTGATTTTTCATACCTTTCTGTTAATATAAACAATATAGTTTATTTTAAAGACGTTTTTCTAATTCTTCCTTTTCCTTTTCAAAACCCGGTTTTCCTAAAAGTGCAAACATATTCTTTTTATATGCTTCTACTCCAGGCTGATCAAACGGATTAACGTCTAGGATATATCCGCTGATTGCACATGCTTTTTCAAAGAAATAAACAAGATATCCAAAATAGAATTCTGATAATTCAGGAACGTTAATTATTATGTTTGGAACACCACCGTCATTATGCGCAAGTACAGTTCCTAAAAATGCCTTGTGATTTACATAATCAACTGATTTTCCTGCCAAATAGTTTAGATTATCTAAATTCTGTTCATCTTCAGTTATCAAAACATCAGCTTTTGGACTTTCAACATTTATAACTGTTTCAAATAAGTTTCTGAGTCCATCCTGAATATATTGACCCATTGAATGTAAGTCAGTTGAAAAGCTAACGGAAGCAGGGAAAATGCCTTTCTGGTCCTTTCCTTCACTTTCGCCGTAGAGCTGTTTCCACCACTCTGAAAAATATACAAGTGATGGCTCGTAGTTTACCATTATTTCTGTTGTTTTGCCTTTTCTGTATAAAGCATTTCTTACTGCTGCATAAGTATAACATTCGTTATCCTTTAAATCAGTAGTCATAAATTTGTTATATGCAGCTAAAGCACCATCCATCATTTTCTGTATGTCAGCACCGCAAACTGCGATTGGAAGAAGACCAACAGGTGTTAAAACTGAATATCTTCCACCTATATCATCTGAAATTACAAATGTTTCGTAGCCTTCATTTTCAGCAAGAGTCCTGAGTGCTCCACGCTTAGCATCTGTTGTTGCAAATATTCTGTCTTTAGCGCCAGCTTTACCATATTTCTTTTCAAGTAAATCTTTAAAGAATCTAAAAGCTATTGCAGGCTCTGTTGTTGTACCAGACTTTGATATTACATTAACCGAAAAATCCTTATCTTTAACAAAGTTATAAAGCTCACTTAAATATGTTGAGCTTATTGAATTACCTGCAAATAAAATCTGAGGTGTTTTTCTCTGCTCTTTAGGAAGCATATTGTAAAATGTTCCGGTTAACATATCAATAGCGGCTTTAGCACCCAAATATGAACCGCCGATACCAATTACAACTAGAATTTCAGAATTTGCCTTAATTTTATCTGCAGCTTTTTGAATCTTTAAAAGCTCTTCTTTATCATAATTTTTAGGCAAATCAAGCCAACCTGTAAAATCGTTTCCTGCACCTGTTTTATTGTGAAGTTTTTCGTGTGACAAACAAACATCATCCTGAAGTGATAAAATATCATTTTCACTCAAAAAACCAAGTGCTTTGCTATAATCTAAAGTTAAATTACTCATTATGTCCCCCTATTTGTTACTTAAGAACTTTTCTAATCTGTCAAGCCCTTCTTTAATATTTTCCATGCTTGTTGCATATGACCAACGAACATAATCATCGGCACCGAAGCCGCTGCAAGGAACAACAGCAACCTTTGCATGATTTAAGAAAGCATTTGCAAAATCATCAGATGTGTTAATCTGTTCACCACATATCGTTTTACCCTTTAAATCTGCTATATTCATAAGTACATAAAAAGCACCATTTGGAATCTTACATGAAACACCGTCAATTTCATTCATTCTCTTTGTCATGTAGTCGCGGCGTTCTTTAAATGCAGCCTTCATTTTATTAATCTGATCATAACCGCCTGTCAGTGCCGCTTCTGTAGCCGCCTGAGCTATTGAGTTAGGATTTGATGTAGCGTGTGACTGAATATTTGACATAACCTTTGCAATTTCAGCATTTGATGCAGTATAACCAATTCTCCAGCCTGTCATTGCATATGTTTTTGAAACACCATTTACAATGATTGTAAGGTCTTTAATATCTTCACCAAGTTCTGCAATACTTGTGTGCTTGCCCTCATAAATCAGATGTTCATAAATTTCATCCGATACAACATAAATGTTCTTTTCAACTGCAACTTTTGCAATTTCTGCAAGTTCTTCCTTTGTATAAACCATTCCTGTTGGGTTTGAAGGACTGTTTAAAATTACAGCTTTTGTTTTATCTGTTATTTTTGACAAAAATTCGTCTTTTGTAAATTTAAAATCATTTTCAGCCTTTGTATATAAAATAACAGGAACACCATCAGCAAGCTTTACCATTTCGGGATAACTTACCCAGAATGGTGCAGGAATAATAACTTCATCACCGGGATTTAAAATCGCCTGAAAAATATTAACAAGTGAATGCTTAGCACCGTTACTTACAACTATCTGATTGAATTTATAATCAAGATTATTTTCATTTTTTAGTTTGTTGCAGATTTCAGTTCTGAGTGTTACTGTACCTGCCGCAGGAGTATATTTTGTTTTACCGTCGCGCATAGCATTAATAGCTGCTTCAATTATATATTCAGGTGTATTAAAATCCGGTTCACCTGCACCAAAACCAACAACATCCTCGCCTGCTGCTTTCATTTCTTTAAACTTTGAGTCAATAGCAAGTGTTGTTGACGCTTTTACATTTTTTGCTTTTTCAGAAATATACATAAAATCCTCCTAATTTTACTATTAAATCTATTTTAATACATTTTTATAAAAAATGCAACTATTTAGAGAGTTTTTTTCAAAAATGACATAAAATTCTTATGAGATATTTTTTCAATCACATCTTCTTTATATCCTTGTTTTAACATTTCATCAAACAAAACATAAAGTCTGTCAGCTGAAGTGATATCTGTGCAAGTATAATCTATTCCGTCAAAATCTGTTCCCAGCCCAAGAGAATTTTCACCACCAAGACTCAATATGTAGTCAATATGTCTTATAATATCCTTAGTATTTGCCTGTTTTTCCCCGTTTAAAAATAAAGGATATAGATTAATACCTATCATAGATTCAGTTTTAATCAAAGCTTTTATTTGTTCATCATTTAAATTTCTTATATGCGGACAAATTGAATATACATTAGAATGTGATGCCATAATCGGAACATTTGTGACTTCTAAAACGTCCCAAAAACCTTTTACCGTTATGTGAGATACATCAACTATCATCTTAAGTTCGTTCATCTTTTTAACAACTTCAAACCCGAATTCAGACAGACCATATCCGCGCTTTGACATTATTCCGTCAGTTACTTCGTTGCTCTCGTTCCATGCAAGTGCTATTGCTCTTATGCCAAGTCTGTATAAAATATCAAGATTATGAATTTCACCACACAATACTCTTGCATCTTCTATTGTAAACATCGCTCCGCATTTTCCGCTATTTACAACTTCTTCAATATCTTCATAGCTCTTTATTTGCACTATATCAGGATTTTTATCAAGTTCTGAATATAGTTTATCGATTAATGCCATCGCTCTTGACAGCGGATTTTTATACTCTTTTTCAATAAATGATGCAAAAAACTGAATATATGCTTTATTTGCCCTCATTTTTTTATATGATACCGAAAAATTATTATCGCCTAAATTTTTATTTTCTTCCAAAAGTTTTGATACGGTATCACAATGAGCATCAATTATATTATACTTCAAGCCTTGACCTCCTAAAAAAATGCATTTTCAATATGTTCAATTTTATCTACCCTGCCGTTTTTATGATATACTTCTACAATATCAAATGAGTAGCTGCAATCTGTTTTATATTCACTAATATATGTTTTAGCAGTTTTTTTAATTCTGTCCATTTTAGATTTTTGGACAGCCTGGCAAGCAAGGCCAAATTCTGTATTCTTCCTTGTTTTGACTTCTACAAAGCTTATTAAATCGCCTTTTTTAGCAATGATATCAATTTCTCCATACGTCTTTTTGTAATTTCTTTTGAGTATTTCATATCCATTTTTCTTCAAATATTTACAAGCGGCACTCTCTCCGCTCATTCCAATAAATATTGTATTCATATTATCCGCCTAATCTGTTTTTAATATCTTTTTCAAAAAGGTTTTTCGGTGCTCTCTACATGGTCCGTATTTTAGTATTAAATCTGTATGTAATTTTGTTCCGTATCCCTTATGTCTTGCAAAGTTATACTCAGGATAATTCTTGTCAAGATGTTCTTTGCAATATCTGTCACGTTCAACCTTAGCCAGAATTGATGCTGCTGCAATCGCCTGACTTTGTGCGTCACCTTTTATAATGCATCTTGCCTCAACCGGCATATATTTTGTTCTGTTGCCGTCAATAAGTGCCAAATCAGGCTTTACCTTAAGTGATAATACAGCATTTTTCATTGCTAGAAATGTAGCATTTAAAATATTTATTTCATCAATTTTTTCAGCATCAACACTTTCTACCGCATAAGCTATAGCCTTTTCTTTAATGACATCATATAGAGCTTCTCTCTTTTTTTCTGTCAGTTTTTTTGAATCATTAATTTCAGGCATATAAAAATCTTTGGGAAATATTACTGCAGCAGCATAAACAGGACCGGCGAGTGGTCCACGCCCTGCTTCATCTACACCTGCAACAAATTTATACCCTTCATCATAAAACTGTTTATCAAACTCATCTAATCTCATTATTTCTCCTCCTGCATTATATCACAGGGCATCTCTAACGTAATTTTACCAAGTTTGGCACCCCTGAACTCGTCTAACACAATGTTTGCACATCTGAGTGTGTCAAGTTCTCCTCCCGAGATTAAAAATCCTCTCTTTTTGGCTATCGCACATAGAACATCATAGCCTGACATATTTTCATCAACTTCAACCTTATAGCGCTCTTTTAATCTTTCGCTATAAAACTTTACAAGTGTTGATAAAAGGTGTGTAGCTAAAGTTTCAACATCAATTATTTCGTCTTTTACAGAACCAATAAAAGCAAGATTTAAACCAATTTTCTCATCATCAAACTTAGGCCATAAAATGCCGGGTGTATCTAAAATCTCAAATCCCTGTCTTATACGAATCCATTGTTTCCCCTTTGTCACACCCGGTCTGTCGCCTGCTATTGCAACAGATTTTTTTACAAATCTATTTATAAAAGATGATTTTCCAACGTTTGGGATACCAACAATCATTATTTTTATGGAACGATTCACCATTCCTTTAGCTTTTAATGCCTCTATTTTATCTTCTATTGCGGATTTAATCACATCGGCAACGCTATTTGTATTCGCCTGATGAGCACTGTCAAAAAGCAAAACAGGGATGTTTTTTGATTTGTAGTACGAAACCCATTCTTTGTTTGCTTTCTCGTCAGCCATATCTGATTTATTAAGGATTACAACTCTCGGTTTCGTCTGCACAAGCTCATCTATATCAGGATTTTTTGACGATATTGGGATTCTGGCATCTAAAAGCTCTACAACCACATCGACAAGTTTTAAATTTTCCTTAATAAGCCGCATTGTTTTTGCCATATGTCCGGGAAACCATTGTATATTCAAAAAAAGCACAACCTTTCTATTATAATTAAAAAATCGGACTATCCAATTAGTTTTCGGACAGTCCGATACTGTTATTCTAAATTTTTATATAGCCCGCCAATGCTATCTATCGGCCAGATTCTAAAGCTTGCTTTTCCAATTACATCGCTTTCATTTACAACGCCAATAGAACGGCTGTCTAGGGAGTTATTTCTGTTATCACCCATAACAAAAACATGATCTTTCGGGATTGTTAACGGAAACTCATTTGCGGTTCCTGCACTATATAATTTTTCCGCAATATAAGGTTCGTTTAATACCTCACCGTCAACATAAACATTGCCTGTTTGAGCATCAATATTAAGTGTTTGTCCCTCTGTAGCAATAACACGCTTCACAATATATTTTCCAATAGAGTCTGATTTTACTATTACTATATCTTCGTTATCAGGCTTATAAAAAAACTTTCTTACAAACAATCTTTCTGCATTTTGCAGTGTCGGCTCCATAGATGAGCCATTAACTTCAACTATTGCAAAGAAAAACTGATTGATAATCAGCGCTAAAACAACTGCAATAGCAATAGCTTGTGTCCATTCATATAATTCTTTCAAAAAGCTATTATTTATTTCTTTTTCTTCTGCTTCTTCAGTTTCTTCTATAACTTCAGTTTCGGCATCTGGTGATATATATAAATTTTCTTCTATATTTTCTTCATTAATATTTTCAAAATTCTTTTCATTATCCATAATAAAATACCTTTCTGCAATCACAGATTAATCAGAACAAAACGAAAGAGGTATGAATCGCAGCAAGCGGACTTAAGTCGCACCGCGATACTAAATATCTTGGTGAAGGACAATCCTATCGCCTTGAAACATACCTCTCAAAGTTTAAAATTAACAGGTAAGTATTATTTTAATTTTTCCTTAACCTTTGTTGCCTTACCAACGCGATCTCTTAAGTAGAACAATCTTGCTCTTCTTACTTTACCGTATCTTACAACTTCGATTTTATCAATCTTAGGAGAATTTACGGGGAATGTTCTTTCAACACCAATACCGTAAGAAATACGTCTTACTGTAAATGTTTTCTGGATTCCGCCGTGCTGGATTTTAATAATTGTTCCTTCGAAAATCTGAATTCTTTCTCTGTTTCCTTCTTTAACTTTAACGTGAACTTTAACTGTGCTACCAATTTCAAGTTCAGGTAAATCAGTTCTAATCTGATTCAATGTAAGTTCTTTAATAGCATCCATCTTTAATTTCCTCCTCTCTTCCGTAGACGTTCTTATTTAAATCAAATAAACAGAGGACCGCCCGTTTTCACAATGCAATTAATACAAAATCTTAATCACGAAAAAACATTATACCATAAAAAAATATAAAAAACAAGTGTTTTTATAAATTTTTTATTTTTTTCTTTTTTTTATAAAGTAATGGAACAGTAATACATAATAAAATACCGACTAAAGCTCCCAAAGAATCTAAAATAACATCACTTATTTCTGCTGATCTCCCCGGAATAAAGTATTGATGTATTTCATCAGAAATCGCATAAATTGTGCTGAATATCCAAGAAAACACAGCCGTAAAACATAGTTTCTGCGGAAAGTATAAATAAAACAAACTAAATGAAATAGTGCCAAACAACAAATACAATATAAAATGCGCCGTTTTTCTAACCATTACACTAAGTATGTTATGTCCGAATGTAGAAAATATCCAGTTTAATATAAAATTGGGAATAAATTTAGCAAGCTTAAATAATAAACCATCACTCGTATCTTGAGATTCGCCACCCTGTTGATGAGAAAAACAAAAAATTACACACATTAAAGTAATGAGTACTAACCATAAAAAAATCTTAAGTATAGTTGTCTTTTTGATTTCAACCACATCCATTTGAATTATATATTTATTCAAAAAATTTTTTATTGTCTAATATAGACATAGACGTTTTATGTATTCTCTCAAGAAAGTCTTTGCCATAACTTCTTTCTATATGTTTGCACGCCTTTAAAAATTGTATGCTTCTAAATCTTGTATCATGACAATCCGAACCTAAAACAACATTTAAATCATTATTTAAATCGATATGTTCTTTTAGTGTGCGTCGTGAAAATAAATTGCAAAAAGATCTAGCATTAAACTGAAGTATTATATCTAAATCAAAAAGTTTTTCGTATGTTTTATAATCTACATTTACGTTCAAATATCTTTCAACATGGGCTATTATCGGAACCAAACCATGGTTTTTTAAAATATCATTTAACTCTGCAAAAACCCTGTCATCCCAATAAGAATACGGCAATTCAAGTAAAATATAGTCTGTATCTTGGATGCATAGAGCACGCAGATTGTCAAATAGGGAAATTCCATCCTTGTATGCAACTTCAGCACCTGTATAAATAGAAGGAATGACTGCATTCTCTTTTTTTACCCTGTCTTGCATAATCTCAAGCATAGCTTCTCTTCTATTGATGAATAAACTAATATCCTTATTATCACCATAAAAATGTGGTGTCACGACAATATCAGTGACACCTTGTCTATATGCTTCTTTCAAAAGAGATATAGAAGTTTTTGCATTTTTAGCACCATCATCTATATATGGAATAATATGCGAATGAAAATCAACACATTTCATATAATAACTTCCTTATAAAGATTATTTTCGTGGATTGTTATTGCTTTTTCGATAAGCTTTCGTGGTTACCATATGTGTATTCATATCCATAGTATTTATAATATTTATAGTACTTTCTGGAATATGCTTTTTTATACATATGTCGCTTTGCATTTTCAGAGCTATTAAGCAAAATTCCTAAAATATTTGCATTAACAAATTCTAAATTTGATATCGCTTTTTCGAGATTTTCACGCGTTGTAAACATATATTTTGCAACTAAAATGACACCTGTAGCACATTTAGCTAATGCGGATGCATCTGTTACAATCATTACAGGAGGAGTATCAATGAAAATATAATCATAAGACCCAGAGAGCTGTTCAAGTAATTCCTCCATCTTTTTAGAAGACAATAACTCAACAGGATTTGGGGGAACATGCCCACTTGTTACATAGTCAAATCCGGACGGATGTTTTTTTATAACTGTACTAATATCATCAAATCCTGCTAAAACATTTGTCAAACCTACACTGTTCTCCGAATTAAGATATGTGTGTATTTTAGGTTTTCTTAAATCTGCATCAATAACTAAAACCTTTGCTTCTGTCTGCGCAAAAGAAAGTGCAAGGTTAAGACAAATGGTTGTCTTTCCTTCATTTGGAATAGCGCTTGTTATAACAACAGTTTTACCTCCATCTGATTTATCAGCAAGAGAAAAAATAATGTTAGTACGTGTTGCCTTATAAGCTTCTTCATAATCAAATGGAACATTTGATGCAGAAAGCAACGGCGTTGTTTGTCTTAATGGCAAAAAAGACTTATTACCTTTTTTATCGAAATTTTTCGAACCTTTTCGTGAAAATCTCATAATACATTCATTCCTCCGTTTTATTGGTTGTTTTTAACTTCCACACCCGGAATTTCGCCCAAAATTGGCAGATTAAAGTTTTTACAGTCAAACTCAGTCATAATTCTCGTATCATATACATCAAAGTAGTAAACAAAAACAGCGCTTACTAACACACCAAGGAAGAAAGCTAAAAGCACATTCCTGTTCACGTTGGGAGAAGAAGGTCTGCTGCTGTAGGATGCATTATCAACGATTTGCACGCTACCACCTTGGATTATCCTGTTCATTTCATCTCCTGCATTATCCAAAATCGTCTGTACTATTTTCTGTGAGTCTTCAGGGTCAGGCGAAAAAACATAGATTTCAAGTAGCTCTGTATCGTTCAACGGCTCCATACCAACCATACTTTTTAAGTTTTTCCCAGAATAATTAAGCTCACTTTTCTGAGCGATATTACTCATAAAATTGTCGCTTTTAAGCACTTCTGCATAAGTGTTTATAAGCTCTTTTGACGTTATAATTTCCTGGTATATAACGTCATCACTTGTTTTCTGGCTTGCACTGTTAACATACAGTGAACCTCTTGAGTAGTACAACTCTGTCACACAATAAGTTGTATATAAAAACGAACATACTGCAAAAAGCAAGGCTGTTATAAGTATGGTAATCCAATGTTTTAAAATATTAAAAAAAACATCAAGAACTTTAGCATTAGGATTCAAGGCCACATACCTCCAATTTAAATAAATTCACATTATATTATATCATATAATCTCTAAAAATCAAGAAATATAGAAAAAAGAAATAAAAAATTTAATAATATATTCCATTTTTAACCAAATTATGTGATAAATCTGCTTTTTTTTAAATAGGTTCATTAAAAAAACAAAAAAAATTGAAAAAAACTCATTCATTTTTAATTATTTGTGGTATAATTATCTTTGAATGTAAAGATGCTGCATTCAATCTGTTTTTATATGTATAAATCATATGAAAGATTTGGAGGGTGATAAATGTCCAAAGATATTATTGAATTGATTAACATCTCTCATAATTTTGGAGAAGAGGATATTTTAAGAAATGTCAGTGTTAATTTCGGACATCACGAGTTTATAACCATTTTGGGGCCGTCAGGATGTGGCAAAACGACAATGCTCAGACTTATTGGCGGTTTTCTGCGTGCGTCTGAAGGAAAGATTATGTTTGACGGTGAAGACATAACAAATCTTCCGCCTTATAAACGTAAAGTTAACACAGTATTTCAAAAATATGCTCTTTTTCCGCATATGAACGTGTTTGACAATATAGCTTTTGGTCTTACAATTAAAAAACTACCACAAGATGAAATAAAGAAAAAGGTTTCCGAAGTTTTAAGACTTGTAAATTTATCAGGCTATGAAAACAGAGATATATCTTTGCTTTCAGGCGGTCAACAACAAAGAATTGCAATAGCAAGAGCTTTAGTTAATGAACCTGATGTTTTATTGTTGGACGAGCCACTCGGTGCACTTGACCTAAAGCTCAGAAAAGAGATGCAGCTTGAACTCAAGAAAATCCAAAAAGCTCTAGGTATTACTTTCATATACGTAACTCACGATCAGGAAGAAGCTTTGGCAATGTCTGATGAGATTATAATTTTGAATGAGGGTAAAATACAACAAAAAGGCTCCCCTGTTGACATTTATAACGAGCCAAAGAATGCTTTCGTTGCAAAATTTATTGGTGAGAGCAACATTATAGATGGTATAATGAAAAAGGATATGCTCGTAAGCTTTGCAGACGGTGACTATGAATGTGTTGATGCCGGTTTTGCTGAAAATGAACCTGTCGATGTTGTTATTAGACCTGAAGATATAAAACTTTCAACTAAACCCGGAAGGCTTATGGGAACAGTTAGCTCTGTTGTTTTCAGAGGAGTACATTACGAAATGGTTGTAAATACACCACATTTTGACTTTACTGTTCAATCAACCTTAATGGAGCCTGTAGGAACCGAGGTGTCACTTACTATTCTTCCAAACGATATTCACATTATGAAGAAGGTGATGGAAGATGAATAGAAAATGGTATGCAGCTCCCTACACAGTTTGGTCTTTAATTTTCATAATAGTTCCCCTACTGCTTGTTGTGTATTATGGTGTCACTGTTGAAAATTCTGATGGAACAGTTGCTTTTTCAATCAGCAATTTTCAGAAGTTTTTTACGCCTGTTTATCTTGGGGTTTTCTGGCGCTCTATTCTTTATGCGGCAATAAGTACTGTAATTTGTCTTTTAATAGGCTACCCTGCCGCTATGATACTTTCAAACAAGGATTTCAAACGTAAAAGCATAATGATGTTTTTAATTGTTATTCCAATGTGGATGAATCTTTTATTAAGGACGTATGCCTGGCTTTCAGTTCTTGAAAACGAGGGCCTGATTAACCAGTTTCTACGTTTTATCGGAATACTAAAAGAGGAAGAATACATACAGTTTTTATATGGCAAAGGGGCTGTAATTTTTGGTATGGTATATAACTTTTTGCCATTTATGATTTTGCCGATTTATTCAGTTATGTCAAAGATGGACTACTCTATCATTGATGCTGCTGAAGATTTAGGTGCAGACTGGTTACATGTGTTTTTAAGGATAAAACTACCTTTGTCTATCCCTGGAATAATGTCTGGAATTACAATGGTGTTCATCCCTGCAGTTACAACATTTGCTATTTCAAGTATATTGAGCGGTAATAATGTAAATCTGCTTGGTAACGTAATTGAAAAGCAGTTCGGAATTGGTGGTGACTGGAACTTTGGTTCTACGATGTCACTTATCCTTATGATTCTTATTCTTTTAAGTCTTGGATTTACTTCAAGATACGAAAAAGAAAACGACGGGGGTGGTCTTATATGAAAGATAAACTCTCGAAAATGTATATGTACCTTGTCTTATTGTTTTTATATGCACCAATTATCATTTTGATGATTTATTCATTTAATGATTCAAAATTCAGAACATGGAGCGGATTTTCTTTCAGGTGGTACATTGAGCTTTTTAACGACGACAAAATACTTGATGCACTATACACTACTCTGTTTGTCGCAATAATTTCAGCAGTACTTTCAACAATAATAGGAACTATTTCTGCTATAGGAATTGACAATTTAAAGAAATGGAAGAAAACAGCACTTTTAAACATAAACTATCTTCCGGTTTTAAATCCTGATATCGTTACAGGTATTTCACTTATGCTGCTCTTTTTCTTTTTGAAGATACCAATGGGAAAAATGACACTCATTCTTTCTCATATGACATTCTGTATTCCTTATGTAATTTTGTCGGTATTGCCAAAATTGAGGCAGTTAAACGAAAACACATTTGAAGCCGCACTTGATTTGGGTGCAACTCCGGCTTATGCTACTTTTAAGGTTATTATCCCTGAGATAATGCCGGGTATTATCACAGGCTTTTTAATGGCGCTAACCCTTTCAATTGATGATTTCATTATAAGCTTTTTTACAACAGGTCCTGGTGTAGAAAACCTATCTATACTTATTTATAATGCAGCGAAAAAAGGTGTTAGTCCTTCTATTAATGCTTTATCAACCCTTATGTTTGCAGTAATTTTAATTCTACTGCTTATTATAAACAAAAGAACAACAAATAAAAAAGGAGATTAGTTGAATTGAAAAAGAATTTTGTTTTATTAGTAGTTCTGCTTTTTGGTATAATGCTTTTATTTACAGGTTGCAGCGATCCATCAAAGGAAGTTAGGATTTATAATGCAGCTGAATATATTGCAGACGGTGTTATTGACGAATTTGAAGCTGAAACAGGGTATAAAGTAATATATAGCGAATTTGACTCAAATGAATCAATGTATACTAAAATCAAAACAACATCATATGACGTATTAATTCCGTCTGACTATATGGTATCAAGACTTATCAGAGAAGACTTATTACAAGAGCTTGACTATTCTAATATTCCAAACTACTCTTTAGTCGATGATACCTTTAAAAATGATTATTACGATCCTGATAATAAGTACTCTGTACCATATATGTGGTGTACTGTGGGAATTTTATATGATTCAGAAAAGGTTTCAGATACTGTTGAAAGTATGGATATAATGTGGAATGAGAATTATAAAGGCAAAATCTTTATGCTTGACAGTGTCCGCGATTCCTTTGGTATGACTTTAAAGTCCTTAGGATACACAATCAACTCCGAAAATGAGGACGAGCTAAAGGAAGCGAAGGAAAAGATGATTGCCCAGCGTCCGCTCGTTTTGGGATATGTTACAGACGAAGTAAAAGACAAGATTATATCAGGCGAAGGATATTTAGGTCTCGTATATTCTGGTGAAGCAGGCAAAGCAATAGAAGAAACAGACAATTTAAAATATGTCATTCCTAAAGAAGGAACCATCTACTGTGTAGATGCTATGGTTGTTCCTGCCAATGCTAAAAACAAGACTGCTGCAGAAGCTTTCATTAACTTTATGCACAAGCCTGAAATTGCAGCAAGAAATGCTCGTGAAATGTATTATGGTATCACAAATACAGAAGGAAAAAAACTACTTTCTGAAGAAATTTCAACAGATAGTGGTCTGTATCCCGATAGCGAAGTTTTAAGAAATGCTGACAGATTAGTAAGCACAGAAACAATTAATCAACGTTATCTTGACATCTGGAATGAGATAATGGCAAGCAACTGATATGGTAAATAAAATAATTCTTGCCCCAATGGCAGGCGTTACGGATTTACCATTTCGTACAATATGTAAATCATATGGTGCAGATGTGGTTTTTTCTGAAATGATAAGCGCAAAAGCGATCCATTATGGCGATAAAAAAACAATAGAATTGCTTAAAACAACTGATTATGAAAAACCATTAGTCGTTCAACTTTTCGGCTCAGAGCCTGAAATTATGGCTGAAGCTGCAGTTTTTTTGGAAAACAGAGGCACTAGTGCTATTGATATAAATATGGGTTGTCCTGCCACTAAGATAATAAAAAATGGTGAAGGCTCTGCTTTAATGAAAAATCCAAAGCTTGCAGAGGATATTATGAAAGCTGTTATCAAAGCCACTTCTCTACCCGTAAGTGTTAAAATCCGTTCAGGGTGGGATTATGATAGCATTAACGCAATAGAAATTGCAAAAATAGCTGAAAATAGCGGCATAAGAGCAATTACAGTTCATCCAAGAACGAAAGCTCAGGCATATACCGGAAAGGCTGACAGAAGCATTATTAAAGCGGTCAAAAAGGCTGTTAATATTCCTGTAATTGGAAATGGAGATATATACTGTGCCGATGATGCCATTTCTATGTTTAAAGAAACCGGATGCGATTCTGTAATGGTTGCACGTGGTGCACTTGGAAATCCGTTTATATTTAAACATATAAAAGATAGATTATCTAATAAGTATGAAACAGAAATTACAAATAAAGAAAAAAATCTGTAATGCTTAAACATCTTTCTTTATTGGTTGAAACAAAGGGCAACAAAATCGGAATTTTGGAGTTTAGAAAGCATTTGGCATGGTATATTAAAGGTGAGAGAAATTCAACGGGATTTAAACAAAGAGCATTTACAGCTAAAACACAAGATGAATTTAAAACTATCATAGATGATATGTTTAAATAATTTTATATGGGGGAATAAAAATGTTTAAGGAATTTAAAGAATTTGCATTTAAGGGAAACATTGTTGATATGGCAATCGGTGTTATTATCGGTTCTGCTTTCGGCAAAATCGTTTCATCATTAGTTAGTGACATCATAATGCCTATCTTTGGTTTTATCACAGCTGGCATGGACTTTAATAAGCTTAAGCTTGTAATGTCACCTGCGGAAATTGCAGCAGATGGTACAGTAAAAAAAGCCGAAGCCGCGATTTTATACGGTACGTTTATCGAAAATCTTATTGATTTCTTTCTGATTTCAATTTCAATTTTTGTTATGATTAAACTTTTAAGCAAACTGAAACGTAAGCAAGAAGAGGCTCCTGTAGAAGAGCCTGTTAAGGCACCAACAGAAGTTGAGATACTTACTGAGATTCGCGACCTGTTAAACGAGAAGAAGAACTAATTAAGGAGAGCAGAATGCACAAAATACATATACCACAAGATGTTTCATATATTATAAAAACATTGGAAGATAACGGCTATAGCGCCTTTATCGTTGGTGGATGTGTGCGTGATTCTCTGCTTGGCAATGTACCAAACGACTGGGATATAACAACAAATGCAACTCCCGAAAAGGTAAAAGAATTATTTAATAAAACTATAGATACAGGAATTCAACATGGAACTGTTACAGTTTTAGTTGGCGCCAAATCATATGAAGTCACAACTTTCAGGAAAGACGGAGACTACAAAGACAGTCGACATCCTGAGTCTGTTGAATACACAGACGATTTAGTCCTTGATTTGTCGCGCCGTGATTTTACTGTCAATGCTATGGCATATAATGAAAATTTTGGTCTAGTTGACCCGTTTGGTGGAATTTCTGATTTAGAAATATCTTTGATAAAATGTGTCGGTAATCCTACTACACGTTTTTCTGAAGATGCGTTAAGAATGTTAAGAGCTGTGCGTTTTTCTGCGCAGCTCTCTTTTTCTATCCATGAATCTGTCATTTCTGCACTTAAAGAAAAAAGTGAAGATATATTAAACATCAGCGCTGAAAGGATAAGAGAAGAATTAAATAAAATGCTTCTATCTGACAATTCATTTGAGGCTTTTTTGACGCTTTATGAAACATCGCTTTTAAAGCATATTCTCCCTGAACTTGACAGATGCTTTGATACTGAACAAAATATCAAATACCATTTGTATAATGTCGGAATTCACTCTTTATACGTTGTTAAAAATTGTCCTAAGAAATTATATCTAAAATATGCTGCTCTTTTTCACGATATTGGAAAGCCTGATACCAAAAAAACAGATACATTTGGTATTGATACATTCCGTAATCACTCTAAATTGAGCACAGAACTTGCTGAAAAAGTTTTAAGAAGACTTAAAATGGATAACAAAAGCATCGATAAAATATTAAGACTTATAAAATATCACGACAGGGAAATCGTCTTGTCAAGGAAAGCAATAAAAAGAGCTGTACTCGACATTGGTGATGATATATTTGAAGATTTAATAGAACTTAAATCTGCAGAAGTTTATGCTCAAAATACAAAGCTCACTTTCCCGCGTCTTGAAAATTACAATGAAATATTGAGCATATATCAAAATATAAAAACACAAAAAGAAGCTATCAGTGTTGCTGAACTGGAAATTAACGGTAACGATGTTATGAATTTAGGCTTTAAAGGAAAAGACATAGGAACTATTTTACAGCATACTCTTTTGTACATTATTACCAATCCTGAAGAAAATAAAAAAGAAAAAATATTAAAAATAATCAAAAAAAATGCTAATTTATGGTTGAAAAATGAATAAAAGTATTATATAATGAAAATATGAAATGATTTTATCATTAATTTAATCTCATGGAGGGAAGCAATTATGAAAGACTACATTGTATCCAAAATTAAAAATGTGGCTATTTTAGGTCACGGCGGTTCGGGCAAAACATCTCTTGCTGAAGCGTTGCTTTATTCAGCCGGAACAATCGACAGAATGGGTAACGTTATTGCCGGCAATACTGTCAGCGACTATGATGCTGAAGAAACAAAGCGTCAGTGTTCAATTTCTTCTTCAATTCTTCCTATCGAGTGGAATGATTATAAAATAAATATTATAGATACTCCGGGATTTTTTGATTTCATTGGCGAACAGTATCAGGGACTTCGTGCAGTTGATGCTGCCGTTTTAGTGTTAAGCGGCAAATCAGGTGTTACTGTTGGCGCTGAAAAAGCATGGGAAATCTGTCGTAAACACAATATTCCTCTCATCATTTACATAAATAAGCTTGATGATGAGGCAGCTGATTTTAACAGAGTTGTAAATGAACTTCGCGATTCTTTTGGAAAAAGTGTTGCACCATTCTTAAGTCCTGTTAAAGAAGGCGAAGAAATTACAGGTTTTATAAATGTTGTTGATTTTAAAACACGAAAATTTGAGGGAGATAAAGCATACGATGTTGAAACAACTGATGAAATGAAAGCTGAAGTTGCGCCAATTCGTGAAATGATTATAGAGTCTGTTGCTGAAACAGATGATGAGCTTATGACTAAATTCTTTGATGGTGTTGAATTTACTGTTGAAGAAATCAAGTCTGGACTTTCTGCCGGTATTAAATCACGTGCAATAGTTCCTGTTTTATGTGGTAGTGCACTGAAAAATCAGGGCACACGTCTTTTACTTGATGCCATTGTTAACTATATTCCATCAGCCGATAAAGGCACAAGCATTATTGCAGTAGATAAAAATGATGAGCCTGTTGAAATTGAAGCTGATGCAAACAAACCTTTAGTTGCACAAGTATTCAAAACCATCGCTGACCCGTTCATCGGACGATTCTCTTTTGTGCGTATATATCAGGGAACACTTAAAAAAGATAGTGTTGTTATAAACACAAACAAAGATAAAGAAGAAAAAATCAGCAAAATTTGCATAATCAGGGGTAAAAAACAAACTGATACTGATAAGCTTATCGCAGGTGACATTGGTGCTGTTCCTAAACTCAACGACACATCAACATGTGATACTCTTTGTGATAAATCATTCCAGGTTATTTTGGATAGTATCAACTTCCCTGCTCCTGTAACATCAATGGCTATTATGCCCAAGGCTAAAGGCGATGAAGAAAAAATCAGTTCTGGTATTCATAAGATTATGGAAGAAGATAAGACTGTTTCCTTTGTTCATAACTCAGAAACACACGAACAGGTATTAAGTGGTATCGGAGAACAGCATATTGAAGTTGTAGTGAGCAAATTAAAAACAAAATATAATGTTGATGTAGATTTGAAAGTACCTAAAGTACCATATAGAGAAACAATCAGAAAGAGCGTTAAGGTAGAAGGAAAACATAAAAAACAATCAGGTGGACATGGTCAATATGGTCACGTTTGGATTGAATTTGAGCCAATAGATGCTGACGGACTTGTATTTGAAGAAAACGTATTCGGTGGCTCTGTTCCAAAGAACTTCTTTCCTGCAGTTGAAAAGGGCTTAAAAGAAAGTATGGAACACGGTGTTTTGGCAGGTTATCCTGTAGTTGGTCTTAAAGCTACATTATATGACGGCTCATACCATAGTGTTGACTCATCGGAAATGGCGTTTAAGATGGCTGCAAACCTTGCATATAAAAATGGTTTGCCACAGGCTATGCCGGTTCTTTTAGAGCCTATTGGAGCACTTACTGTTACTGTTCCAAACAGCTATATGGGAGACATCATGGGTGATATTAACAAACGTCGCGGAAGAGTTTTAGGAAGTGATCAGCAATCAGACGGAACAGTTGTTATTACAGCTGATGTTCCAATGGCTGAAATGGCAAAATTTGCTACAGATCTTCGTTCAATGACACAAGGACGCGGAAGCTTTGCTCTAGAATTTAAAGCATATGAACAGGCTCCTGATCATGTTGCTAAGAAAATAATTGAAGAAAGTGCTAAAGAGAAAGAATAATTAAGTATGATAAAGGAGCTGTAGCCTTTTGCTACAGCTCCTTTTAAATTTAGGAATTAATACTCTACAACTACTGTTGTATGACAATTAAGTTCAGGCACTGTAAAGGATATTGTATCACCTTTTTTTGAAAATTTAAGTTTTTTGTTTTCAAGCGGCATATAAACTTTTTTTACTTTTTTATCAAGTTTTAACTCTACATCTATATTATACATAGTAACTATATCATCAATAATCTGAGCTTTTCCACGTTTTACAGGACTTGCATATATCATATTGATACAATATCTGCTATTTTGCGGTTGATGTATCATAGTGCATCTTCCCTGCGCTCCAAGATTTTTTACTTTTAAAATACTTCCTCCATAAACAAGGTTTAAAGCCATCATAAAATAGTTTCTTAGGAAAACGGGACCATATATCAAATAAGCTCTTGGTATAGAATGTGCTAAATACACAACGTTTCCACTTTTTGCAATTGCAGGGAATCTTTCTGAATCTTTATTATGTGGTGTGTTCATATGTCCGCAGAAATGAGCATATGTACGACTAAAATAAGGTGTTAAAAGCTCAGCATAGACCTGAGCAGTATCATTAACCTTAACTTTATGTCCAGGGAAATTACAAAGCATAGGCGCATTTGGCACATTGTCAATCTTCTTTACGGGTGATAAATAATCACAATCAAATTCACTATCTCCTATATATTCAAAACCTAAATCAATCTGGAACTTTCCGTCTTTTACTAAAGCGTCAGCCATCAAAAATGCTTTTCCGCCATTTTTAATATATTTATCAAATGCCGCAAGTTCTTCAACGCTCATTGTTGCCTTTTCAGGTATAATGATTGTATCAAACTCATCAAAATTACAGTTTGTAACAAGGTCATAATCAAGTTGATTTTCCAAAAGAATGTTGGAAATACCCTCATTTGCATCACGCAATGGCGAAGTAAATACGCCGATATTTGTTACAGCTTCGCCATCAAAGCAATATGGTGCTATCTTATCAAGATAATTATATGCATAACCTATGTTTTCATATGTCTGCATTTCCATTTCACCGTCAGGATGCATATGGTCGCCGACAGATGCGCCTACACCGTAAAGTGCCATGGTAGCAACTTCATATTTAAGTGCATCCTTTGACTTAAACCCGCCAAATTCACCCCAGGAAAGATGAAATTTACCCGTCATACCAATGACCCCTTTGCCGCTTTTGCTGAAGTATTTAGCACGCATCGGAAGTCTGTCATAACCGTCCCAAGCTGTTGGCAGGTCTTCCATCTCAAAGTGAGACTGATATGCATGATAATCTTTTTTATACTGATGTGCACAACCATTAAAAAATATCGTTGCATCAGGGTGATATTTTTTAAGTATTTCTCCACACTTTTCAAAGAATACCTGTCTTTTTATTGTGAGATATTTTGAAGCATCATCATCATTTTCAGGGTCTAATCCCATTTCTTTCATACCCTTTATGCACGACTCGCAATAGCAGGCCTCCCCGATTGTACATATATCATAAAATAAGCCATCAACAACTTTATATCGTCTGCAGATTTCTTCAGTAATTGCATATATGTGCTCAGAGTATGGACTTCCATCGCAGTAACAAAGCATATTCCAGAAAACATGTGGCTTTGGAGCGTTCATATCTTCATTTTTTGAAAAGTCACGTCCTCCAATATGTTCTCTGTTTTTACCAAGCATAGCCCACTCGGGATGTGTTATATTATCACCATCTGACCATCCTGCTGTGATATAAATAGGAGCACGAACACCAATTTCATGTGCTGCATCTACCATAGCACCTGTTAAATCAAATTCCAGGTGTGGATGCATCGTTCCTACTTCAGTTGGATAATAGCACATACTATGGTGACATTTAGCAAAAACGGTTATACTTTCAAGATTTCCGGCTTTCAGAGCTGCCTGAAAATTTTCTTTTGAAAAATTCTTACCAATTCCTTCAATATATGGCGATGTATGAAAATCTAAATGCACTTGTCTTCTTGGAATTTTAGTTATTTTGCTCATTAGTAATACCTCCGTCAATCGTCTTAGAAATTAATTAAAATATTTATCAAATGCAAAATTATGAAATGTACGGGATAAAAAATATAGAAAAAATATTTCATATTTCGCTCTCCCCTTTTTCCTGAATACATCAAAAGAAAAAGGATTGAAAAAAGTGAATAAAACTGAATTCCCCCTAAGTCCGCAGATAATATTAATAGACCAATCAAAAACGCAAAAATATGTATAGGCAACTTATGTGCGTTATCTTTATATCCTTTTTCTTTCCTGAATGCACATACAAAAACAGGCGCAAGAGTCCCCCAGAATCCATAATCAACATCAAAGCATTTGCAAAACAAAAAATCTGCAATTACTAAAGACGTAAAAATTAAACCATAAAATATGCTGAATTTTATATTAAAATTCTCTTTACAAAGTGTTTTTTGAAACTTCTCTAGGGCATAGATTAGTATAACTGATATAGAAAAAGTAATAAGTATTCCCATATCCAGACTGTTATCAATGATGAAGTAAACAACCTGACATAGCACTCCAAGTAAAAATATAAATAAAAAATATTTAATTTTATTTTTTGTATAGAAGCACCCTTCAGCAATCATAAAGGCAAAAATTGGATATGACAGTCTTCCAATTACTCTGAGTATAAGACACTCAGGAAAAAGAATTACACCAACATGGTCAATTACCATAAATAATGCTGCAAGCAACTTAAGCATATTCCCACTCAAAATAGGAAAATAGTATTTTTTATCAGTTAACAATATTCTCGTCCTTCTACTTTCTTTGCTTTATTTTATATAGGATAAAATATTATGTCAATGTTCAAAATCGAACAAAATATGTAAAAACAGTCAATATAATTAAAAATCCAAAGTTAAAAAGTGAAAATAAAAGTATGTAGCTTTTCACCTTTCCATAATTGTATTTTACAAATTCTCTTAATGTAATTAAGCTTGCAAGTGATGAGATAAGCGTCCCTACCCCACCAATATTTACTCCAATAAGCAAATCCTTATAATTTTCTGTAAACTGAGAAAGAAGTATTGCAGATGGTACATTACTTATTACCTGACAGGAAAATATACTTAATAAAAGTGTATTTTTATCAAGAAGATACTGAAAAAAATTTCTGACGACATCGATTCTCGCCATATTGCCTGCAAAAATAAAGAAAAATACAAATGTCAAAAGAAGCGGATAGTCAACTGTAGCCAAAGCTTTTCTGTCAAGAAAAAGTAAAGCGATAACTATAACAACAAGTCCTATCTGATACGGAATACTTCTGAAAACAATCAAAATTGAAAGTGCAAACAAGATTAAATAAATTGATGTTTTAAGCGGTTTTAAAACTATTTTGTCAGTTTCCATCACAAGCGGCTCTGATTTTAAAAACAGACAACAAACAGTTATTAAAATAATAGAAAGAACAAATGTCGGTGCCATAATATGTATAAACTCAAGATTTTGTATATTAAACATTGAATAAAGATACAAATTCTGTGGATTTCCAAACGGCGTTAACATTCCTCCAAGATTTGCTGCAATGTTTTGCATTATGAAAGTAAATGCCATATATTTTGTCTTATCAGTTGTCGTCAGTACAAAATATCCAAGTGGCAGAAATGTCAAAAGTGCCATATCATTCGCAATAAGCATTGAGCCAATAAAAGTAATATAAACCAAAGCAAGTATTGCCATTTTTGTTGTTTTAAAAAATTCTATAATTTTCCTTGCGAGTATAGAGAAAAAGTTTATATTTCGTAAAGCACAAACAACTGCCAAAACACAAAACAAGCAAGTTAGAGTTTTAAAATCAAAATATGTAAGATACTCTCTGTCAATCGGAACAAAAATACACGTTATTAAAGCAGCTAAAAAAGCAATAAACATTACTATATTTTTCTTTAAAAATAAAACTAAATCAGGTTTAAGACCTATTCTTTTCATATGCTACTTCCCTTTTATGATTATTTTATAATATTTCCTGAATAATTATATATTTTGCAAAATAAATAGTCAAGGCTTTTTTGGACTTTTTTCGTCATCAGTTTTGCTCTTTTTTAAAAACTCATAAATGCCCATAGCAAAAAGAAAAACGGCAAAAAGTTTTCTTAAAAAATCAGATGAAATACCATTTGAAAGCATAGCTCCCCCTGCTGCACCAAACAGACCGGAAATCATAATCGGCAGAGCGACTTTAAAATCAACGTTTTTATTTTTAAAATGTATAATAAGTGCCACCGCAGCTGTGGGAAGAAAATATAATAGATTTACACCCTGAGCTATATGCTGATTTATTCCCATAAAAATTGTCAATGCAGGAATAAGGATTGTCCCACCTCCTATACCCATTCCACTTATAACTCCGCTGATAATTCCAATTATACTTGCTAAAATCATCTCATCACCATCTTTATAGCTGCTAATATCATAAAAGAGCCAAATATTTTTCTTATAATTTTATCTGACATTTTAGAAAGCAATTTTGCACCGATAAATCCGCCAATTACACCACCTATTGATACAAATAGTGCCAGTTTAAAATCAAGCATGGAGTTTTTTCCGTAAAAAAACAGACTAATTACTGTAAAAGCACTTATAACGAGTATCGCAGTTGCATGAGCTTTTTTTACTTCTACACCTAAAAATTCAGTCAAAAACGGTACAATTAAAGTTCCGCCACCGCTTCCAAAAAGTCCATTTAAAAAGCCTGCGGTTATTCCACCCAAAATACTTATCCATAATTTGTTTTTTATCTTTTTCATTTCATCACCTTTTTATTATTCTTCTCAATTATTTCTATTTTATAAATTATGTTCAAAAAAATTATTACATTTTAATGAAATTTATGAAAAACTCCTTGCAAAAAAGTCGAAAAAGGTATATTATATAATGTGTATAATATTAATTTTTATTGTATTTCGTCGTATATTATAGAAAATCAAAAAAAATGGAGGAAATTTTATGTTAGGTCAAATATTTCAACCGGTATTAGAACAGATGTCAAATATTTCATCACGCGACTCAGGTGTACTTAATAACACTGGTTTTGTTATTGCTCATGTACACACACCGATTGATGAAGATTTAGCTTACGAAGCTATAACATCGAGTACCGTTTTAAATAAATCGTACATAGTTGGAGAATATACTTTTGTTGCTTTTGGGGCCAGAAATATGCTTGACTATGTTGTATATACAAAAGGTACAGACCGTGATGCACATTATTTCTGTTCTATGATTGCCGTAAGCTTAGCTAACATTCAGCTCCACTGCGGTAATAAATACGATAAAACAAATTACATAAAAAATGTTCTTTTAGGTAATGTACTTCCCGGTGATATCGATTTAAGAAGTGACGAACTCCAGATTAACGCTGAAATACCAAGAATTGTTTATATTGTCCAGACAAACGGCATAAACGACCTGCCTGTTCAACATCTGCTTTCAAATATGTTTCCTGATCAGGACTTTGTTCTCGCAATGGATAATGATACCATCGTTGTAATTAAAGCTCTGACTGAGCCATATACAAAGGATTCCCTCAAGAAAATCGCTCAAAGCATTGTTGAGATGATTAATGCTGAGCTTATGACAACCGTTTACGTTGGTATGGGGACTCCGACAAGCGTGATTAATGATATCGCACGCTCTTACTCTGAAGCAATAATCGCTTTAGAAATTGGTCGTGTTTTTGAAAGTGATAATTACATATTAAGTTATGATACTTTAGGAATAGGCAGACTCATTTATCAGCTTCCAAGTAAGCTATGCGAGCTCTTCTTGGATGAAATATTCAAAAAAGAGAGCATCAACGTTTTAGATGATGAAACTCTGCAAACAATCAATAAGTTCTTTGAAAATAACCTAAATGTCAGCGAGACATCAAGACAGCTTTTTGTACATAGAAACACATTAGTTTATCGTCTTGATAAAATTGAGCGTTTAACAGGTCTTGATTTAAGAAAATTTGATGATGCTGTTGTATTTAAAGTTGCAGTGCTTGTCAATAAATATTTAAACTCTGGTCCAACACAATTCTAATTCACTTAAATTAAATTCACAGGAGAAAGTATATGATAATTTTAAGTAATGTGTCAAAGATTTATGAAAATGGATCGACAGCGCTTAACAATATAAGCTTTTTTATCGAACGTGGCGAATTTGTTTTTATCGTTGGACCATCAGGCTCCGGTAAATCAACTTTAATTAAGCTTCTTATGCACGAAGAAGTTGCTACAAGCGGAGATGTAATAATAGACGGCACTTGCGTTAATCTGTTAAATCACTCACAAATACCTGAATTAAGACGCAAAATGGGTGTCGTTTTTCAGGATTTCAGATTACTTCCAAAGAAAACAGTTTATGAAAATGTCTCATTTGCAATGGAAGTAGTCGGTGCTTCGTCAAGAGATATCAGAAGACAAGTGCCAAACGTTCTCAGTATGGTTGGATTATCACACAAAGCAAAGGTATATCCCGGTCAATTATCGGGTGGTGAACAACAACGTGTGGCTTTAGCACGTGCTTTAGTAAATAATCCTGCATTTTTGATTGCGGACGAGCCAACCGGAAATTTAAATCCAAAGACCGCATATGAGATAATGGAGCTATTAGATGAAATAAACAAACGCGGAACTACTGTGATAATGGCTACACATGCAAAGGATATCGTTGACTCAATGAAAAAACGTGTAATTGCTATTGAAGATGGAGTCATAGTTCGTGATGAAGCGAGAGGAGAATACGGCTATGAAGTTTAGGTCTATCAAATATTATACAAAGCAAGCAACGGGAAATGTTTTTGCGAATGGTTGGATGAGTATTGCCTCTGTTTTTACCGTTATTGCAAGTCTTCTCGTGTTTGGTATATTCTTTTTACTTACAATAAACTTAAATTTCATAGCAGGTCAATTTGAGGGTGACTATGAAATAATTTTAGTTGTTGATGAGAATTATTCTTTCGAACAGACAGAACAGTTAAGGTCAAAGATTGAATCAATAGAGTTTGTTGATAGTGTTACTTTTGATTCAAAGGAATCAAGACTTGATGATTTAAAACAGGATATGGGTGATAATGCATATCTATTTGATGGATATGATGAAAACAATCCTCTAAGAGACTGGTATAAAGTTACCTTATCTGACTTAAGCCAAAGTGAATCTGTAGTGACGCAAATAGAGTCAATCGAAGGTATTGTAAAGGTTATATTCAATCAGGATACCATAGACAATCTTCTTTCTGCAACTGATTATTTATCAAGCATCAGCATTTGGATTATGATAGCGCTTGGTGCAATCTCAATATTTATCATATCAAACACTATTAAACTTACTGTTTTTTCACGTGCTAAAGAAATAAACATAATGAAGTACGTTGGAGCAACAGACTGGTTTATCAGATGGCCATTTATTATTGAGGGTATTATAATCGGACTTATAGGCTCCGCTGTTTCACTTTTAATAATATCTTTTGGTTACAATGGTCTTACAGCATTTTTTGGAACACTTGGAATATCGTTTGTTTCCTTCAAACCTATTTCACAGATTTTACCCTATCTGATTCCGATGTTTTTACTGCTTGGAATTTTCTTAGGCGGAATTGGAAGTTTGATTTCAGTCAGAAAGCACTTGAAAGTGTGACATATAAAAAGAGTCCCGACTTTTATTAATCGGGACTCTTTTTATATAATATCCTGTCTTAGTTTATTTAAAATTTGTTTTTCCAACCTAGATACCTGAACTTGTGATATTCCAAGATATTTGGCAATTTCTGTTTGTTTTTTATCTTTAAAATATCTCATTATTATAATTTTACGTTCTCTTTCAGTAAGTTTTCCAATCAAATCAATAACAACTGTTTTATCAATTATAGTGTTTTCATTGTTGACACCCCCGCTGATTTTATCAACTAACAGTATCTTCTCTGAGTCATCGACTTTGGCATATAAAGATTCAGGTACCTGAGTTGCCTCAAGAGCCGTTGCAAGTTCTGAGCAGTCAATTCCTAGTTCATTTGCAATTTCACTGATTGTTGGCTCCTTTCCGTGCTCTTTTATATAGTTTTCACGAAAAACATTTGCTTTAAGTGCAATACTTCTTAGGTTTCTCGATACTTTCACGGGTCCGTTATCGCGCAAAAACCTTTTAATTTCACCTAAAATGAGTGGTACGGCATATGTTGAAAACATAACGTTATATGACTCATCAAATTTGTTAATAGCATTAAACAGTCCTATTGAGCCAATCTGAACTAAATCGTCAAACTCCACTCCTCGGTTTAAAAATCTTTTTGCAATGCTGTATACAAGTCCCATATTATTTTCAAAAAGCTCATCACGAGCCAAATTATCACCGTTTTTGGCTTTATTTATCAATTCGTATGTATTTTGCTCCATTATTCACCTCATACTTAATCACATAAGCCAATTTTTTTTGTCATTACTAAAGTTGTACCTTTATTTTCTTCAGAATAAACTTCTAAAGAATCCATAAAGGTTTCCATAACAGTAAATCCCATACCTGACCTTTCTTCAACATTTGACTCAGTATAAAATGGTTCTCTCACCTTTTCTATATCGGTTATTCCTTTGCCTTGGTCCTCTATTATAATTTTAATTTCATCATCTTTCATTTCACACTCTATTTTTATTATTCCATTACTATGACCATAGCCATGTATTATTGCATTTGTTACACCTTCTGACAAAGCAGTTTTAATATCTGCAATTTCTTCAATTGTCGGATCAAGCTGAGATACAAAAGCGGCTACAGTTGCTCTTGCAAAGCTTTCATTTGAAGATTTGCTCAAAAAACTTAAACTCATTTTATTATTTGCATTCATAAATTGCCTCCTATATATTTTCTGCAATCTCATCAAAATCACTATATACATTAATCAGCTTTTTTAAGCCTGACATTGTTATGAGCCTTTCGATTTGCACATTCTTACAAACAATCTTTACTTTTCCGCCTAACGCTGATATAAGTTTATATCGTCCAATTATCATTCCAATTCCCGAACTATCCATAAATGAAAGTTCTGACAAATCAAAAATAAGGTTTTTAATCGCTTTATTAACTATAACCTCCTCGAGCCTTGCCCTTGCTTTCGACGCACTGTGATGGTCTAGTTCGCCAACAAGTTTGGCTATAACCGTATCATTCTTTGTACTTATCTGAACTTGCAAAACAAATTCCTCCTTTTACATTTTATTCCATATTATATTCTACATATATTATGGACAATCCTGCATAAAAATATAAGAGTATTTGTCGAAAATTAAAAAGTTTTCGACAAATACTCTTTATCACCTGGTTTTATTCACCTATAATCTTAATCAGAACTCTTTTATTTCGTTTTCCGTCAAATTCATAATAGAAAATCTGTTCCCAAGTTCCAAAATCGAGTCTTCCGTTTGTTATCGCTACAACGACTTCTCTACCCATTATCGTACGTTTTAAGTGAGCATCTGCGTTATCTTCAAAGCCGTTATGATTATATCTTTCATATGGTTTTTCAGGAGCTAATCCCTCAAGCCATGTTTCATAATCGCTGTGGAGTCCGCTTTCATCGTCGTTAATAAATACGCTAGCCGTGATATTCATCGCATTTACTAAAACCAATCCTTCTTTTACTCCGCTTTCCTTAATTGCATCTAAGACCTCACCAGTTATATTTACAAGACCTCTTCTTCTTGGTAGATTAAAATGCAATTCTTTTCTGTATGATTTCATTAAATCGCTCCTCTCTTTTTTGTTATTATATATTATTTTAAGTTATTTGTCTATATAAATTACGTAAGGTTATTGCGTTTTTTTGATAACTATGATAAAATATTTGAAAGTTATAGTATTTATTTGGGAGGAAAATATAATGAATAAAATGCCAAAAGTTGCTGTAGTAATGGGTAGTGACTCTGATTTACCCGTTGTAAAAAAATGCATTGATGCTCTTAAGAAATTTGAAATTGAAGTTGATGTTAACGTAATATCTGCTCACAGAACACCGTATGAAGCTGAAAGCTTTGCAAAATCAGCGCTTAACAACGGATTTGAAGTTATTATTGCCGCTGCGGGAAAGGCAGCTCATCTCGGCGGTGTGCTTGCAGCATATACAACACTTCCCGTAATTGGTATTCCAATAAAATCTTCAACTATGGATGGCCTTGATTCTCTTCTTTCTATGGTACAGATGCCAAAGGGTATCCCTGTTGCAACTGTTGCAATTGATGGCGCAGAAAATGCTGGAATACTTGCTGCTCAAATACTTGCGCTTAAGTATGATAACATTGCTAAACTTCTAGTTAAACACAAAGAAGATATGGCAAATGAAGTAAATGAAAAAAATAAAAAGATTAAAGAAGAATTTTAATTGTCTGAGCTAAGGGGAATTTATATGATTAAAGAAAAAAAATCGCTTTCCGTTATTGCTCCATATGCGGCAGGAAAGCCGATTGACGAAGTAAAGAGAGAATTTGGTATTTCAGAAGTTGTAAAACTTGCATCAAACGAAAACCCATATGGCGCAAGTCCTCATGCAATTAAAGCCACAAAAGATGCGCTATCGTCACTTCATATCTATCCTGACCCGAACTCATATGATTTAAGAAATGCTTTAGCAAAAAAGCATGGTATATCACCATCAAAATTTGTTTTTGGAACGGGCAGCGATGGTTTGATTGAATTAATATGTAAAACATACTTAGAACCCGGTGACGAAGCTATTATACCATATCCGTCATTTTCGTTATATGAAACAAATGTTATAGCATCAAGCGGAACTCCTGTTAATGTTCCACTTAATTCTGAATATACAATGGATTTTGATGCTATGGCGGATAGCATAACAGATAAAACGAAGATTATATGGCTATGCAATCCAAACAATCCCACAGGTGCGATATATTCAGACTTTGCTCAGGAAAACTTTATTAATAAAATACGCGATGATGTTTTAATTGTTATTGATGAAGCTTATTTTGAATTTGCCTTTGGAAAAAACAACTATCCTGATAGCGAAAAACTGCTTGATAAACATAAAAATATTATCATTCTGCGTACTTTTTCCAAAATCTATGGCTTAGCATCGCTGAGAGTTGGCTACGGAATGGCAGATGAAAGTATAATAAGTGCTATGGATAAAATTCGTGCACCATTTAACGTAAACAGTATCGCCCAGACTGCAGCAGTTGCATCACTTGAAGACAAAGAATTTGCAGAAATGACTATCAAATATAACGAAGAGAATAAAAAGTATCTGTATAGTGAATTTAATAAACTTGGTCTTTTTTACATAGAAAGTTTTACTAATTTTATTATGGTCGATACTAAACGCGATTCCAAAGAGATATACACAAAGCTATTAAAGAAAGGCTATATTGTGAAAGGCGGTCACGTTCTTGGTATGGATGGTTTTTTGAGAGTAACAATCGGAACTAAGGAAGAATGCATCGGCTTTATATCTGCGCTTAAAGAAGTAATCAAAGAAGACTGATTTATATTATGCAAAATTTCGGTAATACTAAATGACAAAAACTTAAGGAGTTGTCATTTTGAATTACCGTTATTTTTTTAAGATTTTTTCAATAGGTGCTTTAGGATACAGCATAATTGAGATACTCTGGCGCGGATATACTCATTGGAGCATGGCACTAACAGGTGGCTTTTGTTTTACTGCTCTATATCGATTTTATTCAAAGATATGCAAAACCACATCAAAAATCAAAAAGTGTTTATGCGGTGGAATTATAATTACTGCAACTGAATTTATATCAGGCATAATATTTAATAAGCTTCTGAAGTTAGATGTTTGGGATTATTCTAATAATAAATTTAATATTGCGGGTCTTATCTGTCCTCTCTTTTCTTTTTTTTGGTGCATTATGTGTCATCCTGTCGCATATTTATGTAAAGTTATAAATAAAAATCTTGAATTTGTGTGACATTTTTGATATAATTATTTTAATGTGGAGGGGGGGATAAAATTGGATTCTGTTATGCTTGGCTCAAAAATTCGTTCATTACGTATTAAGGAGGGTATGACTTTAGAACAGCTTGCAACTTCACTTAATATAAAGAGAAATATGCTTTCTAACTATGAACTCGGTAAAAGCGTTATTTCTGCGGAGCTTTTGACAAAGATTGCTGACTTTTTTGGTATCAGCTTAGATTATCTCACTCAACGCCAAAATCCAGTTTTAGCCGAAAGTAAATCTGGTGACGGAATGGTAAATATCCCTGTTTTTCTTCATCTGCATTCAAATCGCTTATCCGATGATAAAAATCTTTCACAGATAATTTATTCAATCTCAATACCTGAAATTATGCTTTTAGATGGTAATTTCTTTGGACTTGCTGCTACAGACGATAGTCTGGATTTAAAATCTTGCCCGAAAGGCTCTGTTTTAATTGTTAAAGAACAGACAGTTGCAAAATCAGGTGAGATTATAGTTTACTCTTATAAAGAAAATGATGTTCACTATGGTATATATAAAATAACGGGCAACAATATCATAGTTTCACCATCAAGCTCAGATGAAAGCTTTAGTCCTGTTGTTTACAAAGTTTCCGATAAAGATTTTCATATAATCGGGAAAGTTATAATGGTACTCGGACATATAAAAAATTAATAATTATGAAAAAGACTTCACATAGCTCTATGTAAAGTCTTTTATAGTTATTCTGAAAATTGTTTTTCCTTGATTAAATCAAGCATCTTTATATCTTCTTTTGAAAGCTCAGCTTTTTCTATCATATCAGGTCGTTTTTTTAAAGTCCTTTCTAAAGACTTTTCTCTTCTCCACTGTTCAATGTTTGCATGATGACCTGAAATAAGTACATCCGGAACACGTCTTCCCATGAAATCAAGCGGTCTTGTGTACTGTGGATACTCTAAAAGTCCTGAAAAATGCGACTCATTTGTATAGGAGTCACTTGAACTAAGAACACCCGGAACAAGACGTGAAACGGAATCAATAACGACCATCGCAGGAATTTCACCGCCCGTTAGAACATAGTCACCAATAGAGATTTCATAATCTACAATCTCTTCAATGATTCGCTCGTCAACACCCTCATAGTGACCGCAGAGAAAAACAAGATGATCTTCCTTTGAAAGCTCTAAAGCAAGCTTTTGATTAAATACCTTGCCCTGTGGTGACATATATATCACCTTGGGTTTATATGTAAGCTCACCTACGATAGACTGATAGGCTCTGTAAATCGGTCCCGGCTGCATAATCATACCACCACCGCCACCATAAGGCTCATCATCAACAGAGTTATGTTTGTTGTCTGCAAAATCTCTGATATTTATGTAGTTTATATCAATAATATTATTCTTTACCGCTCTTCCCGTTATACTCTCTTCGAGAACATTTTTTATCATTTCGGGAAAAAGTGTGAGACAGTCAAAACGCATCAAATCAAATCCTTTGTTTAATCTAATAAACCATCTATAAGATTAATCTTTATTATTTTCTCATATATATTTATTTCATTTATAAACTCTTTTACAGCAGGAACATACGCAGTTTTTCCGTCAATTGTTTTTATGCTGTAAACATCGTTTGCACCGGTCTTTAAAACGTCTTCTAAAACCCCGATTTCTTTGTCATCTGCAATAATTTTAAGTCCGATTAAATCTTTTACATAGTAAACGTCATCGGGAAGGTTTTGATTTCGTTCGGAAAATAAAACAGTACCTTTATATGTTTCAGCCTGAGTCATATCATCAATTTCGGCAAACTTAATAATTGCACAGTTTTTATGAAATCTAAGACTTTTAGGACTAAGCTTTATGTAGCTACCGTTTTTTTGATAATAATAGTTTTTAAAGTCACCAAATTCTGAAAGATCATCAACCCAAGAATTGATTTTCACTTCACCACGAACACCATGTGTATTAACAATTTGCCCTACTTCAATCAAATCCATATTTTCAACTCCTCAAATATCTAAATATAGGGAATTGCATCTGCAGTTCCCTATATTAAAATATTAAATTATGATACTGATTCTTCTAAAGATTTTTGCTTTCTGACTTTTTCTCTATATATAACTTTCGGCGCTTTTTTGTCTGTCACACATTCTTTTGTGATAACACATTTTGAAACATTTTCTTCAGACGGAAGCGAATACATAGTGTCTAAAAGCAGTTCTTCCATTATAGAACGCAGACCACGGGCACCTGTTTTCCTTGCTATTGCTTTTTGGGCAACTTCTAAGACTGCATCATCATCCATTTCAAGCTTAACACCATCTAGCTCAAAAAGCTTCATATATTGTTTTAATAACGCGTTTTTAGGCTCTTTTATAATGCGAACGAGTGCATCTTCATCTAATAGGTCTAAAGTTGCAATAACAGGTATTCTACCGATTAATTCAGGAATCAAACCAAATTTCAGCAAATCCTGCGGCTCAATTTTAGAAAGCATCTCGCCAATATCGCTATCAGCCGTCTTGCTTCTGACATCAGCAACAAAGCCTAAAGCCTTTGTTCCGGTCCTTGCACCGATAATCTTTTCAATGCCCTCAAATGCACCACCACATATGAAAAGAATATTTGTTGTATCAATCTGCAAAAACTCCTGATGCGGATGTTTTCTGCCACCGGTTGGCGGAACAGAAGCAACTGTACCCTCTAAAATTTTGAGTAAAGCCTGCTGAACACCTTCACCGCTGACATCACGTGTTATTGATGTATTTTCAGACTTTCTTGTAATCTTATCAATTTCGTCAATATATATAATACCACGTTGGGCTTCTTCTATAGAATTATCTGCTGCCTGGATAAGCTTTAAAAGAATGTTTTCAACATCTTCGCCAACATAACCTGCTTCAGTAAGTGTCGTTGCATCAGCGATAGCAAACGGAACATTTAAGATTTTAGCTAACGTCTGTGCAAGAAGTGTTTTACCTGAGCCTGTCGGACCAAGTAATAAAATATTTGACTTCTGTATTGCAACATCTCCAAGCTGTCTTTGAGCTTCAATTCGTTTATAATGGTTATAAACTGCAACAGATAGTGTCTTTTTTGCATTATCCTGACCTATTACATACTGGTCAAGAACTTCTTTTATTTCCTTGGGTTTTGGCAATCCGCCAAGATTAATATCAGGCTCTATCAAGTCAAAGTTATTTCCCATATATCTGTTACACATAGAAATACATTCATTACAGATATTAGCATTTGGACCTTTAAAGAGCTTCATCACCTGACTTTCATAAGCACCGCAGAAATTACAGCGAAGTTCACCGCTTCCTGTTTCATTATTTACCAAAACATACACCTCTTTTATTTTTGAGTTCTTGAAACAATTACCTCATCAACAAGACCGTAGTCCTTTGCTTCCTGAGCCGTCATAAAATTATCACGTTCTGTGTCACGTTCAATTACATCAAGTGGCTTACCTGTTCGCTCGCTTAATATCTCATTTAAGGTCTGCTTTATCTTTATAATTCTGTCAGCATGGATTTTAATATCGGTTGCCTGACCTTGCATCCCACCAAGCGGCTGATGAATCATAATCTCACTGTTAGGAAGTGCAAAGCGCTTTCCCTTTGTGCCTGCTGCTAACAGAAATGCTCCCATGCTTGCCGCCATACCTATACATATTGTTGACACATCGCATTTTATGTATTGCATTGTGTCGTAGATTGCCATACCGGAAGTTATAGAACCGCCGGGACTGTTGATATAGAACTGAATATCTTTATCAGGGTCTTCGCCCTCAAGATAGAGCATCTGTGCAACGACTAAGCTTGCTGTTACATCATTAACCTCTTCTGATAAAAAAATTATTCTGTCTTTTAAAAGTCTTGAATAAATGTCGTATGAACGTTCTCCCCTATTTGTTTGTTCAACTACTACAGGTACTAAACTCATAAAACTTACCTTACCTTTCCGACTCTGTATATAAAGTAAACACGCTTTAAATGAGTCGTTTAAAGCGTGTCTCGGCTAACCGATTATTTTTCTTCTGTAGCTTCGCCTTCAGCCTCTTGTGCATCTTCCTTTGCTTTTGTTGTGCGAGGCTTTCTTGGTTTTGACCATTTAGCATTCTCAATTAAGAACTCTATAGCAACCTCATATTTTAATTCTTCTTTAAGACTTTCTAATCCCTCAGCTTTAAGAAGTTCCTTGATTTTTTCAACTTCCATATTATACTGAGTTGCCATTTCTGCAAGCTTTTCTTCAAGCTTTTCATCAGAAACTTCAACTGCCTGGGCAGCTATAATCTTTTCTAAAATGAGATTTCCTTTAATCTGTTTTACAGACTGTGGTTTCATCATTTCTTTATACTGGTCGATACTTGTTCCAATGTAGCCAAGATACTGTTCAAATGAAATCCCCTGACTTGACATTCTCATATTGTTTTCACGAATCATATCATTGATTCTTGCATCAATCATACAATCAGGAACATTAATCTCATTAGCTTCGATTAATGCATCCATAACAGCATTTTCTTTTTCAATTTTTGTATCTTCTAAAGCTTTCTTTTCAAGTTTTTCTTTGATGTCTGCTTTGAGTTCGTCTAGTGTGTCAAACTCACTTACATCTTTAGCAAACTCATCATCAAGCTCAGGAAGCTCTTTATATTGTATGTTATTAACCTTAACTTTGAACACTGCAGGCTTGCCCTTTAATTCTTCTGCATGATATTCTTCAGGGAAGCTTACATTAACATCAAACTCTTCGCCGATTTTCTTGCCGATAATCTGTTCTTCAAAACCGGGAATGAACTGACCGCTTCCGATTGTTAAGTCAAAGTTTTCACCTTTACCACCGGCGAATGCGACACCGTCTGTAAATCCTTCAAAGTTAATGTTTGCAATATCCCCATTTTGAACTGCTCTGTCTTCAACAGTAACAAGTCTTGAGTTTCTTTCCTGTTTTGTCTTAAGATCAGCTAAAACATCATCGTCAGATACAGTATGTACAATTTCTTTTACTTTTATACCTTTATATTCAGCGAGTTCAAATTCAGGTTTTAAAGTAACCTTCGCTTCGACTACAAGGTCTTTTCCCTGACCGATTTCTTTTATATCAACAGCCGGTGATTCAACAGGCGTTAAATCAAGCTCTTTGATTGCTTCTTCGTATGCTTTAGGGAAAACCATATCAATAGCATCTTCATAGAATACGCTTTCGCCATATGTTTTCTCAATTATTTTTTTAGGTGCTTTACCTTTTCTGAAGCCCGGAACAGAAATCTTTTTAACATTTTTTCTGAATGACTGTTCAACAGCTGCATCAAAATCAGCGGCACTGATTGTTAAAGTAAATTCAGCAACGCCATTTTCTTTTTTTACTAATTTTGTAGACATATTACTTGTCCTCCCAATTAAAACTTTACTATATTTTATCACAATAATGTATTATACCACATCTTGCCATTATATTCAATAGAAAAAATCATTATTTTTTCATTTTTTATTAAATATTTTTTAGTATTTATGCCATATACAGTTGTTTTTTTGAGATATTTGTATATGTTTGCATATTTAAAATTATGATACAAATAATAAATATGGAGGTGATAACAATTAAAACTAAATTATTAAAATTTATTACTGTATTATCCGTTGTTGCCGTTTTATGTGTTGCTATAACAATATGCATCATCACAGCAGATAAACAGTCTGAGGGCACAAAAATTGTTTTCATCAAAAATAGTATAACAAGGAGAATATATAGATAATATGACAAATAATGAATACAAAAAATATGTCGATAAAAAAACACCTAATTCAACAATTATTAAAGATGTATTATTAGCATTTGTTATTGGTGGTATTATATGTATAATTGGTCAGCTCATTTTGGATGGATATAAGTATCTTGGTCTTGACAAAGAGTTATCTGCAACTGCCACATCAATCACTCTGGTATTTTTAGGTTGTGCTCTTACAGGCGTCGGGATTTATGATAACATTGCAAAATATGCGGGAGCAGGAACAATTGTTCCAATAACGGGATTTGCAAACTCTATTGTATCACCTGCTATGGAATTTAAAGCCGAGGGATTGGTTTTAGGATTAGCTGCAAAAATGTTTGTTATTGCAGGCCCTGTTTTAGTCTATGGTATAACGGCATCAGTTTTAGCAGGACTTTACTATTATATCGTATCATTGTTTTAAAAAAAGGGAGTGTTTAAAAACTAAACACTCCCTTTATAATTTTAGGTTATTTCGCCAAGGCTAAGCTTGAGCAGTTTAGAGACACCTTTTTCTTGCATAGTGATACCGTAAATTGTATCGGCACATTCCATTGTACCTCTTCTATGCGTGATAAGTATGAATTGTGTGTTTTTGCTGTAATTTTTGATATAATCAGCAAATCTGTAAACGTTTGCTTCATCAAGTGCTGCTTCGATTTCATCAAGGAAACAGAACGGTGTCGGGCGAATTTTGATAATTGCAAATAAAAGTGCAATAGCTGAAAGTGCTCTTTCTCCACCTGATAAAAGTAGTAAACTCTGAAGCTTTTTTCCGGGTGGCTGTACGTTAATGTTAATTGTTGAATCCAAAATATTTAGCGGGTCTTCTAAAGATAGTTCCGCAGTTCCGCCACCGAACAGCTCAGTAAATGTAGTTTTGAAGTGTCTGCTGATTTTTTCAAATTCTTCACGAAAACGTGATTCCATTACTTTAAGCATCTCTGTGATAATTGACGACAAATCATTTTTAGCCTTTTGCAAATCACTTCTTTGACTGGTTAAAAACTCATATCGCTCACTAACTGCTTTGTATTCTTCAATCGCATCAACATTGATATTACCTAATGCTCTTATTTTTCCGCGAAGTTCAGCAATAACTTTATTTACAGCGGTAATGCTTCCTAAATCGGTTTTATATTTTTCTGTCTCGGAATATGTAATTTCATATTCACCCCAGAGTCTTGAAATTGCCGTATCAACCTCATTTTCAAGCTTTTCTTTTTTAGCTTCAAGTCTTGTACATTCTTCTGTGAGTGCATAAACCTTATCTCGTGATTCTTTTGAAAGAGTCTGCATTGCTTTTGAATTTTCTTCGTGCTCCGACTTGATTTTACGGCACTCATCGATATCAGCCATAATCTTTTCTGATTGCTCCGACGAGAGCTTTAACTGCTCCTCTTTTGAAGCAATATCTCTGTAGAGCTGGTCATTTTTTGCGTTGATATCATTTATCTCAGCTTGTCTTAGTTCAATATTGGTTTTGGCTTGTGAAATTTCAGCCTTCTTATCAGATTTTTTATCATCTAAAACTGTAATATCTTTCAAAAGAGATGATTTATACATTGTTTTTTCAACAATTTCATCAGCCAAAATCTCTTTCCTGAAAATAACATCACTTAAAGCCTGTTCAATTTCTGCAAGTTCTTCTCTAGTCTGGGTGATTGTTGTTTCTTCAGAAGAAATTTGTTTAGCAAAATCATCCCTTTGACTTAGTTGTGTTTTTTCCTCATTTTCTGTAACTTTAACATCTTCTTTAAGCTTTTCAATTAAAGCTGAATAATCATTTAAAACAAGTTCATTATGCTCAATATCTTTAGAAATTTCAGCTAACCTCATTTTATCATCTGACATATTGAATGAAACATCTTCTGCTTGTTCGTTTATTTCTGCAAAATCAGCTAACAAACTATGCATTTCTGCTTCTAAAGATTCTATTTTTTCTTCAGCTTTTGCAATTTCTGCAGAAAGCTCAGCAATTTCCTGCTCTCTTCCCAAGATATTTGAAGTTTCGCTGATATAACCGCCTGACATTGTACCGCCCTTATTTAATACTTCCCCGTTTAGTGTTACAATCTTAAAGTCATTTTTATATTTTCTTGAGATTGTAATTCCTGCATCAATATCAGATACAACAACGCATCTTGAAAGTAAGCTTCTAACTATTTCGTTATATTTTTTATCTGCTTTGACAAGGTCTGAGGCTATTGCGACAAATCCGTTTTCAGTTTTTACTCTGTCATATTCAAAGTCTTTTGCTCTGACTGCACTGATTGGCATAAAGGTTGCACGTCCGATTTTAGCACGCTTTAAATATTCAATCGCAATCTTAGCATCATTTTCATCTTCTACGACAATATTCTGAATTGCACCGCCAAGCGCAACCTGAGCTGCAGTTACATATTTCTTCTCAACATCAAAAAGTTTAGAAAGCGGACCATAGATTTTAGCCTTATTAAGTTCCCCGCTATCGTATGCTTTCATAAGGAAACGCACACTCTTTGGATATCCACTGAAGTTTTGTTCCATATCGTCAAGCATTTTATGGCGTGTACGTTTTTGAGTAAGTAAAACCGATGTTTCATCAAATTCTTTTTTTATAGCGCTTAATTTGTTTGATATTTCTTCTTTTTTACCTTGCAGAACAGACAATTTATTCTCATCGTCTCTCATCTTACTTTTGATTTCATCACATTCATTTTTTAATTCTTCAAGTTTTTTAGAAGCGCCTAAAAGTTCTGATGATTTTTTATCAATATCGGATAAAATACTTTCTTTCTTCTGCCTGAAATTCTGCATCATCAGCTCACTGTTAGAAAGCTTAATTTTAAGTTCAGAAATACTGTTAACACTTGCTATAATCTTTTCCTGCAGTTCTTCGGCCAAGGCAGTTTGCGCAGAATTATCAACGTCAGCATCTTTCTCTTGTTGAAGCTTAATAATTTCAGCTTCTACTTCTTCTATTTCTTTCTTTATTTTTTCCTTTTCTTCATCAAAGGATATAAGGTCCTGTTTGAAACTTTCTATTTTATTATTGGTTTCGTCAATTTCACCACAAATACGCTCGACAAGCATTTTATTACTCTCTATCGTACTTGTCATTACACCTGACTCACTCTTTAAAATACCGTTACCAACTTCAATTTCACGAAGCATCTTTTCAAATTCAGCAATCTTTTCATCGTATTCTTTAAAAATGGCATAAACTTTTTCCTGCTCTGCATCAAAGCCTGCAATTTCATCCTTAATTTTAGAAAGATATGTTGTTACAACACCAATATCTTCTACAACCTTTAAAACCGCTTCCTTATTCTTTTCAACAATATTAATTGCAGAATTGACTTCATATATTTTAAGTTCTTCTTTGAGCTCTAAATATTTTTTAGCCTTTTTAGACTGCGCCTCAAGTGGTCCAACCTGAGTTTCAAGTTCAGCTATAATATCTGAAAGTCTTGTGATGTTTTCTTCTGTGTGGAAAAGCTTTCGCTGGGCTTCATCTTTTTTATATCTGTATTTTGATATACCCGCAGCTTCTTCAAACAGTGTTCTTCTGTCTTCAGATTTTGAAGACAAAATTTCTTCAACCTTGCCCTGACCAATCATAGAATATCCGTCACGGCCAACACCTGTATCCATAAAAACTTCATGGATATCTTTAAGTCTGCAGCTTGCACCGTTTATCATGTACTGACTTTCGCCTGATGCATATACTTTTCTTGAGATAACAAGCTCATCAAAATTAGAGTTAAAAAGTTTGTCATGATTATCAAGTGTTAAGACTACTTCTGCAAAACCCATTTTACTTCTCTTTTGAGAACCGCCAAAAATTACATCTTCCATTTTTGAGCCACGAAGCGATTTAGCACTCTGCTCACCTAAAACCCATCTGACCGCATCGGAAATGTTGCTTTTGCCGCTGCCATTAGGACCAACTATTGTAGTTATATCGCCATCAAATTTAAGTTCAATTTTGTCAGCAAAGGATTTAAAACCCTCAGCCTTTAAACTTTTTAAATGCATTGCAACACCCCCCTAAATCATTCTATCATAAATTTTCCATATGGTATGCTTTCTTTTTGTAAAAGGCTAATGTTTTTATCAGAATATTTTTCTGATAAACGCTTAATGTTTCGCTTTCTATTGCCAACTGCAACAGAAATATATCGTGGATTTACATAGATTTTTATATCATTTTTTTCTGTATTATCTAAATAACTGTTAACTCTTTTATAAAAGCTTTCACTTTCACAGAGCTCACCTATTGATTGATGGAAAGGTCCTGCAACAACATCACTTTCATCGTTAATATTGTCTGTGCCTAAAAGTCCTATTCTTAAAACTTTTATATCCTCTTCCCTGAACATATCTAAAAGCTCAGCGCAAAGCTCCACTGTTTCATCAAGAGACATTGGAATATATTTTCCTTCTTCATAGAGTTTATGAAGCTTAGTGTCCTTAATGGTTAGTGTAGGATATATTCTGACACAATCAGGTTTTAAGTCGATAATTTTTTTTGCAGAGAAAATTGCGCCTTTTCTATCATCACCAAAAAGACCTGTCATCATCTGCAGACCTAATTCAAAACCGAAATCTTTAATTCTTTTTGCTGCTATCTCAGTGTCTATAGCAAAATGCCCTCTGTCGTTTAGCTTCAAAACGCTATCTACCATACTTTGTGCACCAAGTTCGATGGCAGTAACACCGTAGCTTTTTAAAAAATATAAAATGTCATCTGTTATATAGTCAGGTCTGGTCGATAGTCTTATTCCGTCAATCAACCCATTTTTTAAGTATTCGTTTGCCACTTCTAAAAGTGCTTTTTGTTCAAACAGTGGAATTCCCGTAAAACTACCACCAAAAAAAGCGACTTCAACACTTGTATTTTCATGTTCAATTGTTTTCAAGTGGTCTTTTATTATTCTATGTGCAGTTTCTTTTGTCACGGGCTTAGCTTGTCCTGTAATTTTTCGTTGATTACAGAAGGAACAGTCGTTAGGACAACCCTTATGAGGAACAAAAACAGGAATGTTAACGTGCTTACTTTTCATCTTTTTTGTTAAGCCTTTCCAAAGCACTTCTGGCCGCGCTTTGCTCAGCATTTTTTTTGCTTGAACCTTCTCCGCTTCCTGCTATAAGACCATTTACCAAAACATTTACTGTAAACACTTTTCTGTGGTCAGGGCCTGACTCATCAACAATAACGTAGTTAATATCAGTTTCACCGTGAGATTGGAGCTTTTCCTGAAGTGTTGTTTTATAGTCTTTGATGCTTTTGCCACTAACAGAAAGTAAAATAGTGTCATAAAGCTGACTGAGCAGCCATTCTCTCGTTCTTTGCATACCACTATCTAAATATATAGCAGCAATCAAGGCTTCATAAGCATCAGCTAAAATTGACACGCGTAGTCTGCCACCTGTCATTTCTTCGCCTTTACCAAGCAAAATAAAGTTTCCAAGCTCAATATTTTGTGCACATTCGTGAAGTGACCTTTCACAAACAATCAATGCTCTCGCTTTTGTCAGGTCGCCTTCCGGCAAATCTGTGTAGTTTTCAAAAAGATATCTACTTACAATTACGCTCAGTATTGAATCACCTAAAAATTCAAGCCTTTCGTTGCAATTTATATTTTTACTACGTCTTTCATTTGCATATGAACTGTGCGTAAGTGCAGTTTTTAAAAGCTCTTTATTAATAAATTTATAACCAATAATTTCTTCGAGCTCTTTAATCTTGTCCATAAACTTGTCCCTCTTTTACAAAATATAAGGCTGCATTAAAACAGCCTTTATAAAAATTATGTCAATATTAAAGTGTTGATTTTAAGAAATTGACAGCATCTCCAACGGTTTTAATATTATCTATTTCGCCGTCAGGCATTTCAATATCAAACTCTTCTTCGAGTGCCATAATAAGCTCAACTAAATCGAGCGAATCTGCACCTAAATCATCAGTAAATGATGTTTCCGGTTTGATGCTTTCTTCGTCAACTCCTAATTGTTCCGAAATAATTTCTCTGATTTTTTCAAATTCCATATATTTACCTCCAAATGTGATTAATCTTCTACCGTTTCACAAGTAGAATTAAGATATTCTTTGATTTTTTCATTAACATTAGTTTCTGCAAAAATCATAGCATATTTAATTGCGTTATGTATTGACTTTGCATTTGAATTACCATGGGCTTTAATAACTGCACCATTTACACCTAAAAGTGGTGCTCCGCCATATTCTGATGCATCCATTGATTTTTTCACAGTTTTCAAACCAGGTTTTAAAATAAGAGTTGCAATCTTTGATATATAGCTTTTATAGAATACACCTTTTAACATATCAAAAAGTGTGATTGCAACGCCCTCAATCAGCTTAATTACAATATTTCCCGAAAATCCATCACAAACGATGACATCAGCCTTACCTGACGGAATCTCTCTTGCTTCTAAATTACCTAAAAAGTTAATATCCTTTTCTTCTTTCAAAAGGGCATATGTTTCTTTAACAAGTGCATTTCCCTTTCCTTCCTCTACACCAATGTTCACAAGACCAACCTTTGGTGATTTAACACCGAAAACGTTTTCAGAATATATTGAACCCATATGCGCAAACTGAACAAGATATTCAGGCTTGCAGTCAACATTTGCTCCAGAATCTATGATTACACTCATACCGTTTTTATTAGGCATACAAGGGGCCAAAGCAGGTCTTTTTATGCCTTTAATTCTGCCAAGCACAGTAAATGCACCTGTAAGATATGCACCTGTGTTCCCAGCTGAAACAACTGCATCAGCTTCTCCGTCTTTAACTAAAGTGAGTGCTACAACCATTGAAGAGTCTTTTTTCTTCCTGATTGATAACGTTGCTTTATCATCATTTTCAATCACTTCCGATGCATGCTTTACAGTAATCTTTTCTTTTGGATATGTTTCATTTTCCAAAAGTCCGCTGATAGTTTCGCTATCCCCAACCAATATTACATTGCATCCAAATTTATTTACTGCCATTACGGCACCTTTTACTATTTCACCTGGCGCGTTATCTCCGCCAAAAGCATCAACAGCAATTCTCATATTCATATCCCCCATATGATTTAAACTTTTATTAAAGTTTCATAGCATACAAACACTTAATAAAAGTATATAATAAATCGGCAAAAATATCAAGTTGTTTTATTGAAAAAATCAAAAATATTTTCAGCTTGCTTTGCAGAAATTCCGCTTACTTCTTTTAATTCTTCAATTCGTGCAGACTTGATTTTGGAAATTGTTTTAAAGTGCCTTAAAAGCTTTTTTACAGATGCATCTCCAACACCTTCAATTTTTAAAAGCTCAGATGTTGTGATATCCTTTTTTCTCAGTTTTTTATGATAATCTATTGCATATCTGTGAACTTCATCCTGCAACCTTGAAATAAAGAAAAATATGTCGGATGTACGTTTTATGCCGACTTCTTCTCCCTGTGCATTTATAAGAGCCCTTGTCTTATGCTTATCATCCTTTACCATACCGAAAACACTTACATCTTCATCAAGCATTTCCAAAAGCTCACATATAGCAGACACGTGACCTTTGCCGCCATCTAACAAAACCAAATCGGGTTTTGGCAGGAATTTTGCTTTATCAATCGAAAGTTCTCCCGACTCAATTTGTCTTTCTTCTTCTAAAGCATGCTTAAAACGTCTGTAAATCATTTCGGTCATACTTTTATAGTCGTCATTGCCTGTTGCTGTTTCAATCTTAAACTTTCTGTACGCACTCTTAAGAGGCTTTCCGTCTGAGAATACAACCATAGAGCCAACATTATTTGCCCCACTTGTGTTTGATATATCATATGCCTCAATTCTTCTTGCGATTTTGGTAAGTCCAATTAATTCACCAAAAGAAATAAGTGTTTTATCGACATTCTTTTCAGCTTTTGATTTTTTAAGAAGATAGTTAACCGCTGCCTGATGTGCATTTTTAACTGCCATATCGGTAAGCCTTACTTTATCTCCTCTTTTCGGACATTTTATCTCTGTTTTTCTTTCAGTTTTTAATGAAAGCCAGTCTGACAGAAGTGAAAACTCGTCACTATTAAATGATAAATAAATAGATTTTGGAATATATGTTGCTTCACTGTAGAATTGTTTAATAAATTCCGAAGCAATCTGTTCTTCGGTACTTGCTTCTGTTTTGTCGATTATAGAGCTATGGCGACCAACAAGTCTTCCCATACGTATAAAAAATACTTCTGCAAAAGTTTTGTTGTCGTGTCTGTAAAATCCTACGACATCTTCATCAGCCTGACGGTCTGATATTATCTTTTGCTTTTCTTCAGTTTGTTTTATACTGCTAATTTTATCTCTTAAAAGTGCTGCACGTTCAAAATCAAGTGAATTTGAAGCTTCATCCATTTCCGTAGTCAAGGTTTTTAAAAGCTCTTTATGTTCACCCTCTAAAAACATACAGACATTTTCAATTATTTTTCTGTATTCTTCTTTTGAAATTTTATGTTCGCACGGTGCAATACACTGATTAATATGCGAGTTAAGACATGCCCTTTTCTTTTCCATATCACGTGTGAAATTGAAATTGCACGTAGGGACTTTAAAAAGCTTACTTACTAAATCAATCGTTTCACGTACAGCAAAAGCATTAGTATACGGACCATAGTATTTTGCGCCGTCTTTTTCCATTTTTCGTGTAAAAATCAGCTTTGGATAGTCTTCATTTAATGTCACCTTGATATACGGGAAATTTTTATCATCTTTTAGAAGAATATTATAATACGGCTTATATTTTTTAATAAGGTTGCATTCCAAAATCAAAGCTTCAATTTCCGTATCTGTTATTATATATTCAAACGAATGAATATTTGATACCATCGCTCTTACTTTTGATGTGTGAGAGCTTGTATTTTGAAAGTATTGCTTCACTCTGTTTTTTAAAACCTTTGCTTTACCAACATATATGACTTTATCTTCCTTATTTTTCATAATATACACACCTGGCTCTAAAGGAAGATTATTAAGCAGATTTTTATCCAAAATACTCACCTCACTTTAACAATTTTATATATAAAAAGAGCGTCGAAAAAAATCGACGCTCACAAAACATACATTATTCAGCAGAATTAGAACTTACAAGCGAAACTAAAGCCTGGACTGCCGCTTCTTCATCGGGACCGTCGGCTATAACAGTAATTTCTGTGCCTTTTGTCACACCTAAAGACAATACTCCAAGAAGGCTTTTTGCATTAACCCTTTTATTGTTTTTTTCTACCCAAATACCTGATTTAAATTCGCTTGATTTCTGTATGAAAAAAGTTGCAGGTCTTGCGTGAAGCCCAACCTGATTATTCACCTGTACAGTTCTGGAAACCATAATAACGCTCCTTTTAGCAAATAACAAATAAAAAACTAATTAAATATAGAATACTAAATTTTTTGCTTCTTGTCAATAGAAATTTTAAATATTATTATTTATATAGTGTCTAAAAAGCAAATTTTTCTTCTAAATATGGTATAACTTCGTCGATTTTGAGTGTTATCTGCTCCATTGTATCTCTGTCTCTTACAGTTACAGTATTGTTTTCTTCACTGTCAAAATCATATGTAATACAATAAGGAGTTCCAATTTCGTCCTGTCTTCTATAACGCTTGCCAATACTTCCCGCATCATCAAATTCACACATATACTTTTTAGAAAGCATGCTGTAAAGCTCCATAGCTTTTTCTGATAATTTCTTAGAAAGCGGAAGCACTGCAACTTTTATCGGGGCAAGTGCAGGATGGAATCTCATAACAACACGCATATCCCCATCGCCAATCTGCTCTTCGTCATAGGCTTCTGTTAGGAAAGCAAGTGTCACACGGTCAGCACCAAGTGATGGCTCTACACAGTACGGAATGTATTTTTCGTTAGTTACAGGATCCATATATTCAAAGTTTTCACCACTATGGTCAGCATGCTGCTTTAAGTCGTAGTCCGTTCTGTCAGCAATACCCCAAAGCTCACCCCAACCAAACGGGAACATAAATTCAATGTCGGTTGTGGCATTTGAATAATGCGAAAGCTCTTCAGGATCATGATCTCTCATTTTGATATTTTCTTCTTTAATTCCAAGTGATAACAACCAGTTTTTGCAGAAGTCCTTCCAGTAGACAAACCACTTTAAGTCTTCGCCAGGAGCACAGAAGAATTCAAGCTCCATCTGTTCAAATTCACGTGTTCTGAATATAAAGTTACCTGGCGTGATTTCGTTTCTGAAAGACTTTCCTACCTGCCCGATACCAAACGGTACTTTCTTTCTAGATGTCCTCTGAACATTTTTGAAGTTTACAAAAATACCCTGAGCAGTTTCAGGTCTTAAGAAAATTTCTGATGTGCTGTCTTCTGTTACACCCTGAAATGTTTTAAACATTAAGTTAAACTTTCTGATATCAGTAAAATTTTTCTTTCCGCATTTTGGGCAAACAACATTATTTTCATTGATAAAGGCAAGCATTTTTTCTTCACCCCAACCGTCAACAGCAGCTGTTTCTCCCTTTTCAATTAAGTAATCTTCGATAAGCTTATCTGCACGGTAACGAGCTTTACACTCTTTACAATCCATTAAAGGATCAGAAAAACCTCCAACGTGACCTGATGCAACCCAAGTCTGCGGGTTCATAAGTATTGCAGCATCAAGACCTACATTATATGGAGATTCCTGAATAAATTTCTTCCACCATGCTTTTTTTACATTATTCTTAAGTTCTATACCAAGCGGGCCGTAGTCCCATGTATTTGCAAGTCCTCCGTAAATTTCAGAGCCTGAATAAACAAAACCTCTGCCCTTACAAAGAGTAACTAACTTATCCATTGTTTTTTCGCTGTTTAACATATGTACCTCCAACAAAATTTTTTAATATAACATCTTTTCCACGCCATGAAAAAGCAAAATTATCGTATTCTTTTTTAAATCTTCGTGCTGACATCTGCTCCAAATCATTATAAGCAAGATTTGTCATCGTATCTGTTAAAAACTCAGGCATACAGGTATCACCTATAGCTTCATTATGCGGACAAGTCTCCTGACATATGTCGCAACCATAGACACTGTCCTGATTTTTCAAAATGCTTTCCTGTTCATCTGTTAACTCTTTTAACTGCGTGATATATGACACACATTTTTGTGGATTAAAACTAAAATCTTCACCTATCGCACCACCCGGACAGCTTTTAATGCACTTGCCGCAGTTTAAGCACGATTTAATCACGGGTGTATCTTTTTCAATGTCACACGTTGTTATGATATATCCAACAAAAAAATATGAGCCCAGTTCGTCATTTATAAGACAATTATTTTTCCCAAAATAACCAAGTCCTGCTTTATATGCCAAAAATCTGTCAACGGATGCCCCTGTATCACAAAAACACAAGCTATCAGACTTTTCAATGTTTTTATCAATAAAATTTGCAATTTGTTTAAGTTTTGGCAAAGCCACTTTATGATAATCAAATAAAGCCGCATAACGGGAAATGTTACCTTTGGAAAAATCCTGCTTATAATACGGAAAAAGGCACACAATCACACTTTTTGCGCCATCTAAAACTAAACTTGGGGATGAGCGCAATACCAAATCAGCATTTGTAAAATCACATTCTGAGTTTTCAGCACGTCTTTTTTTCAAAATATCAAAAAGCTCACCGTCAAATTCTGCATCACAAACACCAATATTTTTAATGCCAATCGTTTTAGCAAAATCAAATATGCTTTCCTTATTATTTTTTAACATATTCTTTAACCAAAACCTCTAAAAGCTCATCTCTTTCAACCTTTCTGATTAATGAGCGGGCATTGTTATGGCTTGTAATATATGTTGGGTCTCCCGAAAGAATATAGCCAACCATCTGACTTGTCGGGTCATAACCTTTTTCTTCCAAAGCGGCATAAACCGAAGTTATGATAGTCTTAATATATTCATCCTTACTTGCTCCAAATTGAAATTTTTGTGTTTCACTTAAACTCATATACTCGCCGCCTTTCATAATAGTAAATAGCTTATCACATATATTATACAATATTTTGACATTTTATGCAATAGAACAATTCAAAAAAATTATAATTTATTATGATTTTTGAGCCATCGTCAGTTGTTTCGCTTGTTTTTGTCAAAAGTATATGAAATAACATTTACAAGCTCATCGTTATTCTTGGTTCTAACAAGACTGTTTATAAGTTGTTCCGTGACATCATAAACATTTTGATTGTTTGATATTTCGCGTCTTATTGTCCATATTGCTTCAAGCTCTTTTTGGCTCTGTAATAATTCTTCTTTTCTTGTGCCTGATTTATTTATATCAATCGCAGGGAAAATACGTTTTTCCTGAAGCTTTCTGTCAAGGTGCAATTCCATATTGCCTGTGCCCTTAAATTCCTCAAAAATAACCTCATCCATACGACTTCCTGTATCAACCAGGGCAGTTGCTAAAATCGTAAGGCTTCCACCATTTTCAATGTTACGGGCAGCGCCAAAAAACTTCTTAGGCTTATGAAGAGCACTGGGGTCAAGTCCGCCTGAGAGTGTTCTGCCTGATGGCATTACAGTTAGATTATACGCTCTTGCAAGTCTTGTTATAGAATCAAGCAAAACTATAACATCTTTTTTCTGCTCAACAAGTCTTTGCGCGCGCTCTAAAACAATTTCTGCAACCTTCGCATGATGTTCAGGAACCTGGTCAAAAGTTGAATATACAACATCACCTTTTATAGAACGTTTCATATCTGTTACTTCTTCAGGTCTTTCATCAATTAAAAGGACAATCAACACTGCATCAGGATAATTCTTTTCAATACTGTTTGCAATGTTTTTTAAAAGTGTAGTCTTTCCTGCTTTAGGTGGTGCGACAATAATACCTCTTTGACCCTTTCCTACAGGCGCTATTAAGTCAACAAGGCGCATCGCGTGGTCTGTTTGTGATGTTTCAAGCTTTAAACGTTCATTAGGAAAAATTGGTGTTAAATATTCAAAAGGTTTTCTTCTGATTGCTTTATCAGGAGTATCGTCATTTACATATTGAACAAAAATCAAAGCAGGAAATTTCTCTCCATCTTTTGGACTTCTTCCAATTCCTGTTATTTTATCTCCTGTTTTTAAGTTAAATCTTCTTATCTGTGTAGGCGAAACATAAATGTCTTTAGGTGTTGAAAGATAATTTTCGCCACGCAGAAAACCATATCCGTCAGCTAAAACCTCTAAAACACCGCTTACTATATTATCGTCACCCTGAAGATGAATTTCTGACTTCTGCTCCGTTTTGTCACTAGAAGCAGCATCAACAGATAAATTTTTTTCTTCTTTTAGAGTTTTAGCATTATTGATAAGTTCAACAATGTCAGCTTTTTTATATTTACTTAAAACTTTAATTCCAAGTCCATCAGCTATCACTTTAAGTTCATCTATTTTCATAGATTTTAAATCCATATAAACCTCCGCAATTAAATGTTTTGTAGGACACTTTTACTTCCTTTCAATCAGTATAACAGAATCAAAAAGTATTGTCAAATATTTACTCTTTATTTATATAAAAAATCCGTCATTACGAAATGACGGATTATAAATAATTGACTTGTTATCTTTCTTCACGGAAATATGCTAAGCCTAAAGCAGCCGGCGGCTGATTTTCTTTTTTGTCGCGCATACTTGTAATGATTAAAACAATAATTGTTACAACGTAAGGAAGCATTTCAAAAAGCTTCTTAGTTGTTACTGTAATATCAGGAATATATGTAGGAACAACATATAAAAAACCGAAAAGTATTGAACCCAAAATACTTATGCTTGGGCGCCATACAGAAAAAATAACGAGAGCAATTGAAAGCCATCCCCTGTCACCAAAGCCGTTGTTTGACCATACTCCGTTTGCATAGTCCATAACATAATAAAGCCCGCCAAGACCTGCAATCGCACTTCCTATACACGTTGAAAGATATTTATACTTTGTGACATTAATTCCTGCAGCATCAGCTGTTTCAGGGCTCTCTCCTACCGCTCTTAAATGAAGTCCTGTTCTTGTTTTATTAAGGATATGAGAACAAACTAAAGCAACAATTATAGCAACATAAACTAAAAATCCGTAGGATAAAAATACATCACCAAACCAACCAAGTTTATCGGCAAATGGAAGCTGCGTTTTAAAAATTATACTTGTAGTCGATAGTGCAATTGACGGAACATCAGAATTAACGAGCTTGATAAGTGAACCGCCAAAGAAGTTACCAATACCAATACCAAATGTGGTAAGAGCAAGACCTGTTACGTTCTGATTAGCACGTAATGTTACTGTTAAGAAGCAATAAATGAGTCCCATTAATGCTGCACCAATAAGACAACATATAAGCGGTATAATTATAGCCAAAATCGGATTTATCATATCGGGTGATGAAACGCTTTGCTCATATAGAAAAGCGCCTGCAACACCGCTTATTGCACCTACATACATAATTCCCGGAATACCGAGATTAAGATGCCCTGATTTTTCTGTTAAAATTTCACCAGTTGAACCGAAAAGTAAAGGAGTTCCCTGCATAACTGCACGTTGAATAATTGTAGCTATCATTTTGTTTCCTCCTTACCTGTTTTGTTTCGTTTTATTTGATAATTAATAAAGAATTCTGAGCCGATTATAAAGAATATTATAATTCCCGTTATAATATCCGAAAAAGACGCATTAAGTCTATATACTTCTGAAATCTTTGATGCTCCTTTTTCAAGGAATACAATTAAAAGTGATGTCAGCACCATAAATATCGGATTAAATTTAGCAAGCCACGATACCATTATCGCTGTAAAACCTCTGCCACCTGCTGTATCACTGTTTAGTGAATGGTCTGTTCCTGCAACAAGTAAAAGTCCTGCAAGGCCACAAAGAGCACCCGAAATTGCCATGGTTCTGAGTACTACTTTTTTTACATTAATTCCAATATATTTTGCAGTTTTTTCACTTTCACCAACAACTGAAATTTCATATCCCTGTTTGCTGTACTTAAGATAAATATACATTAGAACAGTAATTAACACAACAACTAAAATATTAAATAAATATTTTTGTCCGAAAATTACAGGAAGTTGCCCAAACTCCAAAGTTCTGGGTGTTCCAGAGCCTTTGGGCACTGACCATTCAAGTGTAAAATATGCAACAATCTGAATGGAAATATAATTCATCATAAGGGTAAAAAGTGTTTCGTTTGAATTAAAACAAGTCTTAAAAATTGCAGGAACAAGCGCCCAGATGCTACCGGCTAAGACACTTGCAACTAACATAACGAGTATTAAAACAGGAGTTGCAAGCTTTTCACCTAAGAAAATCATACAAGTTGCAGCTGCTAAGCCACCAATTAAAACCTGACCTTCAGCACCAATATTCCAGAATTTCATCTTAAAGGCAGGTGTCACTGCTAAAGAAATACATAAAAGTATTGCCGTATTCTGAAACAAGTTCCAAACAAGTCTTGTTGTTCCAACAGCACCCTGAATCATCGTGATATACATTTTAACAGGATTTATCTTAGTCAGGGCAACAGTGATTACTCCGCATACAACAAGTGCACAAAGAACGGAAGCAATTCGAATAATCCATGCTTTCCACCATACAATATCATTTCTTTTAGAAATATGAAATGGTGAATTGTAAAGAGCAGTTAAAAGTCCATTATCAATTTTTTTCATCTGTAACTACTCCTTCCTGTTTCTTTTCATCAGAATACTTGGTCATCAAAAGTCCAATTTCTTCTTTTGTTGCCTTTCTTCCATCAACAATATCAGCAATCTTACCGCCACCGATTACTAATATTCTATCGCAAAGCTCTAATAAAACGTCTAAGTCTTCACCAACGAAAATAACTGCTACACCGTTTTTCTTTTGCTCATTCAGAAGATTATATATTGTGTATGATGAGTTTATATCAAGACCTCTTACAGGATAAGCTGCCATTAAAACAGTTGGTGATGATGCAATTTCTCTTCCAACAAGAATTTTCTGCACGTTACCGCCTGAGAGCTTTCTTACAGGTGTATTAACAGACGGTGTTACAACCTCTAACCTTTCTATAACTTCTTCAGCAAGAGATTTAGGAGCTTTTTTCTGCAGGAAAAATGATTTTCCTTTTTTATAGCTCCTGAGCATCATATTATCAACAATATCCATATTACCAACAAGTCCCATTCCCAGTCTGTCTTCAGGAACGAAAGCAAGTCTTACTCCCATTTGTCTGATTTGGAGAGGTGTTTTATCTTTAAGATTTTCAGTCTCACCTGTTTTTGGATTGTTATATAAAATATTACCTTCGGTAAGGTGCTGGAGTCCTGCTATCGCCTCTAAAAGTTCTCGTTGACCGCTTCCTGCGATGCCCGCAATACCAAGGATTTCACCTGAACGCGCGGCAAAAGATATATCATCAAGTATTTTTATGCCATCTCTGTTCATACAGCTTATTTTATCAATAATCAGCCTGTCTTCACAATTTTGTGGCTCACTTCTTTCGATATTCAAAGAAATCTTCTTGCCAACCATCATTTCAGTTAACTCTTCTTCAGATGTTTCTGCAGTTTTAACTGTGCCGATATATTCACCTTTACGCAGTACTGCAACATTATCAGAAAGAGAAAGAACTTCATGCAGCTTATGGGTTATGATTATAATGGCTTTTCCTGATTCTCTCATATTCCTGAGCACCGCAAAAAGCTTAACTGTTTCCTGCGGAGTTAAAACTGCCGTAGGCTCGTCTAAAATAAGGATATCCGCACCTCTGAACAAAACTTTAATGATTTCTACTGTCTGTTTTTCTGAAACCGACATTTCATATATTTTCTTATTTGGGTCAAGTTCAAAGCCATAGAGTGCAGTAATCTCTTTTATCTTTTCAATATATTTAGGCATATCAAAGTCTTTTTCATCTTCTAAGCCTAACACAATATTTTCAGCAGCAGAAAAAACATCAACAAGCTTAAAATGCTGATGTATCATACCTATTTTATAGTTAAAAGCGTCTTTTGGTGTGGCAATTTCTACTTCTTTGCCATCTATGAATATCTGTCCACTATCCTGATAATAAATGCCTGAAACAATATTCATAAGCGTTGTTTTTCCGCTTCCGTTTTCACCTAAGATAGAAAGAATTTCACCTTTCCTCACCTGAAGTGAAACATTTTTATTGGCAACAACTTCACCAAAGGTTTTTGTTACATTTTTAAGTTCAAGAGCAATTTTCTGTTCCATATAACAACTCCATAAAATTTTTTCTTTTGTGCTTATATAAACAATCACTATCAGATTATTTATATAAATACAAAACTTAATATAGGGCGGAGAAATTCCCCGCCCTATACATAAACAAAAATTAGAACATACTGTTAAGTAATGTGATACCATCAATCTGGATATCGAAGTAAGGAGCTGAACGATATTCAGAT
>JAZROZ010000026.1:0-3641 GCA_045648985.1 Clostridia bacterium
GCATTTCGGCGCAGGTTGTGGTGGTAGACCCGCCGCGAAAAGGGCTTACTCCAGAGCTTATTGATACAATAGCGGGCATTTCTCCAAAGCGTGTAATTTATGTATCGTGCGACCCGGCAACACTCGCGCGCGACTTAAAGCTGTTTAATGAGCTGGGCTATAAAACAAAGTCCGTCACTCCGGTAGATTTATTCCCGCGAACCCGCCATGTAGAATGCGTCGTGCGACTTTGTTGCATATAGCAGTGATATAATTATATTTTGGAGGTAAGAAGAAAGTGAAAAACACAAATATTACACTAAAAAAAAGCGAAAGAAACAGTTCTATAGAATTACTACGCATTTTAGCTATGTTTTCTATTGTTATTTGTCATTTTGCGACACATGGTAAATTTAAATTTCCTATTCAAAGTATTACACTACCGAGACTTTGGTGGAATTTCATAGAAATGGGAGGAAATTTCGGAGTAGATGTTTTTGTTCTAATTTCTGGTTATTTTCTAATTAATAGCAAAACTCTTGCTTTAAATTTTAAGAAATTAATGATTTTTTGGGGACAAATATTCTTTTATTCAATTTTAATTTTGGTAGTATCTTATGTGCTTGAGCCTAATCTCCTTAATGTAAAAGATGTTATAAAAGCAGTTTTCCCAATTACTTTTTCTGTATGGTGGTTTGCAAGTACATATTTTGTGTTGTTTTTGATACATCCTTATATTAACAAATTGCTATATGCTTTAGACATTAAACAGTATAATCGCCTTGTAATAATGCTTACTGTTTGCTGGTGTATTATTCCAACTTTTACAAATACAAATTTTCAATCAAATCAGCTATTTGAATTTATTTATTTGTATATAATAGCTGGATATATTAGGATTTACGAGAACAATATTAAACTTAAAACCCAACATTGTTTTGCTCTGTTTGGTTTATTTACACTTATCACATACTTGTCTTGTGTATTTTTTATTTATGCAGGGACAAAATTTGAATTCTTAAGTAGTCTGTCTCTTTATTTCTATGGAAGAAATAAACTTCCTACTCTGTTGAGAGCAATTTTTATTTTTATTGCTTTTATAAAAATAAAACCTTTTAACAATAAAATTATAAATAAAATTTCATCAGCAACATTTGGAGTATATCTTTTACATGATAATCCTATACTCAGAAAATATCTGTGGATAGATCTGTTTCAAAATGCAACATTTCAAAATTCCAATTGGATAATCCTGTATTCTATAGGTGTCTGTTTACTAATATTTGTTATATGTGTGATTATAGATTTGATTAGACAAAAATCTGTTGAAAAAATATACATAAAATATCTCACCTCTAATCAAGAAAAAATAGTAAAGCCAATTTTATCAATTTATAATTCAATCGAAAAATTTATCTTCGGTGGGAAGTAATACTGTCGTAGATAGCAGACAAGCCATCGCGAATGTGTCGCGGCACTTGGTTGTGAATAGGAAGATTCCGGCATATACTTACTTGAGGTGAAGAAATTTGAATGCAATTGTAATTTACAAATCCAAATACGGATCTACAAAATCATATGCAGAGTGGATTGCGGAAGAAATAGGCTGTGCCGCGGTAGATGCAAAAGAAGTGTCGGTATGCGATTTGCAAAAATATGACACTATAATCTACGGCGGCGGACTTTGTGCTGAAGTGATAAGCGGCGTAAGTCTTATAACAAAAAACTTAGATAAGCTCACGGACAAGAAGATCGCAGTTTATTCTACAGGAATAACCCCGATTGAGTACCGTGACTACTATGACAAGCTTGTTTTGGAAAAGAATTTCAAGCCATATATGCTTGAAAAGATTAAAGTTTTTAACTTTATGGGCAAAATGGTAATGGATGAGCTGTCTCTTGTACATAGAACAGCTATTAAAACACTTAAAAAAATGATGTCTGCAAAAGAAAATCCGACTGAGATGGAAAAGCTTTTAGTCAAGCTTTGCGATGCAGACGGTGATTTTACAGACAAAAATGCAATAAATGCGCTTGTGGAGTATATAAAAACAGAAAAAAGGTGATGTTATGATTACCACGTTAACGTTAAATCCGGCATTTGATGTTCATGTTGAGATTGATGAGTTTAAATTAGGACATGAAAATTTTGCAAAAAAAGTTATTCGCGATATAGGTGGCAAAGGAATAAATATATCAAATGCACTGTGTGAAAATAAAATAGAAAATACTGCGATAATACTCCTCGGGCGCGAGAACAGCACTGATTTTATTGACGGAATTAACCGTGCAGGTCTTAACTGTAAAACAGTGGAATGCGACGGTAAAATCCGCGAGAATATTACAATTCATCCAAGTGAGGGAGAAGAAACACGGCTCTCATTTTCAGGGTTTGAATGCAGCAATACTCAGCTTGATAAAATTTTCGATCTAATTGATACAAACGGAATTGTCACTTTTACCGGAAGTCTGCCGCCGGGAATAGGCACGGCAGAGGCAGAGCGGTTTCTCATGAAAATTCGTGAGCGTGGCGCAAAACTTGTTATCGATTCTAAATCAATATCGCTTGATATGCTAAGGCGCATTAAACCGTGGCTTATTAAGCCAAATAAAGATGAAATCGCGGCATATTTCGGAAAAATGAGTGAGCGTGAGCTTTACGAAATTGCGGCAGAGCTTAATCGTGACGGAATAGAGAATGTTATGATTTCACTGGGTGGAGACGGTGCAATTCTTGCAAACGGTGAAAGAGTTTGGCGCGCACATGTGCCTGAAGTTGATGTGCGGTCAACAATCGGAGCGGGGGATAGCTCAATTGCCGGGTTTATAGCGGTTGATGCAAAATGTGAAGAGCGACTTCGCCTTGCGGTAGCATACGGAACGGCAGCATGCCTGCGCGAGGGAACAAATCCGCCGCTTGCTTGTGATATAAAAGAAATATATGATAAAATAAAAATAGAAGTGGTGAGCTAAGCTCGCCACTTCTATTTTGTATGCAATAATTATTTTTTAAGAGCATCATAAACTAAGTTGCGAATGTGCGGATGAATTTCGCGATATGCCGGGCGGCATTCACGGACGTGAGTCGTCCAGACAACAGCGATATGATTATCTGTATCAACCATCCAATAAGATGCAGCCGCGCCGTCCCAACCGAACTCACCAATCGGAGCTATGGTTTGAGCCTCTTCGGGGTCGACAAGTGTGCGTACACCAAGACCATAGCCATAACCGGGTTTAATTGTATAAAATTCCTTAACCTCTGACGGGGGCATTTGATTTCCTTTAATAAGATTAATTGTCCCTGGCTTTAAAATCTGATAACCGTTTGCTGATGTACCACCGTTAGCAAGTGCATCCGGAAGCTTCATATACTCGTTGTTTGAACCGAAAAGGCCGCCGCCACCGCTTTCAAAAACCTTTGAGTAGCGACAAAGCTCGGTATCTGTCGGGAATACGCTGAAGGTATTTGCGTCAAATTCATACATCGGAACAAGGCGAGACAACTGTTCATCTGTCGGAAAGAATCCCATATCTGAAATTTCAAGCGGATTCATGATTTTTGACTTCAAAATCTCAGAAAATTTCATGCCACAAATAACTTCCATTACTGCCGCTAAAACGTCATGCGAAAGGCTGTAAAACCAGTTTTCACCCGGATT
>JAZROZ010000027.1:0-145589 GCA_045648985.1 Clostridia bacterium
GAAATCAAAAAACGTGTAGAAGAAGCTGCAAGAATTCTTGATATTTCTCATCTTCTCGACAGAAAACCGAAGGCTCTTTCAGGCGGTCAGAGACAGAGAGTTGCTCTCGGTCGTGCTATCGTTCGTGAACCTAAGGTATTCTTAATGGACGAACCTCTCTCAAACCTCGATGCTAAATTAAGAGGACAGATGAGAGCAGAAATCAGTAAGCTCCACAATCGTCTTGCTACAACATTCATCTACGTTACTCATGACCAGGTTGAAGCTATGACAATGGGTACAAGAATCGTTGTTATGAAGGACGGTTTGATTCAGCAGATTGATACACCTCAGATGCTTTATGATTGCCCTGTTAATATGTTCGTTGCAGGCTTTATCGGCAGCCCCCCGATGAACTTCATTGATGCTGAAATCGTTAAGGGTGGTACATATGGCTACAGCGTAAAAGTTGGCGATGACATTTTAGAGCTTCCTGAAGGTCAGATTAAAAAGTTCAATGCTGAAGAATATGTTGGCAAGAAAGTTGTATTCGGTATCAGACCTGAAGACATTCATGATATTCCTGAAGAACTTGACGTTACACCAAACTGTATGCTCCATGCACACGTTGAAATCGGTGAACTTATGGGTGCTGAAACACATCTCCATGCTACAACTTGCGGAACAAACATCATTGCAAGAGTTTCTCCGAAGAATCAGGCTAAGCACGGTGATGACGTAGTTCTTTACTTAAACGGTAATAAGATTCACTTATTCGATAAGGAAACAGAACTCGTAATCTTAAACTAATTTAAAATAGCTGCGGCGTAACGAAAGTTACGCCGTTTTTTTGTAAAAAAAGAAAGCCTGAGCTGATTTTCAGGGGGGATTGAAAATTAGTCAGACCTTCGTTTTATAATATTGCTTTAGCAATAAAATCAAATTAATTTTAAATATCTTATTGGTTTGCTGCGTTTTTTAACTTAAGCCTTATTGAATCGGAAATCATAGCGATAAATTCGCCATTTGTGGGCTTTCCTTTTTCTGTATCTATAGTATATCCAAAAAGGTCGTTTAATATTTCTTCTTTTCCACGACTCCATGCTACTTCAATAGCATGTCTTATTGCTCTTTCCACACGCGATGATGTTGTTTGATAGTTTTTAGCAACTGTGGGATATAAAAGTTTAGTAATGGAATTTATAAATTCTTTATCATTTGTGCAGAGAGTAATAGCATCACGAAGATAGTTATATCCTTTAATATGGGCAGGGACTCCTATCTCGTGAATAAGCTCTGTTACAACGGTTTCCAAATCGTTTTCGCTTATATATGCTTTTTTCTTAAAAGAACTTTTAGCTTCGGGATTAATCTCTGAAAAAGCAGGAAGCTTTTGTCCTGAACCGATTTCCCTTATTCTTTTTACTAAAATATCAATTTTTTCAAAGGGTTTTACAATATAATATTTAGCGCCAAGAGACAAGGCTTTTGCCGTAATACTATCATGGCTCACAGCAGAAAGCATAATGAAAACAGGAGTTTTGGGAAGCTCGGTTTCAGCAATTTTTTCCAAGAGTGCAAGTCCGTCAAGCTTTGGCATAACGATGTCACTTACAACTACATCAGGCTTTTCAGATTTTATCAGCTCTAAGCCTGCTAAGCCATCGTGCGCTGTACCGATTATTTCTATATCAGTTTCAGCCATAATATTTTTTTTAATTAGTTCGCATAGTGATTTGTTATCATCAATCAATAAAACAGTGATTTTTCCCTGCATGATTTTTCCTCCATTTTAGCTTTAATTCAATAAGAAGTATAACACAGAAAAACTGACAATTCAAGGGGAAAATTACCAAAAAATGTAAATTTTGAAAACTGAACAAAAACGTTACAAAGCTATCGCAGAGCAGATGGTTTTTGTTTGACGTATTGTGGAAAAATGACACAAAAAGGGTTATATATTGTAGAAAAAAAGCAGAAAAAATATTATTATTGTGAAATTTGAACAATCAAAAAACAAAAAAATTATGTAAAATGTGGAAGTTTTTAGAAAAAAAAGGAATTTTTAAACTTATATAGAATTATATAACAGAGCTAAATTTAGCAAAAGGAGGGATTAACTATGGACGTACTTAAAGTATCATCAAAATCTAATCCAAATTCTGTTGCCGGAGCATTGGCCGGAGCGATAAGAGAATATAAAACGGCAGAAATTCAGGCAATAGGAGCCGGAGCGCTTAATCAATCCATAAAAGCCGTTGCAATCGCAAGAGGTTTTTTGACTCCATCAGGTATCGACTTAATCTGTATTCCTGCTTTTTCGGATATAGAGATTAATGGTGAAGAAAGAACTGCAATCAGACTTACCGTTGAAGCAAGATAGTATTTTAGAAAAATATAGTTTTTAAGCTGACTATTTCAAGAGTATTCCGGCATCGCTTTTGAAATAGTTTTTTCTATATTTTTCCTGTATTACAAGAAGTCTTTGTGGTCAAAATACTTTTGTAACAGCAAAGGCTGTTATAAGGAGAGTGAAGAGTTGCGCAGACGATCTAAAATGTCTAATAACCTTAAAGAAGAAATAGCAAAAGAACTTGGTGTTTATGATGTTGTAAAACAATCAGGTGGCTGGGGTGACGTAACATCACGTGACTGTGGTAATATGGTAAGTAAGGCTATTGAAATAGCAGAAAGATCAGTTTCTAAGCAGTCATAAAGCTCGACTTTCAGTTAACCGAAAGCGAAAATCCGCCTCTAAAAATCGGAGTTCGGATTATTCTCTTACAGGTAAAGCGGACTTTGATTAATAAATTTGTTTAAATAGTATCAAACGAAAATAAAAGGATATTTAAAAACAAAAATTAAACAGGGTCCTAAAAACAGGGAACGTATTGGAGATTTCTCCTTTTTCGGACCCTGTTTTTTTGTGTATTTTTAAGAAAAAATGTCTTTTTTTAAAAGATATGTTACAATTTTATTATGGATAAAATTTTTTGTTGCTATATTGCTTAAATGGTGTTATAATAATAATATCTGTAATTGTGCGTATGAGCAAGAATTTTAAAGAAAACGGAAGATTTGGTGAAGATTAAATGGAGAGAGAAGAAAAGATTAAAAGCTATGGTGCTACCTATATAGGCGGCGACTACGATGCTGTAATAGTCGGTGCAGGTCATGCCGGCTGTGAGGCAGCTCTTGCCTGCGCTCATTTAGGACTTAAAACTGTACTCTTTACAATTAATCTTGATGCTGTTGCAAATATGCCGTGTAATCCATCAATTGGCGGAACGGCAAAAGGACACCTTGTTCGTGAGATTGATGCTTTGGGCGGTGTGATGGGAAAAGTTGCTGATAAAACATTTTTGCAATCGCGCATATTAAACAGAGGAAAAGGTCCCGCCGTTTATTCTCTGAGAGTTCAGTCAGACCGCAGAGCTTATCAGGCGGAAATGAAATATTTGATAGAAAGAACGGAAAATCTTGATTTAAAGCAAGCAGAAATCGTCGAGCTTGTGTTAGAGGATGGGAAAGTAGCCGGTGTTATAACCCATACAGGTGCATACTATGGTGCGGGTGCAGTTATTGTTGCAACGGGAACATATCTTCGCGGAAAGATTATTATAGGTGATGTCGCATATCCAGGAGGTCCTGACGGAATGTTTGCGGCAAACAGACTTTCTGATTCTTTAATTCGTGCAGGGATTAAGTTACTCAGATTTAAAACAGGGACACCAGCCAGAGTAAACAGAAACAGTATTGATTTTTCAGAGCTTGAACGCCAGGATGGTGATGAAAATATTACGCCGTTTTCTTTTGAAACCCAAGACGTTGGAGAAAATAAGGTATCTTGCTATCTTACATATACAAACGAGGAAACTCACAGAATTATAAGGGAAAATCTGCACCGCTCACCTCTTTATAGCGGTAAAATAGAAGGAGTTGGCCCGAGATATTGTCCGTCTATTGAAGATAAAGTAGTGAGATTTGCAGATAAGCCAAGACACCAGATTTTTATTGAGCCCATGGGTGCAAACACAGACGAGATGTACGTTCAGGGAATGTCGTCAAGTCTTCCTGAAGACGTACAAATAAAAATGCTACGCTCGATTAAGGGCTTAGAAAACGTTTCTATGATGAGAACGGCTTATGCTATTGAATATGATTGTGCAGACCCTTTGCAGCTTTTACCCACACTTGAGTTTAAGGATATTCCCGGACTTTTCGGAGCAGGACAGATTAATGGCAGCTCGGGATATGAAGAGGCGGCGGCGCAAGGATTAGTTGCAGGTATTAATGCGGCAAGAAAGATTAAAGGAAAAGAGCCGTTTATATTAGACCGCTCTGAGTGTTATATAGGTACATTAATAGATGACTTAGTGACTAAAGGCACGCATGAGCCGTACAGAATGATGACATCACGTTCTGAGTACAGACTCCTGTTAAGACAGGACAATGCAGATTTAAGATTAACCCCAAAGGGCTATGAAATAGGGTTAATAAGTCAGGAAAGATATAATAAATTTTTAGAGAAAAAAGAAAATGTCAAAAAGGAAATGGAGCGCCTAGAAAGCGTTATTATTCCGCCGTCTAAGGACGTCAATGAATTTTTGGAAAGAAATGATTGTACACCACTTACAACGGGTGCTAAGCTTGCAGACCTTTTGAGACGTCCGCAGCTTTCATATGAGAGCTTAGCAGAAATTGACCCTACCCGACCACAGTTAAATCGCTTTGAGGCAGAGCAGGCAGAAATCCAGATTAAATATTCAGGTTACATAGAAAGACAGATGCGCCAGATTGACGGATTTAAAAAGCTTGAAAACAAAAAGCTTCCCGAAAATATTGATTATCTTTCAATCAGCGGTTTAAGGCTTGAGGCAAGACAGAAGCTTGATAAAGCAAAGCCGATATCGGTAGGTGCGGCATCAAGAATTTCAGGTGTAAGTCCTGCAGATATTTCTGTATTATTAATCTATTTAGAGCAATTAAGAAGAGAAAACTCAAAAAATAACTTATCCGATAAGGAGACAGAAAAATGATTAAAAGCATGACCGGTTACGGCAGATGTGAAAAAATTGATGAAAACAAGAAAATAGTAATTGATATTAAATCAGTAAACCACAGATATTCTGATATTTCCGTAAAAGTACCGAGAGCCTACGGCTATACTGAAGATAAAATCCGTGATTATGTTGCATCTAAAGTTTCACGAGGCAAGATTGATGTTTTTGTGTATATGGAATTTTATACAAATGGAGATAAGCTTGTTGTTTTGGACAAAGCTCTCTGCAAAAACTATTATGAAGTTTTGCAGGAAATCAAGGAAGAATGCGGCTTTGAGGACAGAATAAAATTATCAGATGTAAGCTCATTTAGAGATATTTTTGTGACAAAACAGGAAGATGAAGATAAAGAACAGGTATGGCAGCTTATTTTAGAATGTTTAGAGCCTGCTATGGAAGATTTTTTAGCTGCGCGTGAACGTGAGGGAAGCCGAATGGCACAGGACGTTCGTGAGCATGCAGAAATAATTTTAAATGAAGTTAAAAAGATTGAAGAAATTATGCCTATTGCCGAAAAGGAATATGCAGAAAAATTACGTCAGAGAATGACAGAGCTTTTAGGTGATTTCAATATTGACGAGTCAAGACTTTTAACGGAAGTTGCAATAATGGCAGACAGAATTTGCGTCAGCGAAGAACTTGTGAGATTAAAAAGCCATTTTGTTGAGCTTGACAATATACTCTCATTAGATGAACCAATAGGAAGAAAGCTTGATTTTCTTATTCAGGAAATCAACAGAGAAACAAATACAATCGGCTCTAAAGCAAACGATTTTGGTGTTGCAAAAACAGTTGTAAACATAAAAGCAGAAATTGAAAAATTAAGAGAACAAATCCAGAATATAGAATAATAAGACAGCTTTTTTACATATGAATTTAGGGAGGTAACCAAGATGAAACTGATAAACATCGGCTTTGGAAATATCGTATCGGCAAACAGACTTGTCGCTATTGTAAGTCCTGAATCTGCGCCGATTAAAAGAATAATTCAGGAAGCACGTGACAGAGGTATGCTCATTGATGCTACATACGGAAGAAGAACAAGAGCAGTTATTGTAACAGACTCTGACCATATCATTTTATCTGCAGTGCAGCCGATAACAGTTGCTCACAGATTAGACGGAACAGATGATAGCACAGACCCGGAGGAAGAAGATGAAGAATAAAAGAGGTTTGCTTTTAGTAGTGTCAGGACCGTCAGGAGCGGGCAAGGGGACAGTTTGTAGCGAGATTTTAAGAAAACATCCTGAATTTTTCCTTTCAGTATCAGCTACAACACGTGCACCTCGACCGGGGGAGATTGATGGCAAAAACTATTACTTCATAACAAAGGAAGAATTCCAAAAAAGAATTGAAAACGATGGGTTTATAGAGTGGGCAGAATTTTGCGGAAACTTTTACGGCACACCGAAATCGAGTGTTGAGAAACTGCTTAGCGAGGGAAAGGATGTAATATTAGAGATTGAAGTGCAGGGCGCGCTCAAGGTAAAAGAAGCGTTTTCTGAAGCTATCTTGTTTTTTGTTCTGCCGCCCGACCCCAAGGAACTTAAAAACAGACTTACAGGACGTGGCACAGAAACAGAAGAGGTTATAAAAGCAAGACTTAATCAGGCAATTTGGGAGCTTTCACAAAGCCCGAAATACAGCTATATACTTTTAAATGATGAAGTAGAGCTGGCGGTGGAAAGGTTTATGAGAGTTGTGGAAACTGAAAAATATGCAATAGAGAGAAATGCCGATTTTACAGAAATGTTTAAAGGTGAATTAAAAAAAATAACAGACGCAAAATAAGAAGTCTGTAAAATATATTTAAGATAAGAAAGGTTTGATTAATTATGATGTTGTATCCTTCAATTATGGAGCTTATGAAAAAGACAGGTAGTCGCTACAGTTTAGTTATTGCAACTGCTAAAAGAGCAAGAGAAATAGAAGAGATGTCAGCAGACGATACAAAAAACTCTGATGGTGCAAGAAGCATATCAAAAGCTGCAACAGAAATAGCAGACGGAACTGTACTTGTTATTGATGATGACAGTCAATCTGATGTAGTAATAAAATCTATTGAGGGGTAGTCGAAACTATGAAAATAGGATTCGTATCGCTTGGCTGTGCAAAAAACCTGACTGACGCAGAAACTATGGCAGGTATTTTGGCAGCAGAGGGACATGAAATATGTGCCAAGGTAGAAGATGCCAGAGTGGTGATTGTAAACACCTGTGGATTTATTGAGTCTGCAAAGGAAGAATCAATTGCTGAGATTATTAAAGCAGCACAACTTAAAGAGCAAAATTGCAAGCTCTTGATTGTTACGGGATGTCTTTCTCAGCGCTATAGTGATGAGTTTTTAGAAAATTTCCCCGAGGTTGATGCAGTCATAGGCACAGCTTCATATAATGAGATTGCAGAGGTTATCAAAAGAGCAGAAAAAGGGGAAAAATGCGTCGAGGTAGGAGATATCAATGCACCGCTTGAAGAAAGCGAGTACCGTATAAATTCGTGCGGTGCGTATGCATATTTAAAAATAGCCGAAGGCTGTGATAATCACTGCACGTATTGTATCATTCCAAAGCTTCGTGGAAAATACAGAAGCAGAAAATCAGAAGATATACTTCTTGAGGCAAAAAGACTTGCAGAAAGTGGTGTAAAAGAGCTTATTGTAATTGCACAGGACACCTCGCGCTACGGTGAGGATTTAGAGGAAGATATAAATTTAGCCGGTCTTTTAAGAAAGCTTTGCAAACCGGATGGAATCGAATGGATAAGAGTCCTTTATATTTATCCCGAAAAAATGACGGATGAACTTATTGACACTTTTTGCGAGGAAGAAAAAATTGTGCCGTACGTGGATATTCCTATTCAGCATTGCAATGATGAAGTGCTCAAAAGAATGGGAAGACGTACAAACAAAAAGCAGATTTTGTCTGTCATAGAAAAGCTACGAAAAAAAGTAAAAGACATCACTATCAGGACATCACTTATATCAGGTTTTCCGGGTGAAACCAAAGAGCAACACAAGGAGCTTTTGGAATTTATAAAAGAAGTGAAGTTTGATAGACTAGGTGCATTTGCATATTCCAAAGAAGAAGATACCCCTGCAGCTCTTCTGAAAGGACAATTATCTGAAAAAGAGAAAAAGCGTCGTGCAGATGAGATTATGCGCGTGCAGGCACAGATTTCAATGGCGAAGCAAAAGCAAAAAGAGGGAAAAGTTATAAGAGTATTAACAGAAGGTTATGATGAAGATAATTTTATGTATTACGGAAGAAGTGCTAAAGACGCACCCCAGGTTGATACACTAATATATTTTGCGTCGGAGGAAGAAACCAAAATCGGTACATTTGCAGATGTTTTGATTTTAGATTCCGATGAATATGATTTAACGGGAAAGAGGTTGATTTAATGAACACACCTAATAAACTTACCATTTTAAGAATTTTGCTCGTTCCGTTTTTTATGGTTGTATTTCTTTACGATATTATGCCATGCTCAACACTAATTGCCCTGTTTGTTTTCATTACAGCCTGCGTAACAGACTGGCTTGACGGGTATTTGGCAAGAAAAAACCAAGAAGTAACGAATTTTGGCAAAATTATGGACCCATTAGCCGACAAAATGCTTGTGACAGCCGCTATTTTGTGTTTAGTATATCAGGGTGTTGTATCTCCGTGGGTTGCTATCATAATCTTAGTGCGTGAATTTATCGTATCGGGCATACGTATCGCAGCCGCTGCAGAGGGAAATGTTATTGCTGCGAGTATGTGGGGGAAAGTAAAAACAGTCTGGCAGTTTATTGCTATTTGCATAGCACTTGTTTTAGTTGATTATGAAAGCTTACATATAATTATTGATATTTGTATGTGGGGTGCAGCAGCTTTAACTGTAATTTCAGGCATAGATTATGTTGCAAAAAACATAAAATTTTTATCGATGAAATAAATTGGAGGACCTTTTATGTCAAAGAAAGTAGTATGCGTTATATTCGGCGGAGCATCATCTGAGCACGAGGTTTCAAGAGTATCTGCCGCAAACGTGCTAAATAATATTGATAAAGACCTTTTTGAAGTTAAGGCAGTTGGCATAACAAAAGAAGGAAGCTGGTATTTGACTGAAGCGGAGACAGAAGAAATAAAAAGCGGAAAATGGGAAAATGCCAATAATAAAAGATGTATTATTTCACCTGACACTAAACATCATGGACTTTTGGTGTTTAACAAAAACGGAGATGTTTCAGTAACAAAAATTGATGTTATCTTCCCCGTACTTCATGGCAAAAATGGTGAAGATGGAACTATTCAGGGGCTTTTTGAGCTTGCAAAAATTCCATATGTAGGAAATGGAGTTTTAGCTTCTTCTGTATGTATGGATAAATCAGTAACTAAAAAGCTTTTAGCTCTAGATGGTATAGAAGTAACAGAAGGCTTTACTGTTTATGATTATACAGAAAAAGACTTTGACCGGATTTTAGACAAGACAGAAAAGGAGCTATCGCTACCTGTTGTTGTTAAGCCGTCAAATGCGGGCTCATCTGTTGGTGTATCACTGGCTGAAACCGAAGAAGAATTAAAAAAGGCTTTAGATGTAGCACAAAAGGAAGACAGAGTTATTTTGATTGAACGTGCAGTTGATGCTCGTGAGCTTGAATGTGCAGTTTTTGGAGCGTATGATGATGTTTGCTCTGCTGCACCGGGTGAGATTATTAAAGCAACAAAAATGTATGACTATGAAACAAAGTACATAGATGATACATCAAGCACGCAAATTCCGGCTGTTTTAACAGAGGAGCAGAAAGAAAAGCTGATGACATCAGCCTGCAAGGCATTTAAAGCACTTGGTTGCTTTGGTTTGGCTCGTGTCGACTTCTTTATTGACAAAAAAGATGGCAGAATTCTTTTAAATGAGATAAACACATTACCCGGCTTTACAGATATCAGTCTATATCCTAAGGCTTGGGAAAATGAGGGTATAAGCTATAAGGAATTAATTACAAAGGTTATTGAAATTGCGTTTAAAAGAGTATAAAAACGGAGGTATTTACTGTGGACAACAGACGTATTGGCGTTTTTGATTCAGGTGTCGGCGGGCTTACTGTTGTAAAAGAGCTGTCTGAAGCTATGCCCGATGAAAAAATCGTATATTTTGGGGACACAGGGAGAGTGCCTTACGGAACAAAATCAAAACAAACAATCATTAGATACACAAAAGGCGACATAAATTTCTTAAGGACGTTTAATTTAAAGATGATTATAGCGGCTTGCGGTACAGCAAGCTCTCTTGCACTCCCTGAAATTAAGGATAGCTTTGATATACCTGTTTTAGGAGTAGTGACACCAACAGTAGAGGCCGCCGTCAAGGCTACAAAAAATAAAAAGATAGGCGTTATCGCAACTCCCGGAACAATAAAATCAGGAGAGTATGAGAAGCTGATTAAAAAGATTGACGACAAAATAACAGTTGTAAATAAAGCATGTCCAATGTTTGTGCCTTTAGTAGAAAATGACTATATAGAGGGTGAAGTACCTTATTTAGTGGCTCGTGACTATCTTGCTTGTATGAGAAAAGCAGGTGTTGATACGTTGATTTTAGGATGTACCCACTATCCGCTTTTAACACAAGTTATTCAGGAGGTTATGGGTAGAGACGTAATGCTTATAAATGCAGGAAAGGAAACGGCGAATTTTGTAAAGGACTATCTTGAAAAAACGGAGAGCTTGCGCGAAGATAAAGATGGGAAGCACAGATTTTACGTAAGTGACGATGTTGAGATATTTTCTCTTGTCAGCACAAAGTTTTTAGGGTACAGCATCTCTGATGCTATAGAAAAGGTTGATATAGAGAAATACTGAATTTGGGGGATATAAATGGAAAAGAACGTTTGGATAAAATTATGCGGTTCTCAGGAAATTGAGGGAGAATCAGACAGCTATGAGCTTATCACCGAAGGTACATATAAAAAAGAAGAAGATAAATACATTGTAACATATGAAGGCAGCGAAATAACAGGATATGAAAACACCACAACTACACTCACTGTTGCTAAAGATAACGTTTCAATGCTTCGTATGGGAACAACACCAACTCAGATGATTTTTGAAAAGGGCAACAAATATACAGGTCAGTATGAAACACCCTACGGCTTTTTATATGTTGGTGTTATGACAAACGATATGAATGTAAATGTAGGAGATAGTGGCGGAATCATCTCGCTTGATTATTATGTTCAGTTTAATGACAATGAGCCTGTTAAAAACTCGCTTTATGTAGAAGTGACAGAGAAAAACTTATATACAGAGAACTAAGGAAGGGATTTAGTGATATGACTGTTTACGATAAGACAAAGGAATCCATTAAGAATTGTATAAATACGGCGCTTTTAAAAGCAAAGGAATCAGGAGAAATTTCATTTGAAAATATTGCCGATTATGTTTTGGAAGAGCCACGCGAAAAGGAATTCGGTGATTTTGCGGCAAACGTTGCGATGCTAATGGCTAAAGAGGCAAAGTGTGCGCCCAGAAAGATTGCAGAAAGCATCGTTTCCAATATGGATTTTAGCGGAACATATATTGAAAGAGCTGATGTTGCGGGTGCAGGTTTTATTAACTTTAAGTTAAACCCTGCATATATACGCGAGGTGCTTTGTGATATAGAAGCTCAGGGAGATGACTTCGGTCGTGTTGATATGGGCGCAGGCAAAAAGGTTATGGTTGAATTTGTAAGCGCTAATCCCACAGGCCCCATGCATATGGGTAATGCTAGGGGTGGTGCAATCGGTGATTGTCTGGCAGCTGTTCTTGATATGGCAGGATATAATGTGACACGTGAATTCTACGTAAACGATGCGGGAAATCAGATTGATAAATTTAAAAAATCGCTCTATGCGAGATATATTCAGTTGACTTGCGGCGAGGATGCTTTTGAATTTCCTGAAGACGGATATCACGGCGAGGACATAAAAATTCATGCGGCTGCTTTCTTTAAAGAATATGGCGAAAAGTTTGAAAATGCCGATGAAGAAACTCTTTCAAAGGCTATAACAGAATATGCTTTAGAAAAAAATATTAAGGCTTTAAAAACAGACCTTTTAAAATACAGAATAGATTATGATGTGTGGTTTTTGGAAAGTCTGCTCCATCAGACAGGTGCGGCACGTGCCGTTGTTGATGAGCTTACAAGAAACGGATGTACATATGAGCAGGATGGCGCAATCTGGCTTAAAACCAAAGACGGAGAAAAGGACGAAGTCTTAGTTCGTGCAAACGGTTTTTTAACATATTTTGCAGTTGATATTGCATATCACAAAAATAAATTCATAGACAGAGGCTTTGATACGGTAATAAACGTCTGGGGTGCAGACCATCACGGTCATGTTGAAAGACTTAAAAATGCCATGGCTGATTTAGGTATAGACCCAAGCCGTTTAGAGATTATCCTGATGCAGCTTGTTCGCCTTGTTTCAGGCGGTGAGGTTGTGAGAATGTCAAAACGTACAGGTAAATCTATTACACTGACAGACCTTTTAGAAGAAACAAGCATTGATGCAGCAAGGTTCTTCTTTAATATGCGTCAGGCATCAAGTCATTTTGATTTTGACCTTGATTTAGCTGTGGAGCAATCAAATGAAAACCCTGTTTTCTATGTTCAGTATGCACATGCAAGAATCTGCAGTATTATAAAGCTCTTAAAGGAAGATGGAATAACAGTAGAAAAGCTTTCAGATATAGATATGTCACTATTTAGCACAGAAGCTGAAATAGAGCTTTTAAAACTGATGGCGCGCTTCCCTGAAGAAATCAAAAATGCTGCAAAGTTAAGAGAACCGAGTATAATTACGAGATATGCTCAGGAGTTGGCTGCAGGATTCCACACATTCTATGCTGCCTGCAAGGTTAAAACAGACGATAAAGCGCTGACTTTGGCACGTTTAAAGCTTGTTGATTGTGTGAGAATTGTAATTAAAAATGTTTTAAAAGTGCTTTCCATTGATGCGCCCGAGCACATGTAAAGCGTTTAAAAGGCTTTGGGAAGAAAGGAGAAAACAAATGAAGTACGAAAAAAAATCCTTCAAAATACTGACATCTTTAGTTTTGACAATAGTTATTACGATTACATCTTTAATTCCGGCTTTTGCAAAAGATAAAAATGATATTTCCGAATTTGAATATATGAAGGCTGTAATCACAATGATTATGAATGAATACAGGTTCGAGGTTGATGAAAAGGACATATATCGTGATATCATAGATTATGTTCTTGCAGAAAAGCCTGAGCTTTTGGAAGGAATGATTGAAGCTTCCACTAAAAGCCTTGATGAGTTTTCTGCATATTATTCACAGGAAGACTTAAAATCCTTTATGCAGGGAATAGAGCAGGAATACGTTGGAATTGGTGTAATAGTAGAAAGAGTAACGGGCGGAATATATATAAGTCAGGTTATGTCAGGTGGTCCTGCGGATAAAGCAGGTGTAAAAATGGGAGATATACTTCATTCTGTAAACGGCGAGGACGCCAAAGATTTCTCCATCAACGAAGCTGCCGAGAAAATAAAAGGTAGAGAGGGAACAACTGTTGATATTGCCGTAAAAAGAGACGGACAGATTTTAAACTTTAAAATCACACGTGCTGCTGTTTCTGCGGGAACGACCTCTTTTGAAGAGCTTGAGGGCGGTGTTGGATATATTCAGATTGTAGGATTTAATTCATCAACCCCTGATGAGCTGAAAACAGCACTCCAATATTTTGATGCTAAAAATATCAAAAAAATAATTGTGGACGTTAGAGATAATCCCGGCGGAGAGTTAGGCGGTGTCCTTGGTGCACTCTATCTGTTTGTGCCGAAAGGAAAATTATTGCTTACAATAGATTATAAAGCTCAGGGGTATGATTTGAAGCTTGATTCCCGTGCAGATTTCAGTAAGACAGACAGAGAAGTTGTTGTTTTGGTAAATGAAAATTCTGCTTCTGCTGCGGAGGTTTTCGCAGGGGGAATAATGCACAATAATGTTGGTGTTACTGTAGGAACAAAAACATACGGAAAAGGCTCTGTTCAGGAATTTGTTGGTCTTTTCAGTATCCCCGGGCATCAATTAGGAGATATGAAGCTGACGACTGCTGAATATACTTTGCCAAATGGTGAGAGCATACACAAAAAAGGTATTACTCCTACACACAAGGTGAAAAACATATATGAAAATCTGGATACAAAGGGAATTCAGCCGCTTCTGTATGAAAAGAGATATACAGTTGGAGATAGCGGCTATGGAGTTTTGGCAATAAAACAAAGACTTAGCCTTTTAGGATATTATATTCCCGAAGTAGATGATGTATTTGACGAAGAAACATCTGTTGCTGTTAAAGCATTTCAGGCTGACACAAATCTTTATCCCTACGGAGTTGCAGATTTTACAACTCAGGAAAAACTGGGAGAAGTTGTTGAAGAAGTGCAAGTACTTGTCGACAGACAGCTCGATAAAGCATATGAGCTTTTAACAGGAAAAAAACTTCTGACCAAAGAAGGTGAAGAGTAATATATGAAAAATTTAACTTTTAAAAAGCTTACGTCCTTTGCACTATCTGCTGCTCTTTGTACCACACTGCTTTTAGTAAGTCCTGTGCAGGTGAAAGAAGTAAATGCGCAAAGCGTACAGGAAAAGCTTAATCAGGCAACAAAAGATAAAAAAGAGGCTTTAGATAAAATAAACAAGTCAAAAGAAACTAAAAATCAGGCACTCAGTCAAAAAGAAAAGATTGACCATGAAATTGATATAATCAGCGCGGAGCTTTCGCAGATTGATGCAATTATTGCAGATGCTGACAGTAAAATTGCTGCAAAACAGGCTGAAATAGAGGCATATGAAATCCAGATTCAAGCAAGCGACGAAGAGTTTAAGGCGAGAATCAGGGCGATGGACGAAATGGACAATACTTCATATTTAGATATGCTCTTAAATTCCGATAGTCTTGGCGATTTCCTTGCTAAACTCGAAACAATCCGAGAAATCTCGGAATATGATCAGGGCGTAATCCAGAATATGATAAGTTTAAAGACAGGTGTCGAAAACTCAAAGGCTGAAATCGAATCGGCGCGCGCAGAGCAACAAGAGGCACGTGATATGACCGCCGCTAAAAGAAATCAGCTTCAGGCGAAAATGAATGAACAAGCCTCTCTTATTTCTAAGCTCGACAAGGATATTGCTGCATATGAAAAGGCATATAATGAGGCTATTGCTCAGGAAAACAGCTTAAAAGCAAGTTTGGCGAGGAGCCTTTCGCGTTCGGGTGACGGAAGTACATACTCAGGCGGTGTATTTGCATGGCCTGCTCCGAGTTATACATATATTTCATCAGAGTTTGGCTGGCGTAATCACCCTGTTTTAGGTGTGAAAAAATACCATTCGGGAATGGATATGGCAGCACCCGGAGGTTCAAATATTTTAGCTGCCGCCGACGGAACTGTGCGTTCTGCGGGATGGAACGGCGGATATGGCTATTGTGTTGTAATTGACCATGGTGGCGGCTTAGCAACTTTATACGGCCATGCGAGCAAGCTTTTAGTATCAGCAGGGCAGCAAGTAACAAAGGGTCAGGTTATAGCCTTAGTCGGTACAACAGGAATGTCAACAGGAAACCACCTTCACTTTGAAGTTTTAGTAAATGGTGCAGTAACAGACCCCCGAAATTATTTATAATTAAAACGTTCACGCTTTGGACATAAGGAAGTGTTTATTTGTTTAATAAAAAGCATATTGTCATAACAGCCGTCACAACAGCTGCCGTTGTACTTTTCCTTTATAGTATGCTGATAATGGGATTCTTATCAAATGGTTTTAGTGATAATCCTGTTATAAGGGCAAGAAACATAATTCATAATTATTATGTTAATCAACTGACGGAAGAAGAAATAGCAAGACTCGACGATGCAGCAATAGATGCCATGGTTAAAGAGCTTGGCGATCCGTATTCAAGATATCTTGATATGGAAGAATTGACCGAATATGAAGAGTCAAAGGAAGAGGATTATGTAGGTGCGGGAATGCAGGTTGTTTTTAATCCTGAAAAGGAAACTATGACTGTAGTTATACCGTATGATAACTCCCCTGCCCAAAGAGCAGGAATCCTGATGGGTGATGAAATACTGGAGGTTAACGGGATAAAGATTTCCCTTGATTCGTATGAGGATATTCTTAATCAGGTGGGCGGAAAAGACGCAGCAGTAGGCGATATCGTGAAGATTAAGCTTTTGAGAAAAGGTGAAAGCGAGCCGATTGATGTTGAACTGAAAAAAGAACACGTTGATATACAAACAGTAACGTTTAAAACAATTGATGATATTGGTTATGTCAGAGTAACTGAATTCATCAACAGAACGGAAGAAGAATTCCGTGCAGCTATAGAAACGTTAAAGGATATGGAAGTAACATCGGTTATTATTGATTTGAGGAATAACCCAGGCGGTTATGCTCATACTGTAATATCAATGTGCGATATGCTTTTGCCCGAAGGAGTTATTGCATATTTAGAGGACAGTAATGGAAGTCGTGAATATTTTAATTCGGATAAAGAAGAGCTTGGTCTTAAGATGGCAATTTTAATAAACGGACATACGGCAAGTGCGTCTGAGCTTTTAGCAGGTAGCGTGCAGGCATATGGGCTTGGAACGGTTATTGGCGAAAAAAGCTTTGGAAAAGCCGTAGGTCAGGCACTTTATCCTTTGTCTGCAGACACGGCTCTATATATGACAAATTCAAGATATTACACACCGAAAGGCGAATGTATAGACGGTCAGGGCATTATTCCCGATATTGAGGTTAGCCTAAGCGATGAAAAGCTTTCACGTCTTAATTTGCTTGAAACACAAGAAGATGATCAGCTTATGGCTGCAATCGAACTTTTGAAAAAGTAGAAAACTTATTTTAGAATGAAGAGTTTATATAAAACCTACTAAGGAGGAACAGAAATGACAGCAGCTGTAATGTGCCTAATACTGTATGTTTTAGTATTTACACTCACGTATTATTCAGGCTTGGGCGAACAGAAAAACAAAGAGATAAAAAAGAATGAGGAAAAGAGTTATTTGCCATTTTATATAACTCTGGCAATTATTTTCCTTATTCAGCTTTTGTGCACACAATATTCAAAAGGATATATTCAGGACACAGCTCTTTTCAGGCTCTGGACTTCTTTCGGAGAGAAATATAAAATCTGGGAATATTATACAACAGAGCATTATGTTGATTACCCGCCTGTATATTTAACGGTGCTTTATCTGGTTGGAAAAACAGCAACGCTTTTTAATGTAGATTCACAGTCTGCTCTGTATCTTTCGTTTATAAGATTTGTTCCGATTTTATTTGATGCTTTTTGCTCTATATTTATTTTTAAATTTGCAAAAGATAAAATTGCTGATAAAAAAGCAATGCTATTAGCTCTTTTATCAGCAATTAATCCCATTAATATATTCAACTCAACAGTATGGGGTCAGGTAGATAGCGTTGTTACACTGATGCTTATTGCAATGCTTATGTTCCTTTATAACAAAAAGTATGTTTTGTCAACACTGATGTTTGTACTGTGCTTTTTGACAAAACCGCAGATGATAATATATGCACCGCTTTTTGGGTTTACAGTATTCTTTGATTTTATAGAAGTTTTCACAAACAAAGAAGAAAGAAACAAAATGATTAAAGCAGGAATTTTGTCTGTATTGTTGGGGGTGCTCGTTCTTTTAATCGTTCCGCTTCCTGTAACAGGCGGAAACTATGGGCTTTTGATTGAAAAATATAAAAGTGCTGTCGGAATGTATCAGTACGCAACTGTTTGTGCGGCTAACTTCTTTGGAGCAATTGGCGGAAACTGGGTTCCTAACACAGACCCGTTCTTGTTTTTGACATATAAAACATGGGGATTTATCTTTATCGTAGCGATGTCTGTTATAGTTGGAGTTGTTTCCTATAAAATAAAAGACAGGGCAAAAATATTTTATTTAGCGGCGTTTACCGTTTCTACGATTTTTATGTTTGCTCACGGAATGCACGAGAGATATTTATACTCATTGTTTTTAATTCTTATTGTTATATATATTATAAAACGTGACCCGAAAGTTTTGGCTGTATATCTTCTCTTCTCTATGTCAAACTTTGTAAACTGCGTGCAGACCTTGCTTAAAAATCACGCAGACGACTTTATATACAGAGACAACACTCTGTTTATCCTGAATTCATGGACAAATATTTTCATATATGCTTTTATGGTGTATATCTTTTACGTTGCTTTATTTAAGACAAAAGAAGAGATGCCGCCTGCCTCTATGAAAAAGCAATCTTCTGTAAAAGCAGATAAAAGAAAAAATGATCTGGCAGAAATGATAATATCAAGGCAAAACAAAAGCTTTGAATTTCAAAAGCCGTATGAAAAAGTGTCATTTGTGAAAAAAGATTATCTCATAATGGCAGTAATAACTTTGGTTTATTCAGTTTTTGCTTTTTACAACTTAGGCTCAAGAAGTGTACCTGAAAACGGATGGTATCCTGCGGCTAAAGAAGAAAGTGTAGTCATAGATTTGGGTGAAAGCTATGACATAAACAGAATTTACACATATAGCGGCTGGATAGACAGACACATTGAGTCAAGAGATATTCAAAGAACACTCACGGTTGAGATTTCGGATGATGGCGAAAACTTTGAAAATTTGGAAACAAACATCAAACTTGATAAAGTTTTCTCGTGGAAAGTAACCGAGCTTAATGAAAATACAAGATATATAAAGCTCACTCCCGATGATGACAGATTCTATTTAAATGAAATTGCATTTTTTGGAGAAGGTGAAGAGCAGAAATATATTCCTGTATCTGTAATAGGAGAAAACACAACGGCTCAGGCTCTTATTGATGAGCAAGACAAGGTGAGGTATACATTTTCCTGGTATGATGGAACATATTTTGATGAAATCTATCATCCGCGTACCGCCTATGAAAACATAAATAACAGGTATCCGTACGAAGACACGCATCCGCCGCTTGGCAAGCTTATTATTTCCTGTGGTATATTGATTTTTGGTATGAACCCGTTCGGCTGGAGATTTTTCGGAACTCTTTGCGGGGTACTTATGGTGCCGCTTACCTATATGATGGGTAAAAAGATGTTTAAGAAAACGTCATGGGCAAGTCTTACGGCTATACTTTTCACGTTTGACTTTATGCATCTTTCTCAGACAAGGCTTGCAACAATAGACTCCTATACCACTTTCTTTGTTATGGCGATGTATTACTTTATGTATCTTTATATAAGTAAGAGCTTCTATAATGAAGGTTTTAAAAAGACTGTTCCATCGCTTTTGGCAAGCGGAATTTGTTTTGGACTTGGGGCAGCAACAAAATGGCAGGGTATTTATGCGGGACTAGGGCTTTGCATATTGTTCTTTTTGACTCTGTATAAGAGATATAAAGAGTATAAAGAAGCTGAAAAAATAATAAAGAAAAGCGGAAAGCTCAATCGTGATGAGACGGAGCATATGAAAAATATAGTGGATAGCTTCAAGCCTTGTGCGATTAAAACTGTATTATGCGGTGCTCTGTTTTTCGTAGTAATTCCTTTTGTAATATATTTTCTTTCATATATTCCTGCGATGAACACAGAAGTAACAGGTCTTTCATTCTTCTTCAGGAATCAAAGAAATATGTTCAGTTATCATTCGGGCTTAGAAAGTACGCATCCATATATGTCGAGCTGGTGGTCATGGCCACTTGATTTGAAGCCGCTTTATGCATATAACCCAAACAGAATGTTTGTACCTCTTGGTATATCAATGGGCATTTCGAGCTTTGGTAATCCGCTTGTATGGTGGCTGACTATACCTGTTGTTTTAGGAAGTATATATATGTTGATTAGCAAAAAAGGAAATTTCGAGCTTAAAACGATGGTAGCGGGCTTTGGGGCTATGTATTTGCCATGGGTTTTAGTCACTCGTGCAGCATTTATATACCACTTCTTCCCTTGCGTTATTTTTGTGGTGCTGATGATGGTATATTTTGCAAAGCAAATGTATGAAAAAAATGCCAAAAAGAAGAAATATATAATAGCTTATGCAGCTTTAGTAGTGGTGTTGTTTGTTATGTTCTATCCTGTGCTGACAGGTATGCCGGTGCCAACTGATTATGCAGAAATGCTCAAATGGCTGCCTACATGGGTGCTTGGCTAGTTTAGATTTTTCTCTTTCGGTTGAGGTGATAAAATGGAAGAAAGATTAAGTGAAAACAAGATAGAGGGAAGAAATCCCGTAGAGGAAGCTATTCGTTCAGGGCTATCTGTTGATAAGATTTTCATAAGTGAAACAGCTAATAAAAATGCGCTTTCAAAGATAATTTCTTTAGCAAAAGAAAGAGGTATCCCCTATTCTTTTGTTAGCTCAAAAAGGGTTGAAGAGTTATCAGGAACAGACCACTCACAAGGAGTTGTCGCTATTGCTTCTGCCATAAAATACAGCACCTTAGAGGAGATTTTAGAAGAAAGCAAAAAAAAGGGAACGCCACCTTTTGTTGTAATTGCAGACGAGATAACAGATCCGCATAATCTTGGAGCAATAATAAGAACTGCAAATGCTGCAGGTGCAGACGGAGTGCTGATTGCAAAACACAGAAATGTCGGAGTGAATGCAGTTGTTGCTAAAACATCGGCGGGTGCTGTGTATCATACAAAAATTGCTAAAGTCACGAGTATTCCAAAAGCAATAGATACCTTGAAAAAAGAAGGATTATGGGTTTTCGGAGCTGATATGGACGGTGAAAAAAGTATATTTAAAGCTGACCTCTTGGGGCCTTGTGCATTAGTTGTAGGTTCTGAAGGAAAGGGTATAGGAAAGCTTGTTAAGGAAAAATGCGATTTTCTTGTTAATATTCCAATGCTCGGAAAAACTGAATCACTTAACGCTTCTGTTGCCGCAGGTATAGTTATGTATGAAATTTTAAGAAGAAGAATGGGTTAGGAGGAAGCATATATGTATATTGGAATTGATTTAGGCGGAACGAACATTGCTGTTGGCCTTGTTGATGATAATTATAGGATAGTAAGGAAAGGCTCTGTGCCAACTGAAAGAAAAAAGCCCTTTGAAGAAATTGTTAAAGATATGGCAGACCTTACAAAAAAGCTTGCAAAAGAAGAAGGCATCAGCGATTTGGAAATAACACAAATCGGCATCGGTTCGCCGGGAGCGCCAAACAAAGAAAAGGATGGAATAGTATTTGCGAGTTCTTTTCCAACATTCAGAAACGTATCTCTTTCAAAAGAATTCAGAAAATATTTTAAGAATGCGAATGTATGTGTAGAAAATGATGCAAATGCAGCAGCATATGGTGAGCTCATAGCAGGAGCAGCAAAAGGATTATCCTCTGCAGTAGTTGTAACTTTAGGCACAGGTGTTGGCGGCGGCATAATCATAGATAAGAAAATACACTCAGGCTTTAACAATGCCGCAAGTGAGCTTGGGCATAAGGTTATAGATATAAACGGTCCCGAGTGCGAATGCGGACGAAGAGGCTGCTGGGAGGCTCTAGCTTCAGCAACTGCGCTTATCGGGCAGACAAAAGAAGCAGCTATTGCTCATCCTGAAAGTACCATATGGGAGATTGTCGAAGGCGACCTTGATAAAGTAAATGGTAAAACTGCGTTTGATGCAGCAGAAAAAGGAGATGAAACTGCAAAGGCAGTAGTGGATAGATACATATACTATCTCTGCGTTGGAATAACAGATGTTGTTAACGTATTACAGCCCGAGGCGATTGTTATTGGCGGAGGCGTCAGCAAGCAAGGCGAAGTGTTACTTGCTCCGATAAGAAAATTTGTAGCAAAAGAAAGCTACGGAGAGGATTTACCAAGAGCGCAAATTGTGACTGCAAAACTCGGAAATGATGCAGGTATAATAGGAGCTGCTATGCTTTGGCAGCAGAAAGCATAATTGTTTTGTTGATATTGCACAAAAACTTTGGTTGTATTACAAAATTGTGACAAAATTTTTTGTTAGTTATTTTTCACAAATGTACTTGTATTTTTTAGGAAAAATATGATATAATGATTACACTAATTGTAATATGCCTTTTTGTAGCCGTATGTATTTGTAAGACAAAATTTGATTTTGTTCTGTTGGTTGCAGATGCGTATGTTTACAGAAAGGAAAATACAGTTGTGGAAGCGGAGCTTTCCGCAAATAAAAAATTTATTATTTAAAAGGAGAGAAAAAAATGAAAAAAAGAATTTCAATTCTTTTAGTTGTGGCAATGCTTATCAACATCGTATGTTCATTTAGCGTTGCAGCAACTGGAGAAGCAACTAAGCCGGAATTGTTAATTTTCGGTGGAGAGAAGTTTGATGCAGAAGCATACGGTATTTCATACTATGCGTACAATGAAGAACCGAACAAAGCAAAAGAAATTGAAGACGGTATAGTATTGAATCTTTCTTTAAGAAATTTCACAAACTTTGCTGCTTTTAATCTTGTGCTTAAGTATGATCCAACAGTTCTCATTCCTATGTCACATGTAAGCAGAGGAAATTATGAAGTGATAACGGAGAGCGCAAAAACAGCAGCAGGCTTTGCACAGGCGGGCGTTGAAACAGACGAAGCTATAACTGGTACTCCAAGTGTACAGCTTGATGCAGTAGATTTAGAAAATGGTGTAGTTTTTACATCATGGAACAGCACAGATGGATTTAGACCTGTTACCGCTACAGATTTTGCACCATTAGCTTCTTATGTATTCGCATTCCAAGAAGGTAAGACTGTAGATCATATTAACGCATCAACATTTTCTATCGGAACAGTAGAGCAAGGTATTGCAGCTGGTGCTACGCCTGACCTTTCCGATGGACTTTATTTGATGCCAGGTGGTAGTGAACAAATAACTTTAAAAGATGAAGAATTAGATTATACAATCGACTTTAATGGTGTTGTATTAGCTACATCAAAAGTTCAATCAGAGCCAACAGAAACACCTGCAGAGCCGACAGAAGAACCTGTTGAACCGACAGAAGAACCTGTTGAACCGACAGAAGAACCTGTTGAACCGACAGAAGAACCTGTTGAACCGACAGAAGAACCTGTTGAACCAACAGAAGAACCTGTTGAACCAACAGAAGAACCTGTTGAACCGACAGAAGAACCTGTTGAACCAACAGAAGAACCTGTTGAACCGACAGAAGAACCTAAGTCAAGCAATGTAGAAATTGCTTCTTTTGGTGTAAGTGGTATTGCAAGCCCTGCAGAAGCTGAAGAAGGACAGGATTATGATTATATAGCAGAGGTTGAAACTACAGCATATTCATACATTTGGGCACGTCCTGCAGATGTAAACGCTTCAGTTGCATATAAAGTAGTAGCTTCACCAAGTGATATTACTGCAGAAACAGAGTTCACATCAGGAAAGACTGCTGAAGTTAAATTGGCAACTGGCGAAACAAGATATGTTGCATTTGAGATAACAGCAGAAGATGGAGAAACTAAGGAAGTTTATATTGTAAAACTTTATAGTCCAGCATCAAGCGATGTAAGCATTAATTCCTTTGGTGTGGCTGGCATCTCTAATCCTGCAGCGGCTGAAGGACAGGATTACGATTATGAAGCAGTGGTTGAAACTGCAGCATATTCATACATTTGGGCACGTCCTGAATATACAGAAGCTGATGTTGCATATGCCGTAGTAGATTCACCAAGTGATGTTAATGGAGAAACAGCGTATACAACAGGAAAGACTGCTACAGTTCCAAAAATGTCAACAGGCGATGAAAAATATGTTGCATTTAGAATAATTGCACAGAGCGGCGTTAGTGAGGTATATATAGTAAAAGTTTACAGACCAGAATCAAGTGATGTAAGTATTAATTCATTTGGTGTGGCTGGTATCTCTAATCCTGCAGCGGTTGAAGGACAGGATTACGATTATGAAGCAACTGTTACAGTTTCAAATACAGCATATTCATACATTTGGGCACGTCCTGAATATACAAAGGCTTCAGTTGCATACGCAGTAGTAGATTCACCAAGTGATATTACTGATGAAACAGAGTTTACAGCAGGAAAGACAGTTGAACTCGCTCCAATGACAGCAGGCGATGAAAAATACGTTGCATTTGAAATAACAGCACAGAATGGAGCTAAGGAAGTATATATCGTAAAAGTTTCAAAATAATATTTTGCTTTTGTGATTAGAACTTAAAGCATTAAAAGGTGTCTCTTTTGAGACACCTTTTTTATGTAATAAAATTCAAATCCAGATAGAAAAATTTACTTGTAATTTAGCTCATCAAGATAGCGTAGGATTAAAAAAGTTTCTGTTTAACCATCATGTTGACCAAAAACTATTCTTTGTGGCACATAATAAAAGGCAAACTTTAAGACCAACACCAGATAAGGACGTGTTGGTTTTAAAGCTTACCTTCTTTTTGGAGCTGGTGATCGGACTTGAACCGACGATCTGCTGATTACGAATCAGCTGCTCTACCGACTGAGCCACACCAGCCTATATTAACATTAACACTTTAGTTATTATACTATTTCTTTTGTATTTTGTCAATGATTTTAGGAAAAATAACATGGCATAACATTTTTTTATCTTATAAAAACATTTTCTAATATTGTTATTTTTAGACGATGAAATAAGTGTTTTTTAAATAAAAAAACAGCTCATATCTATTATAGATATGAGCCGTTAGGTATTTCCTTAACTATTCTTCGTTTGGAGCTTCAGATTTAATATAAAGCTCTTTAAGTTGTTTCATATCAACATTGCCAGGTGCTTCTGTCATAATTTCAGATGCATCCTTTACTTTTGGGAATGCGATTACGTCTCTGATTGAATCACGGCCTGCAAGAAGCATTATAAATCTGTCAAGGCCGTATGCCATACCACCGTGAGGAGGTGTTCCGTAACGGAATGCGTTCATTAAGAATCCGAAACGATCCCAAGCTTCTTCTTTAGTAAAGCCTAAAACTTCAAACATTTTCTGCTGAAGGTCTGTGTTGAATATTCTAATACTGCCGCCACCAAGCTCTGTGCCGTTTAATATGATATCGTATGCTTTAGCACGAACTTTTGATGGGTCGGTGTCTAAAAGCTCTAAATCTTCATCCATAGGACTTGTGAACGGATGGTGTTTAGCGACGTAACGGTTCTCTTCATCATCATATTCTAAAAGTGGAAATTCTGTAACCCATAAAAGATCAAATGTGTCTTTTTCAATGAGTTCAAAACGTTTAGCAAGCTCTAAACGAAGTGCACCGAGTGAATCAAACACTACACTGTCACAGTCGGCAACAATCATAATGATATCGCCAACTTCTGCTTCTGTTTTTGCAAGGATGGCATTTATCTCATCTTCTGTTAAGAATTTTGTTATTGATGATTTTAATTCGTCTTGGGCAACTGTAATCCAAGCCATACCTTTAGCTTTATAGAGTTTAACAAAATCAACTAATGAGTCTAAATCTCTTCTTGAGAGCTTAGCACTTCCGCCCTTGCAGTTGATAGCACGAACACTACCACCTTTTCCAACGGCATCAGCAAACACTTTAAAGCCACAATTTTTAACTATATCTGAAAGGTCTTTAAGCTCTAAACCAAAACGTGTATCAGGCTTGTCCGAGCCAAATCTTTCCATAGTCTCCCTATATGGAAGTCTTTTAAATGGTGTCGGAACATCAATATTTAAAACTTCTTTAAATACTTTTTTTATAAAGCCTTCGTTAACTTCAATAACGTCATCAATATTAACAAAAGACATTTCCAAGTCTATCTGCGTAAATTCAGGCTGACGGTCAGCACGCAGGTCTTCGTCACGGAAGCATTTTACAATCTGGAAGTATCTGTCCATTCCTGAGAGCATCAAAAGCTGTTTGTAAAGCTGTGGGGACTGAGGAAGTGCATAGAATTTACCTGGATGAACACGTGAAGGAACGAGATAATCACGTGCACCTTCGGGTGTCGATTTTGTGAGCATTGGTGTTTCTATTTCTAAGAAGCCGTTTTCATCATAGTAGTCACGTGCAAGTTTGCAAACTCTATGTCTTAACTCCATAAGACGTTGCATATCAGGTCTTCTTAAGTCAAGATAACGATATTTCAATCTTACTTCTTCTCTTACATTACTGTTTTCCTCGATATAAATCGGGGGAGTTTCTGCTTTGGAAAGAAGTCTTAATTCTGTAGCTTTGATTTCAATTTCACCTGTAGGAACTTTGGGATTGATATTTTCATCAGTACGCCTTACTACATCGCCGCAAACAGCTACTACATATTCAGTACGAAGCAAGTCAGCTTTTTCAAACATTTCCTTATCGTCTTCACCATTGAAAACAACCTGAACTGTGCCTGAGCGATCTCGGAGATAAATGAATATAACACCGCCTAAGTTTCTATATACATGAACCCAACCCATAACCGTAACATTGCTTCCGATATCAGTGGGGCGGAGTTCTCCGCATTTATGTGTTCTTTTTAATCCTTGAATCGTTTCCATAAATTTATCCCCTTTGTGTAAAAAACTCGGCCGCACTAGAAAGATTAATTTCTGTCTGCTCGCCTGTAGCCATATTCTTTATATTTGCTTTATTGTTGTTTATTTCGTCATCGCCTAAAACCATTGTATATTTGGCCCCGATTTTATCAGCATATTTCATTTGCGCCTTGACACTTCTGCGCAAATAGTCACGTTCTGCTGCAACACCTGCTTTTCTCAACTCTGCCACGAGAGTCTGAACATAGAAATCTGCGGCCTGGCCGATGTTTGCAATAAATACATCGGGTGTTTCGTCATTTTCTATCTCTATGTTTAAATTGTCAAGAAGAAGCATAAGTCTTTCCATACCTAAGCCGAAGCCTACACCCGCCATTTCAGGACCGCCAAGAGAGGAAACAAGACCGTTATATCTGCCACCGCCGCAAACTGTGCCCTGAGCTCCGATGTTTTTTGAAACTATTTCAAATACTGTTTTTGTATAGTAGTCAAGACCTCTTACGATTGTTCCGTCAACGTTATATTTAATTCCCATTTTATCGAGATAATTCTTAAGCTTTTCAAAATGCTCATTACAATCATCGCAGATGTGGTCTAAAAGGATTGGAGCTTTATAATAAATCTCTTTACAATCGGCACTCTTACAGTCAAGAATTCTGAGCGGATTTTTCTCATATCTTGTGCGACACGTTTCGCATAATTCATCTAAGTGCGGACGGAAAAAGTCGCGGAGTATTTCGTTATATTTATGTCGGCACTGGGGACAGCCTATACTGTTTATGTTAAGCTCAATACCGCCTACACCGAGCGCATCGAATACGCCCAAGGCAAGAGAGATAACCTCTGCGTCAATTGCCGGTTCCATCGCTCCAAAAACCTCAACACCAAACTGATGGAAAGCACGAAGTCTGCCTGCCTGAGGCTTTTCATACCTAAAGCAAGGAGTGATATAGTAAAGCTTGGAAGGTTGGGGTCCTGCGTAGAGAGAATTTTCTATAAAGCTTCTTACAACAGGTGATGTGCCCTCAGGCTTTAGTGTAATGCTCCTGTCTCCCTTATCATTAAATGTGTACATTTCTTTTTGAACAACATCAGTTGTTTCGCCTACTCCATGAGTAAAAAGCTCCGTGTGCTCAAACATGGGAGTTCTTATTTCATGGTATGCAAATTTTCGGCAAAGGTCGCGCATTATTTTTTCAACCTTGTGCCACTTATATATATCACCGGGCAAAATATCATGTGTGCCTCTTGGTGCCTTTACTATCTGCATAGCTTTTACCTCTTTTCCAAGTATGGATATAAAAAATATTATAACATAATTTATATGAAAAATCAACAAAAAAAGAACTGCAATATAAGAAATTTAAAAGGATGAAAAGTTACGCTTTCCATCCTTTTAGGTTTTTTATGAGTTGAATTTATTTACAATGAAATCTTTTGCTTTAAGAAAATAATCTGCCAAAAAAATTCCTTTAGTTCTCAGGTGATATCCAAGCAGCGTGCCTGCTACCGTAATGGCGGGAGATATCAAAAAGAAGATGGGATTTGTTACAGAATCAGGCATAAAGCCTGTCACGTTGAAAAACAAAAACCTGAAACCGATAGTCAAAACGTCCATCAAATAAACATTGGTAAGTGAGCCTCCCTCTGCCTCGAGAGTGCCTATAACAACGTCTTTAGCAGGCAGAATATCGTAATAAAGCAGGGAATAAACTGCCGTTATACATACAAGAGAAATCGCAAGAGGCGAAGCAAGCTCTAAAGCTTTTTTAACATTTGCTTCGTTTGTACGCATATCTATTTTGGCAGCGAGTGACCCGCGCGAATATAAAAAAGCAAACTGCGTAAGACAAAAAATCAAACTATATATTAAGTGTCCGCATTTGAATTTAAAAAGCCACGAAAAAACCAATAGTCCAAACAGACTAAGCAGAATATTTTTTCCATAGTCTAAAAAGGTTAAAGCTTTAAGCTTTCTTCTACTCATACTTTATTACCTCATAAGATTAATTTTATTTAAGATTTCTTCCTGCTTTGCAAACATTTTTTCTTCGTCTTCTTTTGACGTTTCGTGGTCATAACCTAAAAGGTGAAGCGTTGAATGAACTGTTAAAAAGCCGATTTCTCTCAAAAAAGAATGACCATATTCATTTGACTGCTCATATGCTCTTTCAAACGAAAGTACAATATCTCCCAAAACAAGAAAATCATCTGAGAAGTCTTCCTCGTAAGGTTCAAAAAATCCATCCATAGCATCAAGCATTGGAAAAGAAAGCACATCTGTTGGCGAGTCAATATTTCGCGTTTCCGAGTTGATTTCGCGGATAGATGCGTTATCTGTGATTGTCAGACTGACCTCGCAGTCATATTCTACATTTTCATTTTCAAGTGTTGCTTCAATACATTTTTTTATTATATCTACGTGCTCGTCTGTTACATCTATTTTACTTTGTTCATTTTCCCAAAGAAGATTAATCATTAGTCTTTTTCTCTCCGCCTTTTTTATTATATTTTTCATAAGCCTGAATAATTTTCTGAACTAACGGATGTCTTACAACATCTTTATGTGAGAAATAGCAGAATTCAATATCTTCAATGCCCTGAAGAATTCTTGTTGCTTCTTTAAGTCCTGATTTTTTGCCGTCGGGAAGATCAATCTGCGTTATATCGCCTGTAATTACAGCCTTAGAACCAAAGCCTATACGCGTTAAAAACATTTTCATCTGTTCGGGCGTTGTATTTTGTGCTTCGTCTAAAATTATATAGGCATTATCAAGTGTTCTTCCGCGCATATATGCAAGCGGTGCAACTTCAATTAATCCTTTTTCAACGTAGCTCTGATAATTTTCCATACCTACCATTTCAAAAAGTGCATCGTGAAGAGGGCGAAGATACGGGTCAACCTTATCCTGTAAATCGCCCGGCAAAAATCCGAGTTTTTCACCTGCTTCTACCGCGGGACGTGTTATTATAATTCTTGAAACTTCTTTTTTTCTAAAGGCAGTAATCGCTTTTGCTACGGCAAGATATGTTTTACCTGTACCTGCAGGGCCAATACCGAAAACTACGGTGTTTTTGTTCATTGCGCCGATATACAGTTTTTGTCCGATGGTTTTGCTTTTGATAGGCTTTCCCTTTGCAGTTATGCATACACAGTCGCCTGAGAGCTTTGAAAGGTCAGCTTCTGCTCCATCTTTTACCATATTTATGGTATATAAAACACTTTGTTCTGTTAAAATTTCGCCCCTGTCTATCGTTTCAATCAGGGATGAAAGCACTTTGTATGCAGGCTCTAAGCCCGATTCCTGTCCTATGATACGAAGTACAGAATCCCTTGCTGAAACTATAACATCGAATTCTTTTTCGACTATTTTTGTGTTTTTGTCAAAATTTCCGAAAAGCTTTGAAATGTCCATTCCGGAAACATCTATCGTTCTTTCTGCCATCCTCTGATATCTCCTGAAAAGTTTGATTTTTACTTAGTATATCATATTTAATATTTAATATCAATCATAAAAATAATTGTTTTACTTTTTGTTAAAAAATGAAGTAATTGTTTTGTAACATAAAAATGCCATTTTTGTAATACACGCACAAAAATATATCTGTAATCTTTTTTATCAAAAATATTGCAATTTATCTAAAAATATGGTATAATTAATTATAAATATATTTTTGAACTTTATTCGGCAAACATGCTATTTTGGAGGGTATTATGGATAACAGTGTTGACACAAAAGTAAACACCCAATATGACGAAACTCAAATTCAGGTTTTAGAGGGGCTGGAAGCAGTACGAAAACGTCCCGGTATGTATATCGGTTCGACTTCTGCACAAGGTCTTCACCATCTGGTTTATGAAATCGTTGATAATGCTATAGATGAGGCCTTGGCAGGCTATTGTACAGAGATTGAAGTTACATTAAACGAAGATAATTCTGTTACAGTAAAGGATAACGGACGTGGTATTCCGCATGGTATTCATCCTAAAATGGGAATATCGACTATTGACGTTGTATTTACTGTGCTTCACGCAGGTGGCAAATTCGGCGGCGGCGGATATAAAGTATCAGGCGGTCTGCACGGTGTTGGTGCGTCTGTTGTTAATGCGCTTTCTACTCACCTTGAAGTAAAGGTACACGATGGCGAAAAGATATGGTTCCAGAGTTATAAAAGAGGTGTTCCTGAGGGCGAAGTTCACACGATAGGTGATACTGATAAAACAGGAACAGAAATCACGTTCTGGGCTGACGGAGAAATATTTGAAGAAACTGTTTTTGATTATAATGTGCTTTTAAAGAGATTGAGAGAGCAGGCTTTCTTAAACGGCGGCTTAAAGATTACGTTTAAAGACGACAGAGAGGACAAAAGAGAGGAAGAGCTTCTCTATGAGGGCGGTATTAAAAACTTTGTTTCTTACTTATTCTCTGAAAAGAAAGAAAGAAAAGAGTCTTTAGAAGTTGTAAATGAAGATGTTATATATGTAAAAGCAGAAAAAGATGGAAATATGGCTGAAGTTGCTCTCCAGTGGTACACAGGCTATGATGAAAAGACGGAATCTTTTGCAAACAACATAGCAACAACTGAGGGCGGTATGCACGTTACAGGCTTTAAAGCAGCGCTTAAAAAAGTGTTTGTTGATTACGGCAAGAAATTTAAAATCTTAAAAGATAATGAAGAGTTAGAGGGCGAAGATATCAGAGAGGGCTTGATTTCCGTTATTTCTGTTAAGTTATCTGAGCCTCAGTTTGAAGGACAGACAAAAACAAAGCTTGGAAACTCTATAATGAGAACCTTTGTTGAAACTATGATAAAAGAAAAGCTTGCTGACTATATGGAAGAAAATCCTCAGGTTGCAAGAGCTATCTTGGAAAAAGCCTTAATGGCGTCACGTGCAAGAATAGCAGCAAGAAAGGCAAGAGAGGCAAACAGAAAAACTCCGCTTGGTTCAAGCTCGCTTCCTGGTAAGCTGACAGACTGCATTGTAAAAGACCCGACTAAGACTGAAATATATATTGTCGAGGGTGATTCTGCGGGCGGCTCAGCCAAGAGCGGACGTGACAGTAAATATCAGGCGATACTCCCACTTTGGGGTAAGATGCTTAACGTTGAAAAAGCAAGAGCTGATAAGGTTTACGGTAACGATAAATTAACACCTGTAATTCAGGCACTCGGAACAGGTATTGCAGACGAATTCAACATAGAAAAACTGCGTTATGATAAAATCGTAATTATGGCCGATGCCGACGTTGACGGCGCACACATTCAGACACTTCTGCTCACTTTCTTCTTCAGATTTATGAGACCGCTTATTGAAACAGGGCACGTATATCTTGCAAAACCACCACTTTATAAGCTCTCAAGGGGCAAAAAATCTTTTGTTGCTTTCAGCGATGAAGAAAGAGATGCAATAAGCGAAGAGTTAAAGGGTGGAGACCCCAATGCTAAGGTTGATATCAGCCGATATAAAGGTCTTGGTGAAATGAACCCTGAAGAGCTTTGGGAAACAACTATGGACCCGAAAAACAGAATTCTTCTAAAAGTTACTCTTGATGATGCTCAAAAGGCTGACGAGATATTCACCATTTTGATGGGTGATGAGGTTGAGCCAAGACGAATCTTCATAGAAGAAAATGCACAGTACGTAACAAATCTTGACGTATAGACGAGGTGAAAAGAAAATGGCTAAAAATAAAAAATATGAAGATTCTCATTTTGAAGAATATTTAGAAACACAGAAAATAGTTGATATTGATATTGAAAAAAGAATGCGTGAGGCATTTATCGATTATGCGATGAGTGTTATTGTAAGCCGTGCGCTTCCTGATGTAAGGGACGGCTTAAAGCCTGTTCACAGACGTATTCTCTATTCGATGTATGAAGAACATTTAACACATGATAAGCCGTTCTTTAAATCGGCTACCACAGTTGGTAACGTTATCGGTAGATATCATCCACACGGCGATGCATCAGTTTATGATGCTATGGTCCGCTTAGCTCAGGATTTCTCTATGAGATATATGTTAATAGACGGTCACGGTAACTTCGGTAGTGTTGACGGCGACCCGCCTGCTGCATACCGTTATACTGAGGCAAGAATGAGTAAGCTTGCTAATGTAATGCTTGAAAATATTGATAAAAATACAGTTGACTTTTTGCCTAACTTTGATGAAAAAAGAGTTGAGCCGACTGTACTTCCTACAAGAATACCGACACTTTTAATTAATGGTAGCTCAGGTATTGCCGTTGGTATGGCTACAAATATTCCGCCACATAACTTAACAGAAGTTTTAGACGGCGTAATTGCGAAAATTGATAATCCTGAAATCACTCTAGATGAGATGATGGAATACATCAAAGCTCCTGATTTCCCGACAGGTGCATCAATTATGGGGAAAAGAGGAATCCGCAGTGCTTATGAAACAGGTCGCGGAAAAATTATTGTAAGAGCTAAAACACAGATAGAAGAACACAGTGACGGCACTTCATCAATTATCATCACAGAGCTTCCGTATCAGGTTAACAAAAAGATGCTTGTTGAATCAATTGCAGAGCTTGTTAAGGATAAGAGAATTGAGGGTTTATCTGATATTGATGACCATTCCTCTGACCGTATAGGAATCCGTGTTGATATTTCATTAAAACGTGATGCTAATCCGCACGTTGTTCTAAATCAGCTCTATAAATTTACAAGACTTCAGGACAGCTTCTCTGTAAATCTTCTTGCAATCCATGACGGCAGACCGAAAACTATGGGTTTAATGGAAGTTCTTGACCATTTCATAAATTTCCAGGAAGAAATAGTTACACGCAGAGTACGATTTGATTTAGAAAAAGCTGAAGCAAGAATGCATATCTTAGAGGGATTAAGAATTGCTTTAGCAAACATTGATGAAATCATCAAGGTAATAAGAGAGTCATACGACGATGCTAAAGAAAGACTTATGGAAAAGTTTGCTATGTCTGATATTCAGGCGCAGAGTGTTTTAGATATGCGCTTAGCACAGCTCCAGAGATTAAATGGTGAGAAAATCGAAACAGAATATACAGAGCTCGCTGAAAAAATCAAGGAATATAACGTATTACTTTCTGATAAGAGCAAGCTGATGGAACTCATCAAAGAGGAATTAACAGAAATCAGAGATAAATACGGCGATGAAAGAAAGACAGAGCTACTCGATTCAGAAGATGAAATTGATATTGAAGATTTAATTGAAGAAGAAGACGTTGTTATCACACTCACCCACTTTGGTTATATCAAGAGATTACCTGTTGACACATACAGAGCTCAGCACAGAGGCGGCAAGGGAATACTTGGTATGACAACAAGGGAAGAAGATTTTGTTGAAAAGCTGTTTGTAACTTCAACGCACAATCATATTCTTTTCTTCACATCAAAGGGAAGAATGTATCGCATGAAAGCATATCAGGTTCCTGAAACAGGCAGACACGCAAAGGGTACTGCAATCGTAAATCTCTTGCAGCTTGACCAGGATGAAAAGGTTACAGCAACAATCTGCGTAAAAGAGTTTGAGGAGGGAAAATATCTCTTCTTCGGCACAAAAAAAGGTGTTGTTAAAAAGACTGATTTTATGCTTTATGATACATCAAGAAAAGGCGGTATAGCGGCAATTGTTCTTGATGATGACGATGAGCTTATCAATGTTGAGCTTACAGACGGCACAAATGATATTATACTTTCAACCTATAATGGTATGTGTATCCGCTTTAGCGAAGAAGATGTACGTCCGATGGGCAGAGTTTCGCACGGTGTTCGTGGTATTAAGCTTGCATCTTCAAGTGATTATGTAGTTGGTATGGGCATGGCAAAAGAAGACGGAGAGCTTTTATGCGTAACAGAAAAAGGTTACGGTAAAAAGACACCTCTTACTGAATATAAGACTCAGACTCGTGGCGGTAAAGGTGTTAATAACTACAGAATTTCCGATGCTACAGGCAAAATAGCAGGTATTCAGGTTGTTACAGAAAGCGATGACGTTATGATGATTACATCTGACGGAACTGTTATAAGAATGAAGACCCGCGAGATAAGCAGTATTGGAAGACTTACAAAGGGTGTAAGACTTATGCGATTAGCTGACGATGTAACTGTTGTGAGTATGGCTCGTACTGATGAAGAGCAGGAAGAAACCCCCGAAAACGAAAGTACGGAAAATGTGGAAGCAGTTGAGACGGTTGAAACAGCGCAAACAGAAGAATAAGATAAAGGTAAAGGGTCCCGAAAATTGTTTTCGGGACTCTTTTTAAAAATGTGTCGCAGCATTATTCGGAGTTAGACAATAAAAAATGCGCCAACCGAAGTCAGCGCATAAAAAACGCAAACCCCAATTGTCGCCAAACAAATCCATATAAAAACAGTAAGGGATATACCTTAATTCTCTGTTCAGTAGGGAGGAGCTTGCATTTTTATGTAAACTCAAACTACTGAACAAGAAATAAAAGGTAAATAACGCAAAAGAAAATACCCCTGTTACTGTTTTATGTAATTTGTTTGGCATAATTATTATATCATATCGATTTTCAATAGTCAATATTATATTTTTAAAGCCATTTTTTCTCTTTTTGCGGGCTGGACTTTTTTACATCCCTTGCCCGAACATCATACTGTTTGCGAGCCTTGCAAACATTTGCAGTGGGTTTATTTTTTTGACATCCTCTATTGCTACGATGTCTGTACTTCCCACCTTGTTTCCGTCAATAAAGAATTCAATCTCGCCCAGTTTTTGCCCTTTGGTGATTGGTGCTTCTATTTCTTCGGGGATGGATAATTTCTTTTCGATGCTATTTAATTTTTCTTTTGAAACCAAAACCCCTGCTGAGTCTTTAGCACCAGTTTTAATTGTGTTTAGCGCTCCTTTTTTCACCTTAATTTCTTTTAAGTCTTCATCCGTTACAAGTGTGTTTGCGATTGCATAATTTGCAAAGCCGTAATCTAAAAGTTTAGTGGCATCTGCAAATCTCTCCTTTGATGTGGGAGCCGCCATAATAACTGCGATTAAGTTCATATTATCTCTTTTAGCAGAAGCGGAGAGGCAATATTTTGCGACACTTGTAGAGCCTGTTTTTAAACCATTTGCGCCCTCATAAAAACGTATCAGCTTGTTTGTATTGACAAGACCGAATTCGCCACCTCTTAGTGAATCCATCCAGATAGAAGTGAAGTCAAAAATTCGTGGGTGTGATATAAGCTCTCTTGACATTACTGAGATGTCGTGTGCCGTTGTGTAGTGTCCGTCAGCGTCAAGTCCATTACAGTTAATAAAGTTAGTGTTTTCCATTCCAAGCTCTTTTGCTCGTTCGTTCATTTTTTTTACAAAGCTCTCGTGACTTCCCGCAAGGTGACACGCAAGAGCCACCGCAGCATCATTGCCCGATGCAACAGCAACAGCTTTTAGCATATCGTGTACACTCATTTGCTCTCCCACCTCTAAATACACCTGCGAGCCACCCATAGATGCAGCTTCCTCTGAGCACGTTACCATATCGTCCATTGAAATCTGTCCTGAATCAACTGCTTCAATTACCAAAAGCATTGTCATAATTTTTGTGACAGATGCAGGGGGTAGTTTTTCGTGGGCGTTTTTTTCAAATAACACCTGACCTGTCTGGGATTCAATTAATATTGCAGATGGTGCAGACAACGTTAGTTCATCTGCAAAACCTACCATGTGCGTTGATGTGATACATAAAAAGACAAGAAATAAAGCCGAGATTCTTTTAAATATCGTTCCTTTAAAAATTTTTACCATTTGAAAAGCTCCCTTCAAAGACAAAGATGAAAAGAAACAGGATTTTCATAAAACGCCAAGTCCTGTTTCTTTTCATCTTTTGTATATTTTCTTTTTGTTATAGTCTATGCAGGTATTTTTTAAAAATGACAAAACAAAAAACCCCGAGAAACAAATCGGGGCTTTGAGTTTTCCTTTTATTTAAAAAGGAGGGAAATGAAAAAAGTTTTGTTTGTTGTGCTAGTTGTGGTATGTATATATGATACCACAATATGTGCTAAATTGCAAGGAAAATTATAGCTAAACATAAAAAATTTTTTAATCTGGTTTATTGTGCATAATGACGAAGAATATGTTTTATTTATTCTTCCCATTAATATGTGTTTTTATTAAACCTTATTGTGAATGAATCACCATCTAATGATGATACTCTGTCAGGGAGATAGAGAGTCACTTCAGCATCTCCTGCAGCATCAATGTCATTTATTGAGATAGGCATTGTTCTGATTGCAGTCAGCTCGTCAATAACATCAGCAGGCCCCTTAATATTTATAGTTGATAAGGTATTCCTATCAGGTTGATATGAAAATTCTTCTGTTCTTAAGTCAGAGGAAAGCACAGGAATAAGGTTTACTGTTTTTGTTTTGAGCATTTGACATCTTACCTGTATCTCTTCATTATCAAAGGATATATGTGAAAAACTTATCTCTTTGTCGCTTGAGTCAAAAGCCTTAGGAGCTGTTACGGCTGCAATGTCTGTATCTTTACCGTTAACATCAATTTCGGCAACTACTGAGCCGATACCATCTATAATTGTCTTTGCTCCTGTTACTTTCACCTGATTGGGATTTGCAAGCAATTCTCCAGGAATGAAATCAGCTTTGGGCGAGCCTACTGCTACAACGTTTATATCAAACATTTTAGATATTAAAGTATCAACTTCAACAGAGATAGAAGACGGAGTCTTTTTCACTACTTCTAAATTTCCGTATGGAAGTAAAATACTTGTGTTTACAGAGTGTGTCCCTTTTTCTTCGATAGGACTTAAATCCGCAACAACGGTAATATCGGAGGAGGATATATTCATTATGTTTTTCATATTTCCCTTTAAGGTTATATCAACAGTTCTGTCCTTATCATTTAAAACAATAAGGTCTTTATCCTCAAGCTCTGCTCTTTGTGTAAAAACTACGGGCACTCCTTTAAAGGTTTTTTCACGTTCGGGATTTTGTACCTGAACGACATAAATCCACAGACCTATTGCTATAACGAGAGAGATGATTTTAAGCATATTATCACTTTTTAGTATTTTCATTCCTTATCCCTCCCCTTAAATATTGACTTAATATGGCTGTGAGCCGTTTTTTCATTATCTGACTGGGCAAGCAGCTTGTTTAAAAGCTTACTAAGTGATGAGATGGAAAGGTTCCTTATAAGGTCACCGCCTACGGCAACAGAGATTTTTCCTGTTTCTTCAGAAACGACGAGTGCAACACTATCTGACATTTCAGTAATTCCTAAAGCCGCCCTGTGTCTTGTACCAAACTCTTTACTTAAGTTTTTGTTTGAAGAAAGTGGCAATACGGTAGCTGCCATATGAATCTTTTCTTTTTTTACAATTACGGCACCGTCATGAAGAGGTGTGTTGGGTACAAAAATATTTTCAAGTATTTCAGATGACAAATCTGCATTGATTACCGTTCCGCCTGTTAGATGCTCATCTATTATGTTTTTACGTTCAAAAACAATGAGTGCTCCTGTCTTGGTTTTAGACATAGAGGCAGCAGCGAGGCACGCTTCATCAATCAAATCCTCTGTTTCACGCGGCTCTTCAGTAGTAAAAAGACTTCCGAATTTTGAGCGTCCCATATGCTCTAAGCCACGTCTTAGCTCAGGCTGGAATATAATTAAAAGTGCGGTAGCACCTATCTGCATAGTGTTAATCAGTATAAAATGAACTACAGAAAGCTGCAGCCAGTCGCTGACAATCATAACAACAAGCAAGATAGCAATACCTTTAATAAGCTGCTCTGCCCGTGTTTTACGCACGTATTTCATTAGTGTATATATGGCAAATGTAACGATTAAGATGTCAACTATGTCAGAAAGCTGAATAGTTTTAATCAATGGGAAAATATACGATGTAAAGATATTCACAGCTTATCACCTCTTTTATTTGTCAATTTAAAAATATTTTAAAATTCTTTGAACTTTTTAACAGTTTCGGCAGGATTTTCACTTCCGAAAACTGCAGTTCCTGCAACAATTACATTTGCGCCTGCATCTACCGGAATGTGAAGATTATCAAGATAAACTCCGCCATCTACTTCAATATCAAAATCAGGACCGAAAATTTCTCTTGCTTCTTTGATTTTTGAATTTACATCGGAAATATAACTTTGTCCGCCAAAGCCTGCGTAAACAGTCATAAGCAGAAGCATATCTATCTGGTCTTTGTATGGAAGAACTCTGGAAAGCTCCGCATCGGGATTTAATGCAATACCTGCTTTTTTACCTAAGGAATGAATTTCCTTTAAGGTAGCTTCAATATCGCTGTCACATTCAATATGAATTGTTATAATATCTGCACCCGCATCTGCAAAAGCTTTTACATATTTGTGTGGCTCGCTTATCATAAGGTGCGTATCGAAAATAATATCACTTACTTTTCTGATGCTCTTTATTACGGGAATACCAAAAGAGATATTTGGCACGAGGTGGCCGTCCATAACGTCTAAATGGAGCATATCGGCACCTGCTATGGCTACTTTCTTTATTTCGCTTTCAAGCTTTGTAAAATCTGCTGCTAAAAGCGATGGTGACAATTTAATCATTGTTTTACTCCTTTATTTTATCATTAATTAATGCTATATTTAAATATTTATTATACTACTTCATTTTAATAAATGCAATAAAATCAATATTACATTTTAATTACTGTAATCAGGTCTTAAATTTTTAAGTTCTTCTTGAAGAGTTTTATAGCTTTCATAGCGGCTTTGTGATATTTCTTTTCGTACTAGAGCCTCTTTTACAGCGCAGTCGGGCTCTGTAATATGACTGCAGCCTGTGAACCTGCAATAACTAGCATATTTTGATATTTCAGGGAAAAATTCTGCTAAATTATCCTGAGTAACCAATGAAATATCAAAAGAAGAAAAACCCGGTGTATCTAATATGAAACCGCCAAAGGAAAGCGGAAAAAGCTCTGAATGACGTGTTGTATGCTTACCACGGCTGATTTTGTTGCTTAGCGCCCCTGTTTTTAAGTTAAGTGTTGGGTCAAGGATATTTATAAGGCTTGATTTTCCAACACCTGAAGACCCTGCTAAAGCTGAAACCTTATCCTTTAAGACTTCTTTTAGCTCTTCTGTACCGATATTTTCACTGCTGCTTGCTAAAATAACTTTAAAGCCTGTCTTTTCATAAGCCTTTTTATATTCTTCCGCCTTATCATCTGACAGGTCAACCTTATTAATACAGATAATGCAATCTACCCCCATAGAAACTGCCGCAACTGTGAGTTTATCAACCAAAAGAAGATTGGGTGCGGGAGTTTTCACAGAGAAAGTGATTACCATATTATCTATATTTGCAACAGGCGGCCTTATGAAACTGTTTTTGCGCGGGAAAATCGTTTCAATACTTCCAACACCTGACTCAGTTTCGGAAAGTGTGATTTCTACATTATCTCCTACCTGAGGTGTGATGTTTAATTTTCTGAATTTACCGCGTGCATGACATTCAACAAGACCGCTATCTGTCTGCACGTAGTAAAATCCGCCTATTCCTTTTGTTATAACACCGTTCATTAAGTCAGACCTTTCGGTTAGTTTTATTGTATTTGTGCTACTGTTTCTGCTAATGGTTCCTGCACAGGAAGCAATACCGGATCAGGAATTGATGGTTGGGGGTTTGCCGTTGCGGGAGCTATAGGTGGATTAGTTGGTGGATTTGTAACCGGTCCGCGTGATACCCTTAAATCTATACTGGTTTTTTCTTTAACTTCCTTATTAGGACGTATTTCCTGTGATATAACAGTATTTACAGGTTTGTCACTTTCGATGTAGATTATACTTCCCCAGACAAGATTATTTTCCAAAAGAACAGCTTTAGCATTTTCTAAAGGAAGGTCGATAAGATTGGGCACAGCTACGATGATTTCTTCCTTGCCTGATGAAACTGTGATTGTAACATAGCCACCCTTTGAGATTTTGTTGCCGCCCTCGGGCAGCTGACTGATGATATATCCTTCTGCAACTATGTCACTTGGCTCTGTTCTTACTGCCACATTAAGATTTAAGTCAGCAAATACGTTCTGCGCTTCTTCCTCTGTCATATTGATAACGCTTGGCAGACTAAACTGCTCAGCTGCCGCGTTTATTACGACCTTAACGGAAGAATTTGCTTTTACTTTCTCAAACGGAAGCGGATTCTGAGAAAGAATTACTCCTTCTGCTTTCGTTTCGTCACGTATTTCCTTTTCTACTACTATTTCGATTTCAGAATTAATAACAGTGTCTTTTGCTTCTTCTATTGTCATACCTGAAAAATCAGGAAGTTCAAGCTTTTCACCGCCAAAAGAAAAAGACGGTGGATTTAAAATGAAGAAGCCTATTATTGCAATAAGCAGAATTCCTGTGCCGATTCCTGCTAAAATTCCGTAAAGGTCACTCATTTTAGAAGAGATTACTTTCTTCTGTTTTTTTGGTTTACCATCTATCTTGGGATTGTTTTGCGGAACTTTCGGGATGATTGTGGTGTCACCAGGTGATGTATTAAAATCAGCGGCAACCTCTGCACCTATATATACCTTTTTCAAATCAACGAGCATTCTTGTAGCTGTTTCATATCTCGCAGCAGGTGATTTGCACATCGCCTTTAAAATAACGTTTTCAAACGATTGCGGGATGTCGGGATTTAAGGTTTTTGGTGGTGTAGGCTCATTTTCAATATGCTGCATAGCGACAGAAACGGCATTATCTCCGTCAAAAGGAAGAGTTCCAGTTACCATTTCATAAAGGAGCACACCTAAAGAATAGATATCTGTTTTAGTGTCTGTATATCCACCGCGAGCCTGCTCAGGCGAACAATAGTGAACAGAGCCGATTGTTGTTGTATTTGATGCGATTGTTCCTGAATTGATAGCTTTTGCTATTCCAAAATCAGTAATCTTTAATACACCCTCACGTGTTATCATAATGTTGTGGGGCTTTATGTCTTTATGTACAATGCCTTTTTGGTGTGCGTGCTCGAGCCCCGCACAAATCTGGCTGCCGTAATCGACAGCTTCTTTCCAGGGAATGATGCCCTTTGCGTCAATATATTGCTTTAAGGTGACTCCCTCGACATATTCCATAACGATATAGTCAATGTCTCCGTCTAGCGCTACGTCATAGACCGAAACTATATTTGGGTGTGATAACCCTCCTGCAGCCTGAGCTTCTGCACGGAAACGTTTTATAAAATCGCTGTCTGTTCTGTATTCCGGTCTTAACACCTTAATTGCGACATATCTGTTAAGTACAAGGCACTTTGCTTTATAAACGATAGCCATTCCGCCTTTGCCGATTGTTTCTATAATCTCATAGCGGCTATCTATAATATGTTCATTATTCATTTTCTTTCATCCCTTCTTCATTTTTTGCTATCAAGTCTGCAATCTTAAGTACAACCGCCGTGATATTATCAGGGCCCCCGTTTTCGTTTGCACGGTCAACAAGGTTTTTTGATGATATGATAACGTTTTCGCTATCTAAAACGGTTTGTTTGATTTCGGTATCGCATAAGACATTTGAAAGTCCGTCTGAACACAGGATTAAGATATCTTCGTCCTTAGTTTCAAACTCTAAAACGTCAATATCAACGACTGAATCCGTACCCAGTGCTCTTGTGATAACATTTTTGTGAGGATGATTAGCTGCTTCTTCTTCTGTGATAGTTCCCTGCGAAACGAGCTCCTCCACAAGAGAATGGTCTTTTGTAATTCTGTGAATTGTATTGCTTCGTATCAGGTAAAGTCTGGAGTCTCCGACATGCAGGACAACAACACGATTATCAATTATAAAACACAAGATAAGTGTCGTTCCCATACCCGATTTATCACTTGATGTCTTGCTTTCATCAAAAATAGCCTTGTTTGCAAGCTCTGTCGCTGTCAATAGCATATTCTTTAAAGCATCATATTCTAGTTCATCACTGTAGTTTTTGTTTATAAAGTCGCTTATGGTATCCGTTGCAATTTTACTTGCAACCTCGCCGGCATTATGCCCGCCCATGCCATCTGCAACTATTGCAAAAAAGGCTTTTGAAATAGGAGAAGGCTCACAGGAAAACCAATTGTCTTCGTTTGCCTTTCGCACCAAACCTTTGTCGGTGTATCCGCTTGCAATAATCACAAATTATCACCTCTTTTTTCCATTGTTTGCTTCCTTAACTGACCGCACGCAGCATTTATATCGCTGCCCATTTCGCGACGCAGTGTAGCATTTAGACCGTTATTGTTTAAGTAATCCATAAATTTTTTGATTTGCTCTTTGGAGCTTTTTTTATAAGAACGCTCGCTGACGTTATTTACAGGTATCAGGTTTATGTGAAAAAGGTCGCCCGAGAGCAGTTTTATAAGCTTTTGGGCGAAGTCAAGACTATCAGTTTCACCATTTATCAAGGCATATTCTATACTGACTCTGCGCCCTGTTTTTTGTATATATTCTTTGGCTGCACAAAGCAACACTTCTATTGGATATTTTTTATTTATCGGCATTATCTCACTTCTTTTTTCGTTATCGGGCGAGTGAAGTGAAACAGAAAGTGTCACAGGAAGGCCCGTGTTTGCCAAAGCAAGAATTTTATCTGCGACACCGCAGGTTGAAACAGTAATATGTCTTGCGCTTATATAGAGTCCATTTTCGTGGTTTGCATTCTTTAAAAAGCGAACTACATTTTCAAAATTATCAAGCGGCTCGCCGATTCCCATCATAACTATATTTGAAATTTTAAGCCCTGAGTCTTTTTCTGCTTTTAAGACCTGGTCAGTAATCTCGCCTGTTTCTAAATTTCTGAGCTTTCCACCGATTGCTGATGCGCAAAATCTGCAGCCCATATTACAACCGACCTGAGAAGATACGCAAATCGTATTGCCGTGCTTATATTTCATTATAACACTTTCAATAAAGCTTCCATCATAAAGACGGAAAAGGTATTTAATAGTTCCGTCGATAGCAGAAACAAGCTTTTTTTCTATTGTCAGATTATCAATACGGTAGTTTAGCTCGAGCTTTTCTTTAAGGGTTTTTGAAATGTCGGTCATTTCATCAAAGCTTTGGGCGCCCTTATGCAGCCACTTGAAAATCTGTTTTGCACGAAAAGGCTTTTCGCCTAAGGTTTCCATTATGCCCATAAGCTCGTCTTGTGTATAGTTTCTTAAGTTGGGTTTTAAGGTCATCATTTCACCCTCTTCAGTCTGCAAATAAAGAAGCCGTCACTTTCACCCGGAAAAAATGTTCCATATCCGTCTTTAAGCACCTTTAAGGCTTTTTCTGAAAGGCTACATTCATCAGGCGGAGAGATACAAAAATCGGGATTTTCATTTAAAAAGGCGTTGACAATTTCCATATTTTCTGCAGGGTTTATTGTGCACGTGCTATATACCATAGTGCCGTGTGGTTTAAGATATTTTGAGCAGACACTTAGTATATTTTTCTGTACTTTTGTAAGCTCACAAAAACCAAGCAAATCTTCTTTATATTTTATATCAGGCTTACGCCGTATTATTCCCATTCCTGAGCAGGGTACGTCTAAAAGAATTCTGTCAGCTTTTGACAAAAGCTCAGGCATAAAAGCTTCTGCATTGTGTGGTTTTGTTTCTATAATATCAATTTTGAGTCTTTGCGCCGCAATACTTACATCTAAGAGACGTTTTTCGTATAAATCAAAGGCTAAAATCTTGCCGCGATTTTCCATAAGCTCTGCTAAATGAGTAGTTTTTCCGCCGGGGGCAGAACACATATCCAAAACAAGTTCGTTAGGTTTCGGACAAAGCATTTCGCCTGCAAGCTGTGAAGACTGGTCCTGAATTGTGAAAAGACCGTTTTTATAAGCATCTGTTTTTGTAACATCGCCACCAGATGTAATAAAAAGAGCGTTTTTTGCAAGCGGGGCATATGCAGCACTAAAGCCTTCTTTTTTTAATATTTCTGTAAGCTCATCTCGGTCTGTAAATCTTGAGTTTGTACGTATGCACAAAGGGGCAATATCCATATTTGCCGCTAAGATTTCCTTTGCTTTTAAAAGCCCGAAAGAGTCGATATAAAACTGTACTACATTTTGGGGGTGAGAATAAATAATGCTAAGCGTCTCGGCATTGTCACCGTCAGGCAAAGCGGAAAGGTCTTCTTGTGATGCTTTGCGCAAAATTGCATTAGTAAACGAAACGGAAGCGGAGTGTCCGTATTTTTTAGAAAGCTTTACTCCCTCATTAACTGCCGCGCTTTTTGGCACTTTATCCATAAAAAGCATCTGGTAGATACTCATACGCAGGATATTTAAAATATATGGAGATATTTTTTTGAGCCTTATTTTTGAAAACTTATTAATTATGTAATCAAGTGTTATTTTGTGTTTTACAGTTCCGAAAACAAGCTCTTTGATAAAAGCCGTATCTTCACGGGAAAAGTCAGAAGATGAAACAAGATTTTTAAATGCAATATTTAAATACGCGCCCTCTTTATCATATCGATAAAGAATTAAAAGTGCTGTTTCTCTTGCCGATTTCATATTTTTTCTCCGTTTCCTGATACTAATATTTATATTATATCATAAAATTATGAACTTTTCCATACATTTTTGATGAAGAAATAAAAAATAAGGAGCTGTAGCAAAATGAATTTCATTTTGCTACAGCTCCTTTTAGGCTGGACGGAAAATAGTGCAGATTGAACAAACTGAGCGAAAGCAAGGCATAGCCTTGCTTTCGGTTACCCGAAGGCGTACAATGGTACGTCGAGAGGCGAAGTTTGTTCAAAACACAAGGCAATAAAAAACAGAAGAAATTCGCATTTGCGAATTTCTTCCTTAAGTTTTATCTTATTTTTCACTTATCGTTATAGTATAAAAGGCTTTATTATGCGTTTTTCTTTGCCTTGTGTGGTGTGCACATTTTGCTACAGCCCCTTAGGTATTATAATAATTCTTTTCTTAAGTCGTCTGCAGACTTAGGTGACAGATAAGCCGGCGGAACGTCAAAGACTGTTTTAGCGCCGTAATCTCCGTTTTGCGCGAATCTGTATACTGCACGAGCATAGCAAAGGAGTACACTTGATGTAAATTCCGGGTTTGAATCAAGCTTTAAAGAGAACTCACAAACGTGTTTGGAAGAAAGATTTTCTCCTGTTTTGCCGCTCCTTATAACAAAGCCGCCATGAGGTATGCCCGAGTGATTTTTTGCCATTTCTTCTTCTGTGATAAAATGCACTGTTGTGTCATAGTCTGCAAAATAGTTAGGCATTGTTTTTATTTCATTTTCAATGCGAGACGGGTCAGCGCCGTCTTCTAAAACAACAAAACATTCCCTTAGGTGCTTTTGGCGTGTTGTAAAATCAGGGTTTTCACCGCTTCTTGCACCTTCTACGGCAGACTCTACGGGGATTGTATATTGCTTGGCATTTTTAACGCCTTCAATTCTTCTTATTGCATCAGAATGTCCCTGACTTACACCTTTTCTCCAGAAGGTGTATGTCTTGCCATCAGCTAAAACTGATTCAAACAAAACTCTCTGCAGCGAGAAAAGGCCAGGGTCCCAACCGACAGAAATAATACTTGTTTTTTTAGAGGCTTTGGCCACCTTATCAACGGCTGCAAAATATTCGGGGATTTTTGCGTGCGTATCAAAGCTGTCGATACAGTTAAACAGTTCAGAATATTTTGGTCCCTGCTCGGGGAGGTCCGTAGCTGAGCCGCCGCAAAGCATTAAAACGTCTATTTTATCTTTAAAAAGACATACATCTTCGATTTTGTAAACTTTAGTTTCTTTTCTAACAGGCTTTACAGTTTCAGGGGCTCGTCTTGTAAACACACCTATAAGCTCCATATCGCTGTTTTGTGCGATTGCATTTTCCAAACCGCGACCTAAGTTGCCATAGCCTAAAATTCCAATTTTTATTGTCATATTTTCATCTCCGTTTGATTTTTTAAATACTAAAGCATATAATAATTATAACTCTAAATAAAATACGTGTCAATTTTTTTTTGATGTTGACAGAGTCTTTTTACAGTTATATAATATTTATGTAAAATTTACTTTCAAAGAAAAGAAGGTGAAAGTATGAATGAGGCTAAACTTCCAAAGGTTTGGGACGAAATGCTTGAAAAGCTCATCTATATGCCTGCTATCGTCAAGACCATTGAAAGAATCCACGACATAAACTGGTCTATGAATGCTAATAAGCATGACCATTATGAGATGGTTTATGTAAAAAAAGGCAGTGCAGTTTTTCAGATTGAGGGTGTTGACGTTAATATGTCGCCGCACTCTGTTATTATAATAAAACCGCAGAAATCACATAAGTTTATAGTGAAGTCTGAAAATTGTGAGCTTATTGTTTTATATTTTATGTTTAAAAATAAGAAAAACGATGCAAGTCACGTTTCGCTTACTGACTTTATGGAATATGTGGAAGATGACGCAAACGGTGATTTTCTCTTTTTGAGGCTTGGCAGAAAGAATGATATTATTCACGTAATGAATAAAATTTTAAGAGAACGCGTGAGGTATCAGGTGTGGGGAGATTTCTTAAGCGGAATACTTATTGTTGAGCTTTTTGTTCTTCTGTCAAGAGCCTTAAAGCTTGAATGGGAGCAGAGCGCTAAAAACAGAAATTTGAAGCTTTCTGAGCTTTTAAATATTTCTAAAGAGTATATTGATGTAAATTACGCCAAAGATTTGTCGCTTTCAGGTATTGCAAAATATATTTATCTGTCTGACAGTTATTTTGCTCATTCATTTAAAAATAAATTCGGTATCAGTCCGAAAAGCTATATATTAAAGGTGCGTGTTGATGCAGCCAAAGAGCTTCTGGAAAACACCGACGTGAAAGTATCGGATATTGCTGCATCTGTGGGATTTTCAAGCCAGCAGAGATTTAACGATATTTTCAGGAAGCATGAAAATGTAACACCGCTTAAATACAGACAGGCATGCAAAAAAGCAAAGACAAATAAGAATATGTAAAAAGGAGCAATAAAAATGCCATATATTGCAATTAAGGCTTATCCAAAGGATGAAGAAATTAAGAAAAAAGTTGCAGATGAGATTAACGAGATTTTTATAAAATACTGGGGTTGCCCAAAGGAAGCTATTTCAATTTCAATGGAAGAATTTAAGCCTGAAGAATGGGAAGATAAGGTAGTAAACGTTGAAATTAAACCAAACACAGAAAAAATGATGATATTGTCAGGTGAAAAGAAGTATTAAAACAGAGTGTGGCCATACGCCACACTCTGTTTTAAATTAGAAATCCTTATCATATTCTGTTGCCAGCTTCTTTTCGGAACTGTCGCTATATTTATGCACAGCGGAGATGGCTTTTTTCTGATTAAGGACAGTTCCTGCACCGCCAATGCATCCACCGGGACATGCCATACCTTCTAAGAGATATCCGTCTCTTTTTCCTGCACGGGCAAGAGATAGCATCTTTCGGCAATCGGAGAGATTGTCTGCCCTGTCCGTTTTAACATCTCTTTTCGGGTCTTTTTCTTTTATGACATTGCAGATTGCATCAAGCACACCGCCTGATGCTGCATACCCTCTTCCTGCCGCTGTTGCAGATGTAAAAGGCTCGTCAGGACAACCAAAATCACAAACGATTCCCTTTGCAGTAAACATTCCTATCATTTCTTCAAACGTGATAACAAAATCGACATCACTCCTGACACTTTTGCGCATAGCCTCAAGCTTTTTTGCTGAGCATGGTCCGATGAATACAATTTTGCAGTCGGGATGCTTCTTTTTTATAAGTCTTGCAGTTGTGACCATTGGTGTAAGACCGGACGAAACGCAATAGGAGATATCGGGAAACAGTTTTTTTGCCATAGCTGCCCACGATGGACAACACGATGTGGCTAAAAAAGGCAATCTGTCAGGAACATCTGACAAAAAAAGCTCTGCTTCGTGGGCTGCCGATATATCTGCTCCGAGAGCTACCTCATAGACATCGTAAAAGCCGAATTCCTTAAGGAGAGGTTTTACCTTTTCAGGTGGGATATTGTCGCCGAATTGACCTACAAAAGCAGGGGCTACTTCTGCAATTATTTTCTCGCCTGACTTCATCGCGTTTATCAGCTGAAAAATCTGTGATTTGTCGCTGATAGCGGCAAATGGGCAATTGACAAGACACATCCCGCAGGCAACACATTTGTCATAGTCAATATCTGCCCTGCCTAAATCGTCACTGCCGATTGCGTCAACACCGCAGGCTTTAGCGCAAGGTCTATCAAAAGATACTATTGCATTATATGGGCATACGGAGCTGCATTTTCCGCAACGGATGCATTTTTCATCATCTATGACGGATTTTCCTTTGTCGATAAAAACTGCATTTGTAGGACAGACAAAAACACAGGGGTGTGCCAAACAACCGCGACAGTTATCTGTGACATAATATGCCTTTTCGGGACATGCTTCGCATGCGAATTTTATAATATTGATAAGCGGATGATGATAATATGTTTCGTTTATGGCGCTTTCTTCAATGCCCTCGCAGAGCGGCGCATGCTTGTCCTGCGGTCTTAAATCAAGACCGAGTGCAAGGCGCAGGCGCTCGCCTACGATTGCGCGTTCTTTAAAAACACTGTCACGATAGCGGGCAATCTCACCCGGAACAATTTTATATGGGATTTTTTCAATTTCTGACCAGTCTTTATCCGATAGAGCAAATTTTGCAACTTCGCAAAAGACCTGACGTCTGACTTTTGTGACAGGTGTATATATTCCTCTCAAACCGACACCTTCTTTTCAATTATTAAGAGCAAAAGTCTTCTGTAAAAGACAGAAGCTCGTCTTTATTTTTTAAATATATTCCTTCCTTTAAGGAAGCAACATCATCCGGCGGGAGAGCGCCCGGTTTTACAGGAAGTTCGTGGCTATATACAGGCGTTTCTCCTGACAGGCTGTATACCTTTGTTTTGCCATTTTCAAGTCGTATTAAATACATAAACTCATTTTCGGGAAGCTTTCCTGAATTTACGGTTTCTGCTTGTTGCTCTGTGAAATTTTCGCTGTTTTGTTTTTCTGTCTCTGTAATTTCAATCGGTGTATGCCTTTCTATATATTCACCCTCTGGAGTTCTTCCAGAAAGCTTAGCTCCTGCATAGCCTATCCCTAAGCCTATTGCGCTAAGTGCCATAATGCCTATTACCACAAACAAAATATAACTTGTTTTCTTTGGTTTTATTTCATACATAAAAAATTTCCTTTCAAATTATTTTGATAATTATTTTTATCTTTTTCGGGCATTTTATCCGTAATATAAATAATTTGCTTTCGTAATAGTTTTGTAACGATTATCATTTATAATGTAGGTGGAAACATATGTATATTTTATATATCAAAAGAACGGAGGGAGTTCATGGAAGGAAGAAAAACAACATCCCGTAAGAATACAAAAAAGAAAAAAAGACAAACATTATTTAAAAAGATAGTAGTATTAGTACTTATAATCGCAGTTTTGATATCTTCAGCGGTAGCAGGGGCTCTTTTGGGGTTCATTGATAACAGTACTGACCTTATTGCGCAGGAGTATAATCTTGATTTCTCATCAATGATTTATTATATTGATGAAGAAACAGGCGAAGCTAAAGAGATTGACAGACTGTATTCTGAGCAGAATCGTATATGGGTAGATATTGAAGCTACTCCGCCGCTTCTTAGAGATGCCTTTGTGGCGATTGAAGACGAAAGATTTGATTCGCATAGCGGTGTGGATATAAAAAGAACGTTAGGTGCTACCATTACGTATTTTTTTAAGGGAAACAAGTCATACGGTGGCTCTACGATTACCCAGCAGCTCATTAAAAACGTTACGGGAGATAATGAGCGTTCGCCTATCAGAAAAATTCAGGAAATGATAAGAGCGATTAACTTAGAGCAGAAAATGACAAAAGATGAAATCATTGAGATGTATATGAACACTATCTATTTAGGGCAGGGTTGTCACGGTGTTCAGGCAGCATCAAATGTATATTTCAGTAAAGATGTGTCAGAGCTGACACTTGCCGAGTGTGCATCAATTGCAGGTATTACACAGTATCCGTCAAAATATGACCCGCTACTGAACTATGAAGAGCACAAAAAGAAGCAGGAGCTTGTACTTGATAAAATGTGCGAGCTTGGCTATATAACAGAAACTGAGCGCGATGAGGCAAAAGCCGCGGAGCTAAGGCTTGTCAAAGGAACAGCCAAGACATCTACAAGTAAAATCCAGTCATATTTCGTTGATCAGGTTGTAATTGATGTTATGAACGATTTGATGACAAAAAGAAATATGTCAGAAAGTGATGCTACAAAGCTCTTATTTAAGGGTGGACTTAAAATATACACCACTATGGACCCTAATGTTCAGGAAGCGATGGAAAAGGTGTTTGAAAACAACAGTAACTTTCCCGGTGCGTGGGGAGATAACGGACCTCAGTCGGCTATGGTGGTTTTAGACCCATATACAGGTCATATAAAAGGTATTATGGGCGGCAGAGGAGAGAAAAAAGGAAACAGAGTTTTAAACAGAGCAACTCAAACTGTACGTCAGCCAGGTTCATCGATTAAACCTCTTTCTGTTTATGCTCCTGCCATAGAGTATGGAGTTGTGACGGCTTCAACGTTAGTTGATGACTCATATTTAAAAATCGGCAACTGGGAGCCAAGAAATGCAGACGGCAAATTCCTTGATAAAATTACTGTACGAAAGGCTTTAGAGTTGTCAAGGAATATTCCTGCAGTCAGAATTGTGGATAAACTCACGGTTGATAAGTCGTTTAATTTTGTAACTAAGAATCTTTCTGTGACTTCACTGGTAGAGGGCGAAAAGAGAGCAGATGGTGAAGTATATTCAGATAAGTTCTACAGCAGTTTAGCATTAGGCGGTCTTACAGACGGTGTTTCTGTATTGGAGATTGCCGCAGCGTACTGTCCATTTGTAAATTCAGGAATATATACAAAGCCTGTTTCATATACTAAAGTTATTGATTCAAACGGAAGAATAATTTTAGAAAACAAGCCCGAGACAAAAAAGGCGATGAGTGAACAAACTGCATATATAACTGCAAATATGCTTACAGGCGTAATCTCTTCCGGTACAGGAACAGGTGCGCGTCTTAAGAATTCATCTATTATGGCGGGCGGTAAAACAGGTACAACAACAAATGACGTTGACAGATGGTTTGCGGGCTTTACCCCAAACTATGTAGGGGTTGTGTGGTTTGGTTATGATATGCCAAGGAATATGTCAGGCCTTGGAAACCCTTGCGTAAGCTTATGGAAAAAGGTTATGGATGATATTCACGAGGAAGTAACCATCAAAACCATTAAGCAGCCAAGCAGTATGGTTTCAAGAGCGATTTGTCAGATAAGCGGCAAGATTGCTGCAGGAAGATGTGATAATATAAGATATGACTATTTTAAAGCGGGTACGCAACCGGTAACATTTTGTTCGTCACACGAAAAGACGCCAACAGACAATGAAATTGATGATAATATTTTAGATGAATCTTCTGCTGCAGGAAATACTGAGCCCGGTGCAGGTGCAGTCAATCCGCCGGCAGAGGGAACAGTTATAACACCGGATGGAAATATTGGGCCCGAAGAAAACGGAACACAAACCGAAGTGCTGCCTCCTGAAGAAAATGTAAATCCTGAGCCTCCTCAAAGTGAGGAAGCTGCAGGACAGACTACACAGGGGACAGAAGTTATTGTAGGCGAAAGTGGCGAAAGTGATGAATTCTGGTATAGCGGAGAGTAGTCATCGGAGTGTTTATTTATAAGTTAGATTATGGAGGTAAAATCATTGGTGGAAAGATATTTAGAGCAATACAGTTATTGGCTTGAAAAAACGGAGGATGACGAAAAAACTCAAAAAGAGCTTCTTGCAATTGGCGATAATGAACAGGAAAAAAAGGAACGCTTTTACAAAAATCTTGAATTTGGTACAGGCGGCCTAAGAGGAGTGCTGGGAGTCGGCACAAACAGGATGAATATATACACTGTAAGACGTGCAACGCAAGGTATGGCTGAATTCATAAAAGCTCAGGGAAAGCAAAAAGAGGGTGTTGTGATATCATATGATTGCAGACACTTTTCAGAAGAATTTGCATATGGTGCCGCGTCAGTACTCGCTGCAAACGGAATAAAAGCATATGTTTTTGATAAAATGAATCCGACACCTGTTTTATCGTTTGCAGTACGTCATCTTAAAACATATATGGGAATAATGATAACGGCAAGCCATAACCCTGCGGAATACAATGGGTTTAAGGCATATGGTCCTGACGGAGCGCAGCTTAATGTGTCTGCTTCAAATGAAATTATTAAAATTATAGACGGACTTGATATTTTTGATGATGTTTCCTATGTTAACGAAAAGGAAAACAGTCTGATTGAAATTGTGGGAGATGAAATAGTTGATGAGTTTATTTCTGTTTCGCTTTCGCATCAGATTGCAAAAGACAGAGATAATATCAAGATAGTATACACACCATTTCACGGCACGGGACTGCTGCCTGTTACTAAAGCGCTCAGCCGTGCGGGATATAAAGATGTTTATGTAGTAGAAAAGCAAGCAGTAAAGGACCCGAATTTCAGTACGGTGAAGTCACCTAATCCTGAAGAAAAAGAAGGCTTTTATCTTGCTATTGATATCGCTAAGGAAAAAGACGCTGATATTATAATAGGAACAGACCCCGATGCAGACAGAATCGGTGTTTTATATAATGACGGCAAGGGAAATTTTGAAGCCGTAACAGGAAATCAGATTGGTGTACTTCTTTGTAATTATATATTGTCACAGAAAAAGGAAGCCCGCACCCTGTCAAAAGATGATTATGTCGTTTCAACAATCGTAACAACCGATTTGGTTAGAAAAATAGCTCAAAGTTTTGGCGTGGAATTTTACAAGGTATTTACAGGCTTTAAGTTTATAGCAGAAATTATAAAAATGAAAGAGGAAAGCAAAAAGGGCAGCTATATTTTTGGCTTTGAGGAAAGCTATGGATATCTTCCAGGCACTTATGCACGCGATAAAGATAGTGTGACAACGGCACTTTTAATTTGCGAAATGGCAGCGGTACTTAAAAAACAAGGAAAAACAATTAAATCAGCGTTAGAAGATATTTACAGTCAGTTTGGATGTTATACAGAAGAAACTGTTTCTGTATATATGAAAGGCATAAGCGGTATGGAAGATATGAAAAAGCTTATGGAATCTGTAAGAAACAATCCTTTTAAAGAGATTGATGGAATTGAAATCAGCGCGCTTTGTGACTATCAGAAGAGTATCAGGTATGATTTTGAAACGGGCGAGCAAGCAGAAATTGATATGGAAAAAGCAAACGTGCTTATATTTGAGCTTTCAGGCGGCGGGTTCTTTGCAATGAGACCATCAGGAACGGAGCCGAAAATCAAATTTTATTATTCAGTTGTGACTGAAAACTCAAAGTCGGGCACAGAAAAAATCAAAAGCTTAGATTCATTTATCAAAAAGGAATTAAATATTGAATAGAGAAAAACGCAGAATTTTCTTAAACAGAAAGTTCTGCGTTTATTTTTTTAAAATTTGGAAATAAATATATGTATAGTCAAATTTTAAAAAAAGGAGAAATAAAAATGAATTTAAAGGGTTCAAAAACAGAAAACAATCTGATGGCGGCTTTTGCAGGGGAATCAATGGCAAGGAATAAATACACGTTCTATGCAGCTGTAGCAAAAGAAGCAGGATATGAGCAGATAGCAGATATTTTCAGAAGAACTGCAGACAATGAAAAGGAGCACGCCGAAATCTGGTTTAAGCTCTGGGGCGGTGTTTCTGATACTTTAGAAAATTTAAAAACTGCGGCAGAGGGTGAAAAAAGTGAATGGACGCAAATGTATGCCGAATTTGCAAAAACCGCAGAGGAAGAGGGATTTTCTAATATTGCTAAGCTTTTTGAAAAAGTTGGGTTAATCGAAAAAGAACATGAGCAAAGGTACAGAGATTTAATATTAAACATAGAAAACAAGGAAGTATTTAAGAAGAAAGAAAAAATAGAGTGGATTTGCAGAAACTGCGGTTATGTCCATTCAGGAGAAGAAGCACCGCTTGCATGTCCCGTTTGTGCTAAACCGCAAGGTTATTTTGAAGTAAAATCGAAAAATTATTAAAAGACAGGGTGTGATTTCACACCCTGTCTTTTATATAAACAACCTCATAACTGCACTAAACGTAATACAAAGTATAATGCCTATTGATGTAGGGATTATGGCAGAAAGCATAGTCCATCTAAAGCTTTCTGTTTCTTTTTTTATCGTCATAAGTGTTGTAGAGCAGGGCCAGTGCATTAGTGAGAAAATAACAGCATTTATGGCGGTTACATATGTCCAGCCGTTTGAAATGAGAATATCTTTTAATGTATCAAGAGCGGGAAGCTCTCCTATTTCTCCGCCTGACATATATGCCATGAGCATTATGGGGACAACAATTTCATTAGCAGGAAAGCCCAATATGAAAGCCATAAGTATAACTCCATCAAGTCCCAAAAGTTTTCCAAAGGGGTCTAAAAAAGATGATATATGTTTAAGCAGGCTCACATCGGAAACTGTGACGTTTGCCAAAAGCCATATGATAAATCCTGCAGGGATTGCCGCACAAACGGCGCGGCCAAGTACAAAAAGAGTTCTGTCAAAAATCGAACGTACTAAAGTTTTTCCTATCTGTGGTTTTCTAAATGGCGGAAGCTCTAAAGCAAAAGATGAGGGCTCACCTTTTAGGAGTGTTTTTGATAAAAGCCACGTCACAAAAAAGGTCACTAAAATTCCTAAAACGATTATAGCCGTCAGGAAAGCTGCCGACAAAAGAGAATTACTTTTGCTTGAGGCAGTCCCTATGAAAAACATAGATATAATTGAAATGAGTGTTGGAAATCTTCCGTTGCAAGGAACAAAATTGTTGGTAAGTATTGCCATATATCGTTCTCGGGGAGAATCTATAATACGTGCGCCAACCACACCTGCTGCATTACACCCAAAACCCATACACATAGTAAGTGCCTGTTTTCCGCACGCGTTACACTTTCTGAAAGTTTTATCAAGATTATAGGCAACTCTCGGCAGATAGCCACTATCTTCTAAAAGAGTGAACAACGGGAAAAATATTGCCATTGGCGGAAGCATAACAGAAACTACCCACGCTCCAACACGAAAGACTCCTGTAACAATACACGACCGAACTAAATCTGGGGCATCTATGGATAATAAAAATTTATCTAAAAGGAATTCTGCTTTAGAAAACATAAGCGACAAAAGTTCTGAGGGGTAGTTTGCTCCTGTTATTGTAATCCAGAAGATTATCATAAGGAGCAAAATCATAATGGGATAGCCAAGGCTCCTGCTTGTGAAAATTCTGTCTGCCTTTCTGTCAAAGGAGATAGTATTTTTATCGGGTTTTGTTATGAGTCCTCTGCATATATTTTCAGCTTTTTTAACAAAAGCGGAAACAATTTTGTCTTTTAAATCATCCTGTGAAATTCCCGCCTGCGACAAATATTCATTCGCTTTTTTGAGTTCATTTTCCATTTTGTCATCCAAGAAATCTTCACCAAAGTATGAGCAAAGCTCGTTTTTAAAAGGGGTGTCTTTTTCCAGCAGCTTTAAGCAAAACCATCGGCTTTGCGGGTGATTATCTGTTTTTTTAGATACATATGGATAGAGCATTTTAATGGCGGATTCTATTCTGTCATCATATTTGATATGGACTGATGTTTTGTCCTTTTTCTTATTAATGTTTTTATCAATCACGGAAAGAAGCGCCAAAAGATGCGTCTTTTTGCGGGCGGATATGGCGACGACAGGAACACCGAGCCGTTTTTCAAGCTCTGTAAGATTTATTTTTATGTTCTTCCTTTTTGCTTCATCCATAAAGTTTACGCAGATAATGACGTTTTTTGTAAATTCCATAATCTGCAGAGCAAGATTAAGGTTACGCTCAAGACATGTAGCATCACAAACAACAATGGTTACATCGGGAGAAGAGAAGCAAAGGAATTTTTGAGCAATTTCTTCTTCCTCTGAATGTGCCGAAAGCGAATATGTACCGGGTAAATCAACAAGAATATGTGAGTTTTTGCCGTGTTTTATGCTGCCGTAAGCACAACCCACAGTTTTACCTGGCCAGTTGCCCGTGTGTTGATTCATGCCTGTAAGTCCGTTAAATACTGTGCTTTTACCCACATTGGGATTTCCTGCTAAGGCTATAATTTTATCTGATTTGGAGTGTTTTTTAATTTTATAATTACAGTCTATGGCACCGCTTGCTACTGAACTGTTAGTAAGTCCCATTATAATCCCTCCTGCTTTTAGAACATATATTATAATATTCTAAAAGCTGAATTTCGTCACAGGATTTCTTGCAAGAAAAAAGGGGTGGTAGCAAAATGAAATTCATTTTGCTACAGCCCCTTTATACTATTTTTTCGATAAAACTATAAGAAGTGTTCCTTTTTTTAAGGAGATTGTTGCCGCGTTGCTTGCAAATTCGTTACTCACTCCGAGCGGAAAGGAATTATCTAAAATTCCGTCTTCTAGTTCATATTTTGTGCCTGTAAGCGTTACACCCTCACATTTTTCCGAATATGAAAAGCATGAAATATAAAAGTCATCCTGCTTTTTTAATTCTATGCTTTCTCCACCTGAAATTATTTTACAAAATGCATTTTTTGAAAGAATTGAAGCTTTAGCACCTGACTTTTTTGCATAGGCAAGTGTCTGCAGATTTGCAATCGTGTGGTCAAGTCTTCCACCTATCCCGCCCAGTATTAAAAAGTCCTGATAGCCTGATTTTAGACCATGCTTTAAACAAAGAAGAGTATCAGTGTCGTCTTTTTCTCTGGGAACTTTTATAAATTCCGCTTCTTTTATGATATTTTCTGTTGAGTCAAGGTCGCCGATTGATATATTGGGAATAATACCGCTCTTTTTTGCAATATCCATACCGCCGTCAGCACAGATTATGTAGTCTCCATCCCGCTTTTCGTAGACTTCCGAAAGCTCACAGTCTAAAAGCGCCGTTATTATAATGCATCTTTTCATCATAATTCTTTAAATGAGAAGCAAAGGGAGGTCTTAAGCTCGCCATATGCTTCAAGCTTTACAAAATTGTCTTCTTCGTGAAGTGTAGCGCCTGCCATATCAACGTTTTTAGGCTCTAAACCTATGGCATAGTCACTTGCAGCAGGCTTTTTCCACAAGAGGAAGTATGGAAGAGTATCTCTTTTGTATGTAATATATGCACCGATATCGCCGTTTTCAATACCGACTGTCTGGATGTCATCTTTCATATCAATTTTGATACATTCTTCATCTGCAAATGGAGTTGGAGCCTCGATGCAAGAATATTCTTCGGGCACACCGATAATTTTTGAATTTTCACTTACGAGCGGATAGCCAAAATTACAGTGATAGTACATACAAACATTTTCTGCTTTAGCGCCCTCGTTTATAATAGTGTCACAAAGCATGAACTTGTCGTCAAAGAGCTTAGTTGTAATTGTTCTTCTTAAAACAAGGTTTTCACCAAAAACACAGGATTGTCTTACTTCACCGCTCACCATCATAATATAGTCGTCGCCGTTCCAGAATGCATCAACACTGACTTTTTGTGCAGGAATATTTGCAATTCTTCCATGGAGTCCATGTTCTTTATAAGGAGGGCCAACGTGCGTAAGTCCGCAGGTTGTAACAAGACCGCCTGCCCAGTTTCTGAGCCACCCAAAGCCATCGGGCTCATAGTTTTCAGCTTTCGAGATGCCTGATTTTGACACCCACGCAACGGGCGTGCCGTAAGCTTCGCAGTTTACAATATCCATACATTTTCCGGGAAGAACAGTAAAACGCACAAGACCTGTATTTACCTCGATAGCACAAACACCGTCTGCTCTGCCGCTTTTATAAGTATATTCTTTAATTCCGCCTATCTGTTCAACCGAGCCAAAGCGCTCTAAGACTTCTTTTTTTGTCATTTTCTTCAAAACACTTTTATCCATTGCTTTCCTCCGTCTTATTATTTTAGTTTATTTTATCATACATTTTTTTATTATTCAAGCTTTTTTCTAATAGCTAAAAGGGTAAAGTAAAAACAGCAGATGATAAAAACAGAAGTAACTGTTGCACCGAAATTTCCCGTTTCAAAGTTAATAGCCTCAGATGGAGCAAAAACGGTCAAAGCTCTTGTTTTATCGTAAAAGAGATTACATAAAAAGGCAGAAGCAACGCCCTGAAAAAGCTTGCCGAAAAAATAATATTTAATGCTTAGACCTGATTCTTTTGCGATTCCCATAACCTGCAAAAGCACGCATATTCCGCCGAAGCCTAAAAGAGCGGAAACAAGGCAAAGTCTGATTTTGCTATCAGCTAAAAGCGATGCACTTTTAATTCCCATCGTTACTTCCAAAAATCCTTTTATCAAAGCGGAAAACATATTTTGCTCGGGAAGTGATGATGTAAATGGAGTGCTGAGAGTGGCAAAAAAGACCACAAATCCGCAGACAAAGAGAATGGAATTTACGGAAGAAAAGACACTTTCAGAAAACAAAGCTCCAAACGATTGCGGTTTTATGTTTTTGGATTGTATTTGATGCACGTCATATTTTTTTTCAGCAAAAAATCGCATTAAAACACCTGTCATAATGGAAGATGCGATATGTATTAAATAAAGGAATATTCCAATATCGGCATTTCCCAAAAAACTCACACCAACGGCACCAATAACAAAAAGCGGACCTGAATTATTACAAAAAGGTAAAAGCCTCTCGGCTTCCGATTTTGAGACCAAGCCTTTTGAATATAGCTCACATACTGTTTTAGCTCCCATAGGATATCCACTTATAATGCCGATGATAAAAGCGACTGCACCTGTGCCGCTTACCTTAAACAAAGGATGCATAACAAGTGAAAAAAGCTTTCCTGCATATTCGGCAAAGCCTGATTTTATCAGGATAGACGACAGTACAAAAAAAGGAAAAAGCGAAGGGATAATATTTTCTGCACATAAGAAAAGAGCTGTCTTTGCTGCGGGAATTGTTTTTTCACCACACAGGCTTAAAAGAAGCATAAAAAATATTATAATACAATAAAGCATACCCTTTTTTAAAACGATAAAAACATATTTTTTTTTCACATCCAAAACCTCCTTTTGTAATATTATGAAAGCTGTCGCATAAAAATAACTTAGGTGATTAAGATTGAGAAAGAATAAAGAAAAACCGGCAATCAAGCAAAGATTGGCAAAAGCACTTGAAATTTCAAAGGATATGCTTATAGACATTCCGAGATTTATTTTAAACGATAACAATGAACTGCAGATTGAAAATTATAAGGGGATTGTATCTTATGATTTTGATGAAATAAGGCTCGGTGCTAAAAACTATACGATAAAAATTGAGGGTGAAAATCTTAAGATTAATTCTATAACAGATGAGGATATTTTAATTACAGGAAAAATAAAGTCGTTATCGTTTGTGTAACCGAAAGAGAGTAATTCGAACCCGCCTAAAACGGCGAAATTTTGGCATCTTTCGGCTTATCATCTTCGCAAGGCACGAAGCATTGCTTCATCTTCTGCACCAAAATCTGATCAAAATTTCGTTTGTTTTAGGTCGATAGAATTTTTAAAGTGCAGATTTTTGATTGCGAAAGGCAAAAACGCAGGTAATCCTGACGGATTACCGAGTATTTTAACACATCGAAAGCGAAAATCTGCCTCTAAAAATCGGAGTTCGGATTATTCTCTTTCGGTTAGTCATCGGAGATTCGAACTGATTGCGGTTCAAAAAGGAAAATTTAGCATAACACTGCAGAAAATTCTGCAAATATACGTCAGTATTATTATGTTTAGCATATCAAGGTTCTCGGCTCCCCAACAGAAATCTATGATTTCGTGTTGGGTGAGGTTCTTATTTTTGAATTTTCTTTGTCTTATATCAAAATTTTTTCTTTTTGAACTCTTTGACCTTATACTTAGAAAAATTTTAAATGATTTAATTGCGGAGGCTGAAGCTGGGCTTGTGCCCTGCAAAGCCGACAAATTTTAAGTATTAAAATTTTACAAGTATAAGGCGTAAAAAGTTTGACCCTCCGATGACTAGATTCTGATGAGTAGGGAGAAGTGTATGTTTTTTGAAAAATTAATTCAGTTCATAAAAGGATATGTGGTGCTGACAATAGAAGGGAAATTTCCTGAGCGCTTTTTAAACGTGTGTGCAAACAGAGGCATTTATGTTTATGATGTTACATATTTATCAAAAACTTCCGTGCGTCTTCGTATGAGCCTTAAGGCATACAGGGAAGTGCCTGAAATTGCACAGAAAACTTTTGTCACGACAAACGAAATTTCAAAGGGCGGGCTTTTGATACTTCTTTTGAAATATAAAAAACGGAAGTGGTTTTTGATTGGTCCTGTGATGCTTATTTGTGCTCTTATAGTGCTTAATCTTTTTGTGTGGGAAATTGAAATAAGAGGCACCCAGAAGGTGTTGCCGCAGACTGTACTTCAAAATCTTGAGCCGCTTGGAGTTAGAGTGGGCGCATTAAGATTTGCAATTGATGAAAAAAAGGTAAAAAACGAGATGCTTTTAAAAATGCCCGAGCTTTCGTGGTTATGGACAACCAATCGCGGTTCTAAAATAATTGTGGAAGTAAGGGAAAGTGTGCCTAAGCCTGAAATCTTTGATAAAGATGATTACTGCAATCTGATAGCAACGAAAGACGGAATAATTGATTTGGCGATAGTAAAAAACGGAACATTTATGTTCTCACTCGGTGACACGGTGCGGCAAAATGATATTTTAGTAAGCGGACTAATGCTCAGCGAACGAAATATAGAGCCGCGCAAGACTCAGGCAGACGGTGAGATTTTCGCACGTGTGTGGTATGAAAAAACAGAAAGCTTTCCGCTCTGGGAAGAGAAGATAACAGAAACAGGAAAAAGTGATATCAGGAGAAAAATAAAGCTTTTTGGCTGGGAATTTACACCTTTTTGGTATAAGGATACAGAACTTTCCAAATTCATAACGGAAACAACAGTTTTTGAGCCAATGCTTTTTGATAAATACTTTGGAATCAAGATAACAACGGACAGGTATAAAGAATACACGTCGCAGCAAGTTCCCTTGACCGAAGAAACTGTTTTAGAAGACGGCATAAACATATTGCTTGAAAAAATTGATATGGAAACAGGAGTAGATGCAAATCGTATAAATTATACGTCGTCATATGTAAAAAACGACGATAACACAATTTCTGTTACCGTCGTTTGCGAATACATCGAAAATATTGCCAAGAAAGTAAAAGTGGAATGATTTGTAATTATAAATAAAAATCGTGGTTGCCGATTGAAGTATAGAAAATCCTGTTTTTCACAATCCAGAAATTTGTTGCTCGGCGCGGATTTAAAAAATACATACTTTCATCCACTACATTTTCACCAGATAATGCCCTTTTAGCCGCTATGACACTGTCACCCAGCGGTGTGTTATAGATAGTGCCGTTCATTGTAGGCTGAAACTGTACGCCGTACTTTCTGTCAAAAATAACACCATAGATTGTGTCAGGAAAGTCGCTGTGCTCTACCCTGTTTAAAACAGTATTTGCAACGGCGATTTTCCCCGTCATTGACTCTGCGCCGCTTTCTGAATTTACAATTCTGGAAAGCCAGTAAATATCATCATCGGTATATCCGCGCGTGCCTATCATATCGCCAGGCACATTCGTTCCTTCTTTGATGATATCAACCGTATAGGTTCCGCTATCCCACAAAACCTTAGCGCCAAGTGTTTCTGCTACAAATCTCACAGGTACGTAAACTCTGTTTTTTGCAAGCTTTATACTTCCTTTGATAGCTACTTTTTTTCCGTTAACTGAGGCGGTAGTTTTGCCTACTGTAAGGACGATTTCTGCTTCGCTTGATGAAATTGTGGCGGTACGTTTACCCTCGTTCCACTCTACACTGTCTGCGCCGAGTGCTGTGCTGACAAAACGGATTGGCACATACGTCAGGCCACCATGTAAAAACGGCTCTGCGTCCGTTTTAATGTATTTACCGTTTGCCTTTAAGGTTATTGGCGTATCAAAGCTTATATTTTCAGCAATTACGCAAGTTGTGCTCTGGGTTAAAACTGTCACAAGAAAGGTCAGAATCAACAGAATTTTAAATTTCATATAATTCCTCCTACGACCGAAAAAGAGTAACCCAACCTCGCAGTATATTTTAACATTTTGTATATGATGAGTCAATGTAAATTGTTGGATAACTTTCTTTCCGCTATTACGTGCCGCAATATGAAAAGTGCATATAATCACGGTTAGAGCGCCATGTGTCTGCGCCCCAATTAAAGCCGTATTTTTCAAAAATCTCAACAACTTCTCCAAACGGAGTTATTGAATATGGATTCATATAAGGCCTATAAAAGCTTCCGACGGTTATGCCGTTTCCATACAGGCAATAGTTCTGGTCGGGGTTTATGTCTATGGCGGTGCCGTAATTATGCTCGCTTTTGCCGCCACGCCAAGCGTAGCCGCTGACTGATATTATCGGGAATTTTTCTTTTCCTTCAAAGATTTCCGAAAAGACAAGCTTTACCTTTTCGGCGATTGCCTTGTGAACTGTAAATGTAGCTGAAGATTGAACTTTTTCGCCATTTTGAATAGTCCAGATGTCAACTGTAATATCTTCCATAAGAGGCTCGGCTTCTTCCTGAGTTTGTGGGAGACCAAAGTTTTCAATTTCGGCAAGATTTTCAGACCATGCACGAAGCTGTGAAGTTTTAATTTCAAGCTTTTTGACCTCTGTGCCATCTGTTACGGTTATCTCATATCGTCTGACAGGCTTTGTGTTAATGACCATTTCCCTGCCGTAAACAACATACACGTCAGAGTCTTTAGAGCCCATCTCAAGTCCGTGAGTTGTATTTCTGTATTCTCTGATTTTTACATAGTATTTTGAAGCGGCGGGCAGACCATCAAACGAAATGACAGATGTTTCACCGCCTGAAAGATTAGGACCTTCGTAGATGTTTTCATCCGGCGCAGAGCCGTGGTGCTGCATCGCGCGGCTAAGCAGCACCACGGCTTCTTCTATTGTGAGATTTCCAAGCGGAGCAAATGAATATGTCTCTCTGCCGCTCATAATACCTGCAGAGCTGACCGCGCTTATATAATCTATAGCCCAGGAAGCTATTTCTTCATAGTCGTCATAAAGATATGCCTTAGGCACCGACAAAGAAAGCTCTGTTTCTTTTAACATAATGTAATAATTACAAAGCATTTTTGCCGCTTCCTGACGTGATAAGTTTTTCTCGGGATTAAAATTTCCGTTTTCGTCGCCTTTTGCAATATCTAATACATACATAGCCGTGGCGGCAGGTGAATCTGTGTCGTTAAATGGTAGAAAGTCAGCCAAAGCTTCGTTTCCTGTGTATGCCTTGTATGAATCGTAAATAATCTGTGCGAACTGAAGTCTTGTAATTGCGTCACTATAAGCGCCTCTTTCAGATGTGCTGATAGAGACACCTAAATTGTCAAAGTAGTCAAAATGCTCTTTTGCCCAGTCGGAAATGTCAGCTTTAGCACCGACGTCAAAGGATGAAAGCATAAAAATAAATATTAAAAACAATGTAAGTAGCTTTTTCATAATAATCCCCCCAAATAAAAAGATATTTACATATTTAGATTTTAACATTGACAGAAAAAACAGTCAACAAAAGACGTTGTTTTTTCATAAAACTGTCAAAAAACAGAAATATTGAATAAAAATTTTAGTCGATTAGAGTAATATGTGACAAAATTTTTAAAAAATGTGTAAAAACATTGAGTTTAAAGCAAATAATGTTTGAAATTTACGTTTTTTTATGTTATAATATATAAATGCTTTTAGTGGGAAGAGGAAAAATCTCTAAAAAGCTTTAATTTAATTAATTAACCACACAAGAGGAGGAAATAAAATGGCAAAAAAAATGAAAACCATGGATGGTAACTGTGCCGCAGCTCATAACGCCTATGCTTTTTCTGAAGTTGCGTCCATCTATCCTATTACTCCGTCTTCAACAATGGCAGAATATGTTGACGAATGGAGCGCAAAAGGTCAAAAAAATATTTTCGGAAACACAGTTGATGTTTGCGAAATGCAGTCAGAAGCGGGTGCTGCAGGTGCCGTTCACGGATCACTTCAGGCAGGTGCATTAACATCTACTTTCACAGCATCACAGGGCTTACTCCTTATGATTCCGAATATGTATAAGATCGCAGGTGAACTTTTACCTGCAGTTTTCCACGTAAGTGCAAGAGCTATTGCGGCTCACGCTCTTTCAATCTTCGGTGACCATCAGGACGTTATGGCTTGCCGTCAGACAGGCTTTGCAATGCTTGCATCAGGTAGTGTACAGGAAACAATGGACTTAGGTGGTATTGCTCACTTAGCAGCAATCAAAGGCCGTGTTCCGTTCCTTCACTTCTTCGATGGTTTCAGAACTTCACACGAAATTCAGAAAGTTGAAGTTATGGAATACAGCGATTTAGAAAAGCTCTTAGACAAAGAAGCATTAAAAGAATTCAGAGATAGAGCGCTAAACCCTGACCATCCGGTGCTTCGCGGTACTGCTCAAAACCCTGATATTTACTTCCAGGGAAGAGAAGCTGCTAACAAATTCTACGATGCAATTCCTGACATCGTAAATGATTATATGAAAGAAATCACAAAGATTACAGGCAGAGAATACAAACCGTTTAACTACTACGGTGCTAAAGACGCTGAAAACATCATCGTTGCTATGGGTTCTGCTTGTGAAGCTATCGAAGAAACTGTAGATTATTTAATGGCACGCGGCGAAAAAGTCGGTGTTATCAAAGTTCACCTCTACAGACCATTCTCTGCTAAGTATTTCTTTGATGTACTTCCTAAGACTGTTAAAAAGATTGCAGTACTTGACAGAACAAAAGAACCAGGTTCACTCGGCGAACCGCTCTATCTTGATATCTGCAACCTCTTCTATAACAAAGAAGATGCTCCTGTTATTGTTGGCGGACGTTATGGTCTTGGTTCAAAAGATACAACTCCAACACACATTAACGCAGTATTTGAAAACTTAAAGCTTGATACTCCGAAAAACGGATTCACAATTTCAATCGAAGATGACGTTACAAACCTCTCGCTTCCGATTGGTGAAAAAATCAATGCTGCACCTGCCGGCACAACACGTTGTAAGTTCTGGGGCTTCGGCTCAGACGGTACTGTTGGTGCTAACAAGGATGCTATCAAAATCATCGGTGACAACACTGACCTCTACGCTCAGGCATACTTTGATTACGACTCCAAAAAATCAGGTGGCGTAACAATGTCTCACTTACGTTTTGGTCACACTCCGATAAGATCAACTTATCTTTTGGATGAAGCTGACTATATTGCTTGTCACAAACCATCATATATCTATCAGTATGATATTTTGGAAGGTCTCAAAAAAGGCGGCACATTCTTATTAAACTGCGTATGGTCTCCTGAAGAATTAGAAGAAAAGCTCCCTGCAAACGTTAAGAGATATCTTGCAGAAAACGAAATCAACTTCTATATCATCAACGCTGTTGATATCGCGGCTTCTGTTGGTCTTGGCGGAAGAATCAACATGGTAACACAGGCAGCCTTCTTCAAACTTTCAGAAGTTATTGCAATTGATGAAGCTATCCCACTCTTAAAGGGTGCTATCGAGAAGACTTACGGCAAAAAAGGTAAGGAAATCGTTGAAAAGAACTGGATGGCAGTTGATAAGGCACTCGATGCTTTAGTTAAAGTTGAAGTTCCTGCTTCTTGGAAAGATGCTAAAGACGAGGAAGCTGCAGCTGCTGAAGAAAAACCTGAATTTGTTACAAAGGTTTGCGAACCTGTTAATGCTCAGAGAGGCAACAAGCTCCCTGTAAGCACATTTGTTGGCAGAGAAGACGGAACATTTGAACAGGGTACTGCAAGATACGAAAAACGTACTATTGCAATCAATGTTCCAGAGTGGGTTAAAGAAAACTGTATCCAGTGTAACCAGTGTTCACTCGTTTGTCCGCACGCTGCTATCCGTCCTATCCTCTTAGACGAGGCTGAAAGTGCAAAAGCTCCAAGTAGCTTTGACACATTAGATGCAAACGGTCCTCAGCTCAAGGGTCTTAAGTTCCGTATGCAGGTTAGTCCTAAAGACTGTGCAGGCTGCGGCGTTTGTGCTCAGGTTTGCCCATCTAAGACAAAGGCACTCGTTATGAAGCCTGTTGACGAAATGGTAGAAAAAGAATCTGCTAACTGGGATTATGCTATGGAAGTTCCTGTTAAGGATGACTTAATGGATAAAGCTTCTGTTAAGGGCTCACAGTTTGCTCAGCCGCTCTTAGAATTCTCAGGTGCTTGTGCAGGTTGTGGTGAAACACCTTATATCAAGTTAATCACTCAGCTCTTCGGTGACAGAATGATGGTAGCTAATGCTACTGGTTGTACTTCAATCTGGGGCGGTTCTGCTCCAAGTATGCCTTACTGCAAGAATGCTTGCGGCAAAGGTCCGGCTTGGGCAAACTCACTGTTTGAAGATAACGCAGAATTCGGCTTAGGTATGGCACTTGCTGTTAAGAAGAACAGAAACACATTAAAGCAGAAGATGGAAGAAGCAATTGCTTTAGGCGTTTCAGCTGAACTTGAGGCAGCATTTAAAAACTGGATGGAAGTTATGAACGACGCTGAAGGTTCAAAAGCTGCAGCTAAGACTATCGAAGCATTATTAGATGGTGTAGATGCATCAGCATCACCACTTAAAGATATTAAAGACAGAACCGACTTCTTAGTTAAGAAATCACAGTGGGCATTCGGCGGCGACGGCTGGGCATATGATATCGGCTACGGCGGCTTAGACCATGTTATCGCATCAGGCGAAGACATCAACATCTTCGTTGTTGATACTGAGGTTTACTCAAATACAGGCGGTCAGTCTTCAAAAGCTACACCGACAGCTGCTATGGCTAAGTTTGCTGCATCAGGCAAGAAGATAAGAAAGAAAGACCTCGGTATGATTGCTACAACTTACGGCTACGTTTATGTTGCACAGATTGCACTCGGTGCTAATATGAACCAGGCAATCAAAGCAATTAAGGAAGCTGAAGCTTATCCGGGTCCGTCACTTGTTATCGCTTATGCTCCATGTATCAACCATGGTATTAAGGTTGGTATGTCTTGCACAATAGCTGAAGAAAAGAAAGCTGTTGAAACAGGCTACTGGCACTTATGGAGATACAATCCTGAGCTTAAGGCTGAAGGAAAGAATCCGTTTATCTTAGACTCTAAAGAACCTACAGGACAGATTAAAGACTTCTTAGAAGGTGAAACACGTTACCTTATGCTTAAACGTGCATTCCCTGAAGCTGCAGATGCTTTATTTGAAAAAGCAGAAGCTGACTTAAAAGAAAGATATGAAGTTTATAAGAGAATGAGTCGTGACTAATTCTTAAAAACAGAGTCCGCCACAAGACGCACGTCTTGTGGCGGCACTTTAAAATGTTTTCGCTCAGGCGAAGATATTTTAAAGTGTTACTGTTTAACCGAAAGATGACCAGAATTAAATGATAAAGGAGAGTAAGAAAATGAATGTACTCGCAATAGGATGCCATCCGGACGATATTGAAATCAACTGCGCCGGAACTTTGGCAAAATGCGTAAAAAGAGGCGACAACGTAACAGTTTGTCACGTATGTAACGGTAATTTAGGACACGTAATTATAGAGCCTGATGAGCTTGCTCAAATTCGCAAGAAAGAAGCGGTAAAAGCAGGCAAGCTTGCAGGTATCAAGGTTGTGACTTGTGATATCGGAGATCTTTTGGCATACGAAACAAAAGAGCAGGTTGATAAAGTAGTTGATGTAATACGTGAGGCACAGCCTGATTTTATCATCACTCACGCACCAAACGATTATATGCCTGACCACGTGGCTGTAAGTAAGCTCGTGTTTGCTGCAGCTTTTGCGGCAAGTGTTCCGCACTATAAATCAAGTGTGATGACTCCATCTAAGGTTACACCGATTTTCTATATGGACAATCTCGGCGGAAATGAGTTCCTTCCGACAGAATATGTTGACATTACAGAAGAAATCGATTTAAAACTTGAGATGCTCGAATGTCACGAAAGTCAGATGAAATGGATGAGAGAACACGACAATATTGATTTTGCAGATATGGTAAAAACAATTTCAAAATATCGTGGATATCAGTGCGGAGTTACATATGCAGAAGCATTTTCACAATGTATGGTTTATCCCAAGCCTACAACAAAAAGAATGTTGCCATAATTGTTTTTTTATGGTAGAATAAAAATTAATATAAAAAATTTTTGGAGGAATTGGTTATGGATTTTGCAAGTACAGTTAAAGGTTCAAACTTAGAGGGATTCTATCCTGCAGGATGGGATATGAAAAAAATAGATGAGTGTTGCTCAAATGCACCTGAAAGCATCTATGACAGACAGAGCTTCTGGAACAAAGACTTCAACTTAGTTGGTTGTGAAGATGTAAGTGAATTCAATGCTCTTATGGGACATGAAATTGCTTTAAAGATTAAAACTGCAAGGGATGCAGGCGAAAAGCTTATTATGATTTTACCTGTAGGTCCTATGGGTATGTACAAATGGGTTGTTTATTTCTTAAAAGAATGGAACGTTAAGTGCGACCATCTCCATTGCTTTAATATGGACGAATGGGCTGACGCTGATGGTAATACACTAGATGCAGACAATCCGGGTTCATTTACAAATGCTATGGAACAGGCTTTTTATAACCCACTTGGCGAGCTTACAGTTCCAAAAGAACAGAGAAATTTTGCTACAAAAGAAAATCTCCCCAAATATGCTGAAAAGATTGCTGCCTTAAAGGCAGAGGGAGCTAAGATGGTATTAATCTTTGGTATCGGCAGAATGTGTCATATCGCGTTCTGGGAACCACAGTTTGCAGGCGAGTTTGCTACAACGGAAGAATGGCTCAGCCAGACTCACAGAGTAGGGGCTAAACTTCATCCGCTCACAATTGAGCAGAATGCTTTAACAAGCTTTAAGTCAAGAACATCGCTCGTTCCATGCCGTGCTAACACAATCGGCCCGGGAATCTTTATGCAGGCTGATTATATCATTGGTGGTGCTGACGGTACACTCGGTCGTGGTATGCAGTGGCAGGGCATGAGCCTTTGGATGACACTCAGATACGGTCCGACACCATGGATCACATCAAGCTTTATCCCGACACTTCCGGGTAAATTATTCTTTATGAATGAGCTTGCAGGCCCGCTTTGCGCAGAATGTAACTAATAAATAAGAATAATAAAAAGCTCGTTATCTTTATTTGGTAACGAGCTTTTAAAGTTTTTAAGGTTTTTCTAGGTTGTGTTTTTAAAACATAAAAACATTTATTTTGGTTTCTTTTTGCGGTGTGAACATTTTTTACATCCCGCCTGTTATTTAGCATTTGCAAGCATTAGTTTAATCCTATTTTGCTGATTAATCTCACTTGCGCCCGGGTCATAGTCGATTGCGACAATATTTGCATCCGGGTGTTTTCTTTTTATTGTGTTCTGCATCCCCTTGCCAACGATGTGATTAGGCAAACATCCAAAAGGCTGGGTACAGACAATATTATTAACACCATGCTCTATCAGCTCTGCCATTTCGGCAGTTAAGAGCCATCCCTCGCCCATCTTGACGCCTGTATTGATGTATTTTGAGGCTATATCTTTTGTTTTGTTAAAATCATATGGCGCACAGAATATGCCGTGTTTTTTAATAGCATCAATGATATCGTGTTGCTTTTTAATCAAATAGTTATATCCGATTGATGAGAATTTTCTGCTTAAAGCATTTCCGCCATAAAGGTCAGCTGTGACCACTCCGTTATGAAGACTATAAAGACAGAAATCAATAAGACCGCACGAAACGGGCTCTGCACCCTCTGAAAGCAGAAATTCGTTTAAATTATTATTTCCCATTGGTGCATATTTAACATAGATTTCACCAACTATGCCGACTTTCAGTTTGTTATGTGTTTTATTTCTTATCTTTGCAAAATCTTCGAGCATTGGAATGTAGCAGGCTTTTATTTGCTTGTAGCTGACAGGTTTTTTTGAGTTCCAAAGCATCAAAAGGTGATTCATCCATTTTTCAATTACACTATCAGTTGCACCTTTATATGTTTCATAGGGGTAACATTGGTTTGCAATCCACATTAAAAGGTCTCCGACAGCTACTGCATACATCGCACGGCGAAGCAGCGGCAGGGTGAGCTTAAAGCCGGGTGCAGAATCAAGACCTGCAACATTTAAAGATATTACAGGAATGTGCCCAAGTCCGCATTTTTTCAGCGCTTTTCTCAAAAGGAAAATATAATTGGAGGCTCTGCAGCCACCGCCAGTCTGTGTTATCATAAGAGCCGTTTTGTCCAAATCATATTTTCCACTCTTTAGTGCATCTATCATCTGACCTATAACTAAAAGTGCAGGATAGCAAGTATCGTTGTGCACGTTTTTAAGTCCCTCTTCAATAACGTTTTTGCCTGTGTTTTTAAGTATTTCAACAGTATAGCCATATTGCTTTAAAACCTTGCTCAAAAAAAGCTGATGAAGAGGGAGCATTTCAGGCATCAAGATTGTGTGAGTTTTTTTCATATCCTTTGTAAAGAGAGGATAATCGGGAATCTCTTTTTTTCGGGACATTAAAAAGCGCCTCCTTTCCTGCCTTTTCTTCTATTGCACCAAGTAAGCTCCTGATGCGGATTTTAACAGCGCCAAGATTGTTTATATCGTCAATTTTAAGTTGTGTATAAAACTTATTATTCTTTTCTAATATATCACGTACTTCATCGGTTGTAATTGCATCAATTCCGCAACCGAAAGAAACGAGCTGAATAAGCTCAGTATCGCGGTTTTGTGCGCAGTATTTGGCAGCATTATAAAGACGTGAATGATATGTCCATTGATTAAGCACGTTGACTTTCTGCGGAGGAACAAGGTCTGCTACCGAATCCTCAGAAAGTACAACTAAGCCAAGGGATGTGATTAAATTATCAATTCCGTGATTGATTTCTGCGTCTATGTGATAAGGTCTGCCCGAGAGGACAATCATCTTAAGCGAATTGCTGCGCGCATATTTTATCGCTTTAGCACCCTCTTTTTTTAAGTCACTTTGCCACCTGTAGTAAATCTCATATGCTTTTTTAGAAGCTTTTGCTACTTCTTTAAAGCTGATGTCGGGATATTCATTTTTTAGATATTTGTAAATATTTTTAGAAAAATCTTTTGGTCTGTGTATGCCGACATAGGGGTATAAGAAACGGACAGAACGCAATTTTTCGTTATTTGCATATAAAAGCTCGGGATAATATGCAACAACGGGACAGTTGAAGTGATTGTCACCCTTTTTTTCGTTGAAGTTATATGTCATACAGGGATAGAATATAGTATCAATTCCCTGACTTAGCAAAACTTCAATATGACCGTGCATAAGCTTTCCAGGATAGCATACGGTATCCGACGGAATAGAGTATCTTCCCATTTTATAAACATCAACAGAAGATGGACCTGATAGCGTGACACAAAAGTCAAGTTCTGTAAAGAGTGTATGCCAGAATGGTATGTTTTCATACATATTAAGCCCTAAAGGAATACCTATTTTTCCACGTTTTCCGTCTTTTGATTTCAAAGAAGCGATGCGCTGTCTTTTATATTCATATAGGTTTGGAAGATTATTTACATTTTTGCTATTTGTGGGACGTTCACACTTATTTCCTGAAATATATTTTTTGCCGCCATCAAACATATTGATAGTCAGGCTACATCTGTTTGTACAAAGCCCACAGTTGACAGTTTTTTTGGTATGAACAAAGTTTTTTGCCATTTCTCTTAAAATTATGCTGCTTTCTTCCTTGTTCAATGCCTTGGCTGAAAGTGCCGCACCGAAAGCTCCCATTAATCCTGCGATTGCAGGACGAATAACCTCGGCGCCGAGCTCAATTTCAAAGCTTCTTAAAACGGCATCATTATAAAAAGTGCCGCCCTGAACAACGATATGCTCGCCAAGCTCACTAGCTGAACGTGCTCTTATAACCTTATAAATAGCATTTTTTACAACACTTATAGCAAGTCCTGCAGAAATATCATCGACCCCTGCCCCGTCTTTTTGAGCCTGTTTAACAGAAGAGTTCATAAAAACAGTACAACGAGAACCCAAATCTACAGGATGTTTTGAAAACAGACCAACCTTTGCAAATTCTTCCGTAGTAAATCCAAGCGATTTTGCAAATGTTGATAAAAATGAGCCGCAACCTGATGAGCATGCTTCGTTTAGCATTATACTGTCTATTGTGTTGTTTCTTACTTTAAAGCATTTGATGTCCTGACCGCCGATATCAAGTATGAAGTCAACATCGGGGCAGAAATGACGAGTTGCTCTAAAGTGTGCCATTGTTTCGACTAAGCCTAAATCAAGCGAGAAAGCATTTTTAATAAGCTCTTCACCATAGCCTGTCGCCGCGGCACCTGCAATTTTTATCTTGTCACCGCAAAGAGAATATATCTCTAAAAGCTGTTTTCTTACAACTGTTGTAGGGTCACCGTTGTTTGCTCCGTAATATTTATAAAGTATTTCCGAATTTTCAGAAATCAAAACAAGCTTGATTGTTGTACTTCCGCAGTCTATACCGAGATATGCCTTTCCTTCATATTCCCCGCAGGGAAGATATGAAACGGAGGCTTTATTATGACGTTTTATAAAGCGTTCGTATTCTTCTTCATTTTCAAATAGCGGTGGAAGTGTATTTGTCAGATTAATTTCTTTGGTACTCTGATTTTCAAGCAGGTTTAAAAGCTCGTCGACTGAATATGCTTCCTTTTCCCTTAAAGCTAAAAGTGCTGCTCCGTGTGCAACGGAAAAACGTGCATCATGAGGAAAATGTGCGTGCTCATCATCTAAATCAAGAGTTTCTTTAAAACGTTTTTTAAGACCTTCAAAAAAATACAAAGGTCCGCCTAAAAACATAACGTGACCGCTGATTTTTCTGCCTTGGGCGAGACCAATGATTGTCTGGTCAACAACCGCCTGAAATATACTAAGCGCTAAATCTGATTTTTCTGCGTTCTGATTAAGAAGCGGCTGAATATCGGATTTAGCAAAAACTCCGCAATGTGAAGCGATAGGATAGATTTTTTTTGCTTTTAAGCTAAGTTCGTCAAGCTCTTCTAAGGATAAATCCATAAGTGTTGCCATCTGGTCAATAAAAGCACCTGTGCCGCCTGCACAGCTGCCGTTCATTCTTTCTTCGCTTCCGCCTGTTAAGAAAAGGATTTTTGCATCCTCTCCGCCAAGCTCTATAACAACATCACAGGGCTCGCCGCTGTTTCTGACAGATTCTCCTGTTGCAAAAACCTCCTGAACAAAAGAAAGCCCTGCTCTTTGTGCAACACCAACTCCTGCAGAGCCTGAAAGCGAAACAGTAAAACGTCGGTTGCCGATGAATTCTGATGCGCGTCTTACAACTTCGGCAGTTTTTTCGTTTACTAAAGACAGATGTCTTTCATAATGCGAAAATATAACCTTGCCGTCTTCTATTAATACTACTTTGACAGTTGTTGAGCCAACGTCAATACCTAAACTAATACTCAAAATAACACCTCGAAAACAATCTGTATTACTTTTTTTGTTTTTTTCGACTAATTCTAACATATTTTTACAAAAAAGTCCAGCGCAGAATAGAGGCAAACAAAAAAGTTCATTTTTTTCATACCTTTTTAATATAATATGATAAGCTTTTCCACTTAGTACCTTTGTTTTTTAGAAAAGTCAGCAAGATATATTTATTTTTAAAAAGTTTTGTGATATAATATATTAATTAAGTTTTTGGGCAGGTGATAAAATTGCCAATTCCGAGAGGATTAATAAGAAGATTGACAGCAGATGATGATACATACACAAAAGCGCTTTCTTTATTTTTGGCGGGAAAAGTAGAAAATGTACAAATTGAAGATACCGATTTTGTTGATGAATACAGAATTAAAGCAGTAGTCAGCGATGAATATAGAGAAAATGAAGTTTTGATTGAAATAGACAACTACAATGAAAGTATTGACGGCTTTGAATGTACTTGTCCTCAGTATCTGACTATAGATGGTGCGTGCAAGCATGTTGCAGCAGTTCTGCTTTCTCAGGAAAATTTGTTTTTTAATAATGCGAAAAACAATATAAATAATGACAAAACGGAACAAGAGGCTTTAGAAATAATAAAAAGTTATTCGCAGAAAAAAGCAAACAGAACTATTGCGGTAAATTCAAAGAATTACGCTAAGCTTATTCCTGTTTTTAAATTCAGCGGTAATGAATTAAAGCTTGGGTTAAAATTAGATATCGGAAGAACTTATGTTATAAAGGATATCGGGAATTTTTACGAAAATATGAAAAAATGCGAGTTTGGCAGTTATGGATCAGGCTCTGTATTTTTACACGACGTAAACAATTTTTCTAAGGAATCTTTGCCCCTTTTAAACTTTATTATGACGTATTTTTCCCCTTTGGGAGCTGCAATGACAGAAGATAAAAAGCATATGAAAATTCAAGATTATATGCTGGACAGGTTGATGGAATTATTTTATGAAAAGCGCATCTTAGCGGTGGGAGATAAAGGAGAATACAGTTTAAAAATAACAAAGGGACACCCTGATTTTCACATAGTAATAAAGAAAATAGGTAAAAAGAGCTTTGGTATAAGCCTTGACGCTGCTTCGTTTGATATCATAAAAGGCAGAGACAGAATTTATATTAAAACAGAAAGAACACTTTATTGTTTGCCACGTGAATATAGTGAAAAATGCGAAGAAATCCTTTTACTTCTGAAAAGAAGAGATACTCCCTTATGCGTGCATGAAAAAGATATGACGGCTTTTTATTCGGCTGTGTTTAAAACGGTTGCAGATTTTATTCCCATAAAAACAAGGGAAGATTTAAAAGCATTTAAGCCACTCCCCTTAGTCACTAAAATTTATCTTGATTCAGAGGGCGGCAAGCTTTTTGCCATAGTAGAATTTCATTATGGAGAAGATAAATTCTTTGCGTATGACAAGGAACGCAAAGAAACAAGCGCAAAGGATTTAGAGGGAGAGCTCTGCGTCAAAACAATAATACAAAAATATTTAGAAGAAGTAGATTATGAAAAAAATGCGGTTTTTACATCCAATGAAGATAAAGCATATGAATTTTTAACAGATGGCTTAAAAGAGCTTTCTTCATATGCCCAAATATATATATCGGATGCTTTAAAAAAGACAAAAATTCGTCACCCAAAAAGCATCTCTGTTTCCACACATCTCAATTCAGGCCTTTTAGATATAGATTTTTCTACTGATGATTTTCCTTTAGGGGAGCTTGACGAAATACTTGCATCCTACAGACTTAAGAAAAAATATCATAGGTTAAAAGACGGCTCTTTTCTGTCTTTAGAGAGTGAGGTTTTTGCAGATATACTAAATGTCACGGAGGGGGCATATATAAGCGGGGAGCAGTTTTCAGACGGAAAAGTGACGGTTAGCGGCTATCGTGCTTTATATGTTGATGATGTTTTAAAAAATTCTGCTGTTTTGAGGGTGGAAAGAAACGGAGAACTGAAAAAGCTTGTACGTGATATGAAAAATGCTCCTGATGCCGACTTTTTAGTGCCCGATGGCTTAAATAATATTCTGAGGAATTATCAGAAAACAGGTTACGGATGGCTTAAAACATTAGAAGAATACGGTTTTTCGGGGATTTTAGCAGACGATATGGGTCTTGGTAAAACCCTGCAGATTATAGCGCTCATTAAGTCTAAAAAAGATGAAGCGGGGAAAGTTTCTGCCTTAGTAATTTGTCCTGCATCCTTAGTTCTGAATTGGGAAAGTGAGATAGAAAAATTTGCGCCTGACCTTAAAGCTATCTGTGTGATGGGTTCAAATCAGGAACGTATTGATATTTTGAAAAAAGCAGACGATTATGATATTTTGATAACGTCGTATGAGCTTTTAAAACGTGATGTAGAAGAATATGAAAGGCTTAGCTTTGATTATCAGATAGCAGACGAGGCACAATATATAAAAAATTATACGACTCAGAATGCTAAAGCGGTCAAATCAATAAAAAGCAAAACCAAATTTGCACTCACCGGAACGCCTATTGAGAATAATCTGTCAGAGCTTTGGTCTATATTTGATTTTTTGATGCCGGGATATTTATATTCTCATTCTTATTTTCGGAATCATTTTGAAAGGCCTGCCATACGCGATAAAGACGAAGAAGCGATAAAGAGATTAAAAGCAGTTGCTTCACCGTTTATCTTACGAAGACTCAAAAAAGATGTTTTAAAAGAGCTTCCTGAAAAATATGAATCTGTTATCTATGCAAAAATGGGGGAAGAACAGAAAAAGCTTTATGCCTTAAATGCCCTGCAGATAAAAGAAGAATTTAAAGAAAAAATAAAAAACGAAAAGACAAACAGATTTATGGTTTTAGCAATGCTTATGAGGCTTCGTCAGCTTTGCTGTGACCCGAATCTCGTTTATGAAAACTATATTGGAGAAAGTTCGAAGCTGCAGCTTTGTATGTCGCTTCTTACAAGTCTTACAGAGAGCGGACATAAGGTTTTGCTTTTTTCACAGTTTACGTCAATGCTTGATATTATAGCAAAAAAGCTTGATGAACTTAAAATAACGTATTATCAAATACGCGGCTCTACGAAAAAAGAAGAAAGAAAAGAGCAGGTAGATAAATTCAATGAAGATAATACACCTGTTTTTCTGATATCATTAAAAGCGGGCGGCACGGGACTTAATTTGACGGGTGCCGACATGGTTATACACTATGACCCGTGGTGGAACAGAAGTGTTGAAAATCAGGCGACAGACAGAGTGCACAGAATAGGACAGAAAAACAGTGTGGGGGTTTATAAACTCATTGTAAAGGATTCAATAGAGGAAAAAATACTCAGGCTCCAAGAGCAGAAATCAGATTTGGTAGACAGTGTCATCTCAGAGGAGCAGCTTGATATCCTTTCACTTTCCAAAGAGGAAATTTTAAAACTGTTTGAAGTTTAAAGATGGTATGGTGTATTTGACTTTTTTGCCATTTTGTAGTATAATATTTGGATGGATAGGATTGTATATAAATTATATTTTGCGAGGTAGAGATGGACTATAATTATATTGAACAGAATATAACTGATACTTTAGAGCAAAACTATATGCCGTATGCTATGAGCGTCATTATTTCACGTGCAATTCCTGAGATTGACGGCTTTAAGCCTGCCCACAGAAAGCTGCTTTATACTATGTATAAAATGGGGCTGCTTTCCGGTGCAAGAACGAAGTCATCAAACGTTGTAGGTCAGACGATGAAATTAAATCCTCACGGCGATATGGCAATTTATGAAACATTAGTCAGACTTACACGCGGCAACGGTGCTCTTTTGCATCCGTTCATAGATTCAAAAGGTAACTTCGGCAAACAACATTCACGTGATATGGCTTTTGCCGCGCCGAGATATACAGAGGTTAAGCTTGACTCAATATGTGCTGATATCTTTGGTGATATCGACAAGGCGACAGTCGATTTTGTTGATAACTATGACGGTGAATTAAAAGAGCCTACACTACTTCCTGTTGCATTTCCTACCATTTTGGTAAATTCAAATCAGGGTATTGCCGTTGGTATGGCATCAAACATCTGCAGCTTTAACTTAAAAGAAGTTTGCGATACCACTATCGCACTTTTGAAAGATAAAAACGCAGATATATATAAAACGCTTTTAGCTCCTGATTTTTCAGGCGGTGCGCAGCTTATTTATAACGAAGCTGACATTAAAAGTATTTACGAAACAGGCAGAGGAAGTGTTAAACTCCGCGCTAAATATACATACGATAAGAAGAACAACTGCATAGAAATCTTTGAAATTCCATACAGCACAACAGTTGAGGCGATTATTGATAAAATTGTCGAGCTTGTAAAACTCGGTAAAATCAAAGAAATATCCGATATTCGTGATGAAACGGATTTATCGGGATTAAAGCTTGCAATAGATTTAAAACGTGGTGTTGACCCAGACAAGCTTATGGCAAGGCTCTATAAACAGACACCGCTTGAGGATTCCTTTAGCTGTAACTTTAACGTATTAGTCGATGGCTCGCCTAAGGTTATGGGAATACGCGAGCTTGTTTTAGCGTGGTCCGATTTCAGAATTGGTTGCATTAAGAGAAGATTGCAGTATGACCTTGACAAAAAATCAAAAAGACTGCATCTTTTAATGGGCTTAAAGCAAATACTTTTAGATGTTGATAAAGCCGTTGCTATCATCAAAAATACAGAGCTTGAAGCAGATGTTGTACCAAACCTTATGCAAGGCTTTGGCATTGATATGATTCAGGCTGAGTTTATTGCAGAAATTAAATTAAGACATTTAAACAAAGAATATATCTTAAAAAGATTGGAAGATATTGATAAATTAAACGAAGAAATAGCAGATATCACAAAAACCTTAGCAAGTGAGAGCGCAGTAAAGCGAATTATTATAAAAGAGCTTACAGAGCTTTCTAAAAAACACGGAAAAGACAGGCGAACAGAAATTATTTCTCCTGATGATATCGAGGAAATAAAAGAAGATGAATTCATCGAGGACTATAATGTTAAGATGTTCTTAACTGCGCAATGCTATATGAAAAAAATCACACTTGTTTCGCTTCGTTCAAGTGCTGATCAGAAGTTAAAGGAAGATGACAGAATGATTTGTGAAGTGGAATGCTCCAACAAATCAGAAGTGCTTTTCTTTAGCAATCAGCATAATGTTTACAAAATGAAAGTTTATGATATTTCAAATTGCAAAGCAAGTGAATTCGGTGAATATTTGCCGAACATCTTGGGAATGGAACCAAACGAAAAAATTATTTATATGGTTGTCACAGAAAAGTATGAGGGAAATATTCTCTTTGCGTTTGAAAACGGAAAGATGTCAAAAATACCGCTTAGCGCTTACGAAACTAAAACTAACCGCAAAAAGCTTTCAAACGCATACGGTGACAAGAGTCCGATTGTTGCAATAAGATTTATTCCCGAAGAGGTTGAGCTCTGCGCCATTTCAAATGCAAATAAGGTGCTTGTTTTCTCAACAGAGAAAATTCCGCTAAAGACAACAAGGTCATCTCAGGGTGTGGCGGTACTCAATCTTAAAAAGGGAACAAAGCTTTCTTTTGTCAAGACATTAGATGAAGTCACATTTAAAGATTTTGACTATTACAGGACTAAAAACATTCCTGCACGCGGTGCATATCTAAAACCTGAGGATGCACCGGGAGAGCAGCTGACATTAATTTAAAAACTTATTAGCACTCGAAAAACGAGTGCTAATTCGCATTAGATGGAGGAATAGAAAATGGCAAAAAAACAGTTCAAATCAGAATCAAAAAGGCTCTTAGAGCTTATGATTAACTCAATTTATACACATAAAGAGATTTTTTTAAGAGAGCTTATATCAAATGCTTCAGATGCTATTGACAAGCTATATTATATGTCGCTTACAGATGAAAACATAAGCTTTAACAAGGATGATTTCCTTATTAAAATTAATGTTGATAAAGAAAATAGGACTATCACATTAGAAGATACGGGTATAGGAATGAGCGAAGAAGAGCTTTATGACAACTTAGGCACAATCGCAAAAAGCGGCTCGCTTGACTTTAAACAAAACAAAGAAGATAAAGAGGATATTGACATCATTGGTCAATTTGGTGTAGGCTTTTATTCTGCGTTTATGATTGCAGATAAAGTCACCGTTTTAACTAAAAAGTTTGGCACAGAAGATGCTTTTATATGGGAATCATCGGGAGCTGACGGATATACTGTTAATAAGGCAGAAAAGGAAAAGGCAGGAACTGTCATCACTCTTTATTTAAAGGAGAACCTGGAAGACGAAAACTATGACGAATTCTTAGAGGAGTATCGCCTGCAGGGTTTAGTTAAGAAATATTCTGACTATATCAGATATCCCATTAAAATGATGGTTTCAAAAACGCGTCCTAAAGCCGACAACGAAAAGGAATATGAAACATATCAAGAAGAAGAAACCTTAAATTCAATGGTTCCTATCTGGAGGAAGAATAAATCTGAGTTAAAAGACAGCGATTATGCTGATTTTTATAAAGAAAAGTTTTATGATTATGAAGACCCTGTTAAAACAATTCACACATCAGCTGACGGTGCGGTAAGCTACAGAGCACTTTTGTTCATTCCCGCTCATGCTCCGTTTGATTATTTCACAAAGGAATATGAAAAGGGACTCTCACTTTATGCAAGTGGTGTTATGATAATGGACAAATGCGAGGAACTGCTTCCTGACTGCTTCGGATTTGTGAAAGGCTTGGTTGACTCTCAGGATTTATCTCTTAACATTTCAAGAGAAATTCTGCAGCATGACAGACAGCTTAAGCTTATTGCAAGTCACTTAAAGAAGAAAATTAAAGCTGAGCTTTTATCAATGCAGAAAAATGACAGGGAATCTTATGAAAAATTCTACAAGGCTTTTTCAAGACAGCTTAAGTTCGGTGTATATAACGAATTTGGCAGAGAAAAAGACTTTTTGTCTGACCTTTTGATGTTTGTATCTTCAAAAGAGAAAAAGCTTGTGACTTTAACAGAATATGTTGAAAGAATGAAAGAAGAGCAGAAATATATCTACTATGCAAGCGGAACAGACGCAGAAAAAATAGAAAGATTACCGCAGACGGAAATGGTTTTGGATAAAGGCTTTGAAATTCTTTATTTAACAGAAGATGTTGATGAATTTGCAGTGCAGATGCTTTCAAAATTTATGGATAAAGAGTTTAAGTCGGTTTCTTCGGGAGATTTAGGCATAGAAGATGAAAAAACTGAAGAACCCGAGGGAAATAAAGAATTATTTGCATTTATGAAAGAGACCCTTGGCGATAGAGTAAAAGAAGTAAGGGTATCGAAAATATTAAAAACACATTCAGTTTGCATAACAACAGACGGAGCACTTTCTTTGGAAATGGAAAAGCTCTTAAACTCCATGCCGACAGATAATAAAGTAAAGGCAGAAAGAGTGCTTGAAATAAATGCATCAAGCAGGGTTTATGATAAGCTTTTAGGGCTTTTGGCTGAAGATAAAGAAAAACTAAAAAAAGTGACAGAGCTTTTATATGGTGCTGCAATAATCGCACAAGGCATAATGCCTGACGATACTGTCTCCTTTGCAGACGGAATTTGTGATTTAATAGACTAATAGCAAGGGATTATTAAAGATTAGGGGGAGCGTTTTATGACGCCGATGATGAAGCAATATCTTGCCGTTAAGGAAGAATATAAAGATACAATACTGTTTTTCAGGCTGGGCGATTTTTATGAAATGTTTTTAGATGATGCCATTATTGCATCAAGAGAACTTGGAATTACGCTTACAAGTCGCTCAAAGGGTGCCGAAAGAGATAAAAATCCAATGTGTGGTGTTCCGTATCATGCTGCTGATTCATATGTTTCAAAGCTTGTTGCTAAAGGATACAAAGTAGCAATCTGCGAGCAGATGGAAGATCCTGCATCAGTTAAAGGAATCGTAAGACGTGATGTTGTAAAGATTGTAACACCAGGAACACTTCAGGACACAAAGGCTTTAGATGATAAATCAAATAACTATCTTTGTGCAATATACAGAAGCGATGTTAAATACGGAGTTGCTTTTGCAGATATTACAACGGGTGATGTTTTAGTAACGGAGTCTGAAAACACTCAAAAGCTGATAAACGAAATTGCAAGACATATGCCATCAGAGATAATTTTAAATGCCGTTGCTTTTTCAAATATTGCACTTATATCGGAAATAAAAAATCGTTTTTCGTGCCTTTGTGAGCAGACCAAGTTTGAGCCGCAATGGGAACATTCCGTGCAACTCATTCTATCGAGAATGGAAAAAGAAAGGCTTTCCGATTTGGCTATGCCTGAAGACCTCCATATTGTAAATGCAACAGGTGAGCTTTTGACATATCTTGAAAGCACACAAAAAGCCGTGCTTTCAAATTTAAAGCCCATTAATTATTATAGCGGCGACGAGTATATGGATATTGATATATTCACAAGACGCAACCTAGAGCTTACTGAAACTATGCGTACTGCATCTAAAAAAGGTACACTTTTATCTGTTCTTGACAAAACAAAGACATCAATGGGTGCAAGGAAGTTAAAAGGCTTTATAGAAAAGCCACTTGTTAATTGTAATCACATACAAAAAAGGTTATATGCCGTTGATGAGTTAAGGGCAGGAGGAGAAATCCGCGAGGATTTAACAGAAACTTTAAAATCGGTAAGTGATATTGAACGTCTGACAGGAAAGGTTGCAACAAAAGCTGCGAAGAAAACAGACCTTATTTCACTTAAGCAGTCTATCCACTGCCTTCCTGTTGTTTTAGAAAAAATCGGCGGTCTTATGTCAGGATTATTTACAGAAATGTATAAAAATACGGACCCGCTTGAGGATATATATTCCCTTATTGATAAAGCGATTTATGAAGATAAAGAAGGCGAAGATTCAGACCGTATCATAAAAGAGGGATATTCCCCAGAGCTTGATGAATACTATAACCTTTTGACAAACGGTAAAGCTGCCGTTTTGGCTATGGAAGCAAGCGAAAAGGAAAAGACAGGAATCAAAACTTTAAAAGTAGCATACAACAAGGTGTTTGGCTACTATATTGAAGTTTCAAAATCATATAAGGATATGCTTCCTGAGGGATATATCAGAAAGCAGACAATAGCTAACGGAGAAAGATATATAACTCAGGAGCTAAAGGAACTGGAAGAAAAAATATTAGGTGCTGCGGATAATATAAAAACTTTAGAGAGCAGATTATTTGGAGAAGTTCGTGATAAAATAGCACAAAGCGCCACAAGGATTTTGAAAGCGGCAGATACTCTTGCTATGGTTGACGTTTTATGCTCTTTAGCAGACGTCGCAGTAAAGAATAATTACGTGATGCCGTGTGTTGATACGTCAGACAAGCTCATAATAAAAGACGGCAGGCATCCTGTTGTTGAAAAAATGCTGCAAGATGAGTTGTTTGTGCCAAATGACACATATTTGGACTGCGAAGATGACCGCCTGCTTATTATTACAGGACCTAATATGGCAGGTAAATCTACATATATGCGTCAAGTTGCGCTAATTGCTATTATGGCGCAAATTGGCAGCTTTGTGCCGGCATCTCAGTGTCATATCGGTATATGCGACAAGGTGTTTACCCGCGTTGGTGCATCGGATGACTTATCTGCAGGACAAAGTACATTTATGGTAGAAATGACAGAGGTTTCAAATATTTTAAAAAATGCTACCAAGCGAAGCCTTTTAATTCTTGATGAAATAGGTAGAGGTACGAGCACGTATGATGGCCTTTCTATTGCGTGGTCTGTTTGCGAATATGTGGCAGACAAAAAGAAAATCGGTGCTAAAACACTTTTTGCAACTCATTATCACGAGCTTACAGAGCTTGAAGATAAGCTTTCAGGTGTTAAGAATTATTGTATTGCCTGCAAAAAACGTGGTGATGAAATTACATTTTTACGCCGTATCATAAAAGGCGGCGCTGATGAAAGCTACGGAATAGAAGTTGCAGCCTTAGCAGGACTTCCGCCTAAGGTTATAAAACGTGCAAAAGAGATTTTAGAGGCTATTGACAGCGGTGAAAAAAATGAGATTAAAATAAGCAATGCAACGATTAAAACGAAGGATATGCAGCTTGATTTTGGCGATATGCGAGAAAGCGAAATAGTAGCAGAGCTTGAAAAACTTGACCTTTCCACTTTAACTCCGATTGAAGCTTTAAACAAGCTTTATGAATTTCAGAAAATAGCAAAAAAATAGTGTTCTAATTATCCCATAGCTTAAATAAAATATATCGTAGAGAAGATTATGAAAATAAGAATCCTGAAGGGAGAATTTACGATATGTTAAGCTGTTTAGAAGATAATGAAGCAAGGCTTTCGGGCACGGTAATATCTGAGCCTGAATTAAGCCATGAGGTACACGGGGAAAGGTTTTATAAATTTTTAATTTGTTCAAAGAGGTTAAGTGAAAATGAGGATATTTTGATTATAACGTTGCCTTTTAGCCTTTTAGAAAAAACAAATATAGAAAAAGGTGACAATTTGATTGTCTGCGGACAGTTCCGCTCATATAACAATTACAGCGGAATCGGAAACAAGCTTGTACTTACACTTTTTGCGCGCAGTATTGAAAAAGCAGACGAGGATGATGCGCCATTTAATGAGGTTTATTTAAATGGATATGTTTGTAAAGACATCATTTTAAGGGTGACTCCCTTTGGAAGAGAGATTGCAGATGTCTTACTTGCGGTTAATCGTGCGTACAATAAATCTGATTACATACCATGCATAGCGTGGGGCAAAAATGCCAGACGATTAAAAGATGTCAAGGTTGGATGCAACTTAAAAATTTGGGGAAGAATGCAGTCAAGAGATTATGAAAAAAAGATAAGCGAGACAGAAACAGAAACAAAAACTGCATATGAAATATCTATTAGCAGAGTGGAAATAGCTGAATAATAAAAGGAGCTGTAGCAAAATGAATTTCATTTTGCTACAGCTCCTTTTTGTATTAGTTATCAAATTTTTTCAAAACAAGTTCTTTTATGATTCTAACTGTTTCGTCTATTCCAATTCTGGATGTATTTATTGTGATGTCGTAGTTTGACAAATCATTCCAGGATTTTTCTGTAAAATATTTGTAGTAGGATGAACGTTGCTTATCAATCTTCTTTATATAATCTTCAGGCTTATCAGAAGCTAAGCCATATTGGTCTTTTGCTCTTTTGATGCGGTCATCCATATCGGCGCACAAAAAGACTTTAAGACAAGATGGATTATCAGCCAAAACGTTATCTGCGCACCTGCCTATAATGATACAGGGCTCATTCTGAGCAAGCTTTTTAATAATTCTTGACTGAGTCATAAAAATCTGGTCAGACAGCGGAAGCACCTGACTTGTCATATAGATGCTATAGAGAAAACTGTTGGTTTTCTTCTGTTCTGTTTCGGCAACGATTGCTTCTGCGAGGCCGCTTTCTTTTGCTGCTAAGGAAATCATTTCCTTGTCATATACTTTAATTCCAAGTTCTATAGACAGCTTTTTTGCTATCTCTCCTGCTCCTGATGCATATTCTCTTGCGATAGTTATTACGTAGTTTTTCATAAGCGTACCCCTTTCGTTTTTTTATGGTTTATACTTATATTTTATTATGAAAAGGGCAATTTGTCAATTATAATTATTGTTTTGTAGTTTCTTCTAATTTTGTCTGCGTTTCTTCCCAAAGCTCATAAAGGGCGGAGAGTTGGTTGTTATTTTTCTCAATTTCTTCAGAAATTTCCGATATTTTAACGTAGTTGGTTGTGTTTTCGGGAAGCGAAAGCTTTTCTTCAAGCTCTCTAATTTGTTTTTCTGTTTCCGTTATCTTTTCTTCGGTTTTAGAAAGTGTATTTGTGAGTTTGCGAATGAGAGCCTCGTGCTCTTTTTTTTCCTTATAGCTTTGTGCAGACAGGCTTTTTTGCGGTGATTTATATGTTTCAAAAGAAGCATCTTTTACCGATAGCTCTGCCTTTTTTTCTATATAATAATCATAGTTTCCGTGATAAGATGATACGTTTTGAGCCTCCATAGCAAGTATTCGGCTTGATAGCTTATTCATAAAATATCTGTCGTGCGATACTGCTAAAATCGTGCCCCGATATGACATGAGAGCATCTTCAAGCATCTCTCTTGAGGCGATGTCCAGATGGTTTGTCGGCTCGTCTAAAAGTAAAAAGTTTGTGCCTGACATCATAAGCTTTAACAAAAGTATACGGGCGCGCTCTCCGCCTGATAAAGTATTTATAAGTTTAAAGACATCGTCACCAAAAAAGAGGAAAGAGGCTAAGGCGTTTCTAATTTCGGTTTGTGTTTTTTTAGGAAATGAGTCTGCGATTTCTTCAAATATGGTCTTATCCTGAGATAAGCTGCCTTGCGTCTGGTCGTAGTAACCGATATCCACGCCCGTGCCAAGCTTTTTGGAGCCGCCTGTTTGCTCATATGTTCCATTTATAATTTTAAAAAGGGTGGTTTTACCGCATCCATTTGCACCCGTTAAGAAAATCTTTTCTCCTTTGCGAATGTGGATATTAACATTTGAAAAAAGAGGCTTTCCGGGAAAGGACATAGAAAGATTTTCACAAATGAAGACGTCATTTCCGCTCTCTGATTTTACAGAAAAGCCAAAACGAATAGTTTTTTCTTCGTCAGGTGGTTTTATTAAGCCCTCTTTTAGCTTATCAACGGCTTTTTGCTTGCTTTCGGCACGCTTGACACTTTTTTCTTTATTCCAGCGCCTTTGTTCTGCAATTACAGCTTCTAAGCGCTCGATTTCTTTTTGCGTATTTTCGTATGTGCGCTCGAGTGCTTTTTCCCGCTCTTTTTTTATTTCCAAATGTCTTGTATAGTTGCCATCGAAAGCTGTAAGCGTCTGGTTTGATATTTCAAACGTTCTGGTTGTGACCTTATCTAAAAAATATCTGTCATGCGATATTATAATAACGGCACATTTTTGTTCCTTTAAAAAGTTTTCAAGCCATGTCGCTGATTCTAAATCAAGGTGATTTGTTGGCTCGTCAAGCATCAAAAGGTCTGCGCCATCTAGCAAAACTTTAGAAAGACAGACTCTTGTTTTCTGTCCGCCCGATAAATCATTAAATTTCATTTCAAAATCGGATTCTAAAAAGCCCAGTCCCATTAAAGCTGCACGAACGCGGCTTTTATACGTGTAACCGCCCGCGTTTTCGTAATATTCTGAAAGGATGTGCTGCTTTTTTATCAGTTCTTCTGCGTTTTGGGGATTTTTCTCCAAAAGTGCGGAAATTGCAGCAAGCTCATCTTCTGTCTTTTTCAAATGACTGAACACAGACAGGACTTCTTCAAAAACTGTTTTATCAGATTTTAAGTTTGTTTGCTGCGCCAGGTAGGCAATACGTATATCCTTGTTTTTGAAAATATCACCTTTGGAGTCTATTTCATCAAGAAGAATTTTAAAAAGGGTGGTTTTACCGCATCCGTTTGAGCCAACTAAGCCTATTTTATCATTTTCTGCAACAGAAAAAGACACGTCCTTAAATAAAACGCGCTCCCCAAATGATTTTGATATTTTTGATACTGATATAAGCATTTTCTCACCCTGAAAGATTGTTTTTTATTTGTCCATTTTTCGTTTTTTTATAAGTGACCAAAGAAGTATAATCACTTGACCAATAGTACCTAAAAGGTATATTAAAGAAACATTTATTTTAAAATATAAGCAAGTGATATGTATGGTTGCTAAGCTCGCCCACATTAGTGCTGAGATAATAAAGTAATTATGTCTTGGGTTAAACCATATTGTATTAAATATTAGTTTTACAATTAGAAATACAGGGCAGGCATATATAAAATACAACCATGCAAAATTGGATTGTTTTGTGATTAATGTGGTAATAATAAATGCAAATAGTGCAAGAAAGAAAACAAAAGCTTCGCATATATATGAAACAGCCTTTCGGTTGTAATCAGGCTTCTTTTGCTTTTTTTCTTTAGAAGCTTCAATTATTTTTTCATTTATATTCTCGTCACGCACAAGTGCATCTAAAGATACACCAAAAAAATCTGCTATACGGCAGAGTACAGAAATATCAGGCAGTGATTCTCCGCGTTCCCATTTTGACACAGTTTTGTCAGAATAGTTTAGTTTTTCTGCAAGCTCTGATTGTGTCATATTATTTAGCTGTCTTAACTTTGTTATATTTTTTGATGCTGTTATCTTAATATCGTTCATTTATATTCCTCCGTTATATAAACATTATACTTTAAAATCGTAAAAAATTCAAGTGCGGTAAAGGAGCGTTTTCAATATATTCTATGCACGGTAGAGTGGCACTCTACTAACAGGAGAGTGGAAAATTCGGGCAAGGGGTGGACTTTTTGTGCTAAGGCGTGGTATGTTTTACATAAAGAAACGAAAAAGGAAAGAAAAAATAAAATAAGAGAAGAAACGTAAAAGAAAGGAAACAAATAAGATGAGAAAAATAAAAATTGTTGCAGATTCATCTGCAAATATATCAGAACTTAAAGAGATTGAATTTGCATCTGCTCCACTTAAAATAGTTACAGATGAAAGAGAATTTATTGATAATAAAGAGCTTGACGTAGAAGAAATGGTAGATTTTTTTGATAGTTTCAAAGGGAAATCTCAAACGTCTTGCCCTAATGTTTCAGACTGGCTCGTAGCTTTTGGAGATAGCGATGATATATTCTGTGTCACAATAACAAGCGGTCTTTCAGGAAGCTTCAGCTCAGCTTGTGCTGCTAAACAAGTTTATGAGGCTGATAATCCAGGAAAACGTGTTTTTGTGATAGACTCGCTTTCGGCAGGGCCTGAACTTGTCTTAATCATTGAAAAGCTTGAAGAATTTATTGGTGCGAATTTGCCTTACGAAATAATTTGTGAGAAAATTCAGGAATATACACAAAAAACAGGACTTTTGTTTGTGCTCCAATCGCTTAAAAACTTTGCTGCAAACGGGAGAGTTTCTCCCGCTATAGCAAAAATCACAGGACTTTTGGATATACGCATAGTCGGAAAAGCAAGCGATAAAGGGGATTTAGAGCCGTTAAACAAATGTAGAGGAGAAAGCGGTTCTCTAAAAGCTATTATATCGCATCTTAAAGAGTTTGGCTTATCCTGCGGAAAAGTGAAAATAACCCACTGCAGAAACAAGGCAGGTGCAGAGCGCTTAAAGAGAATGATACAAGCAAAAATAGTTAATGCCAAGGTAGAAATATCCGTGTGCAGAGGTCTTTGCAGTTATTACGCAGAAAAAGGCGGAATGCTTGTTGCCTTTGAAAAAAAATAATGCAATATTAGAAAAAATGCCGTAATGCTGACGCATTTCGGCATTTTGGTGTTTTATAGTGAGAAAAAGATTTGTCTGAATTCTGTGTAGCCAGCTTCCGACATACAAAATTCTGTTTTTAGCTTAATAATAAAATCATCATTTAGAAGACTACCGACGTCTTCATTATACTGACCGCCGTAATATTCATAATAAACGTATATATCATTATCAATTTGCGAGACAGTCAGCTTTCCTATATTGTGAGATATCAAAAGTTCAGAAAGTTTAGCCGGAAACTTTTTTATTGTGCTGCTGAATAAATCAATTTTATCTTGCCCTAAAGAAAAGCGATATACCTTTCTTTCTATGGCATTACGTTTGTTTCCCTCACCTTCAATATGAAGAATTTCGGTAAGTTCATCTTCGTATATTCCCTGCTCATGATAAAGGAAACAAGGTCTGACATTTTTTATCCATTCGTTATTTGCCTGCTTTAAATCCTCTTCTGCAAAGTTGCTTTCATCTGTACCGCTGTTTAAAATCTCTTCCATATAGTTATACAGTTCATTCTTATATATCCATATGGAATAGTTTCTTTTATCGGCACGACGCAGGATATCCATAATCTCGGGATATGGATTTAAGTGCAGATCAACATACTTATCTGTTTTTTCCGGTTTTAAATATGAGCGTGAAAGGTCTCTTGCCATTTTCTTTACTCCTGTTTAAGTTTTTTAAATTATTATATCATATTTTTGATATTTTGCAAGGGATAATATATTACATCAGTGGCGCAAAAAGTCTTAAAAGTCTTTGAGCCGTTCTTACAAAAATATTTTCTTTTAAGTCTTTAGCCGTTATTTCGGTGCAGTGTTTTAATGTGCATAAAAAGTCGTTTTTGATATTTTCTAAAGCGCTTGATGCGTGTATCAGAAGACCACATTCAAAGTGAAGATAAAGGCTTCTGTAGTCTGCATTTATTGTGCCGACGGTTGCTATTTTGTCATCTGACAGGAATGTTTTTGAATGAATAAAGCCGTTAGTATATTCATAAATCTTAACACCTGCATCTATCAGCTCGGGATAGTATGAGCGAGTTGTCATATGGACATATGCTTTATCGGGAATATGGGGTGTGATAATTTTGACATCAACACCGCTTTTTGCCGCTTCACAAAGTGCATATGACATAGAGTTTTCCAAAATGAGATATGGTGTGGTGATGTAGAGATAATCACAAGCTCTGTTGATTATGGACATATACACGTGTTCACCTACGGTGTCACTATCACGTGGCCTGTCACAATACGGCTGAACAAAACCGTCAGAGGCTTCGCTAAAATCTGATTTATACTTTAAAAAGTCAGTATCCTCAGGTCTTAACACGTTCCACATTTGTAAAAACATTAAGGTGAAGCTCCATACGGCCTGGCCTTTTATCATTACAGCGGTATCTTTCCAATGTCCCAGTCTTTTTTGCACGTTGATGTACTCGTCACCGATGTTGATGCCGCCTGTATAAGCCGTTTTTCCGTCTATTACCGCAATCTTTCTGTGGTCGCGGTTGTTTTGTATTGTAGAAAGAATTGGCGAAAAGGGATTAAAAATTACGCATTTTATGCCCTTTTGCTCGAGTGTTTTGTGATAGTTTTTAGGAAGCAGCATAAAACAGCCGATGTCGTCAAAGATTACTCTTACTTCGACACCTTCTTTTACTTTTTTTTCAAGAACGCGCAGGATAGTATCCCACATTATTCCTTTTGCTATTATAAAGTATTCTAAAAATATAAATTTTTCAGCATTTTCAAGCTCATAAATCAGGCTTTCAAACTTCTTTTCTCCAGCTTCAAAATACTTAATGCTTGTGTTTTCATATACAGGAAAGCCCTTATATGAAGAAAGATATTTTGCTGTTTGATAGTTATTTATGTCGAAAGCTTTTAGTTTTTCTTCAGTTTTTATATCTTTGGCAAGCAGCGGCATTGTTTTTTCTTCTATGTCCGAAAAAGCCTTTTCAGTTTTATTGGCTTTCCCCTGAAACTGCATTGCAAGATACAGTACACCGCCGAAAAATGGAAAGGCAAGTATAAGCACCATCCACGTCAGCTTATAAGCAGGTTTATCTTCTATTCCCAAGATATATATAGCTACAATATAACTGATTATTGACATTATAGGGGCAAAAAGCGAAAAGCTTGTTCCTGCCCTTAAAAACATCAGTGCGATTAAGAAAAGCTGCAATAAAAGAAGAGCGATGACAAATACACGTCGCCTTAAAACCATACGCATCCATTTAGGTTTTTGATTAGAACTGATTTTCTTGTTATCATTAGTTTTCATAGATGATTTACCTCCTCTTTTATTTTTATAAAATTTTAAATTAAAATGGTGCAGAGATTATTCTGCACCATTTTAATATTTTTAAATCATCGATTAAAAGCCCATTCCGCCGCCCGGCATTCCGCCTGCAGGCATCTGCGGTTCAGGTTCCGGCTTATTTGCAACAACACTTTCTGTTGTTAATACCATAGAAGCAATACTTGCCGCATTCTGAAGAGCTGAACGTGTAACCTTTGCAGGATCAACGATACCTGCTTTAATCATATCAACATATTCGCCTTTTAATGCGTTATATCCCATTCTGTCTTCTGAATTTTTGATGTTTTCAACAATTACAGAGCCTTCTAAGCCTGCGTTTGCTGCAATCTGTTTAACAGGCTCTTCTAATGCTTTTAATACAATCTGAACACCTGTCTTTTCGTCGCCTTCGGTTTCGTCTAAAAGCTTAGCAACAGACTTGATAGCATTGATATATGCAGTACCACCGCCTGCGATAACACCTTCTTCGATAGCGGCTCTTGTAGCAGCTAAAGCATCTTCAATTCTTAATTTCATTTCTTTCATTTCTGTTTCAGTAGCAGCACCAACCTTGATTACTGCAACACCGCCAGAGAGTTTTGCTAAGCGCTCCTGAAGCTTTTCTCTGTCAAAGTCTGATGTTGATTCTTCAATCTGAGCTTTAATCTGACCAATTCTTGCTTTGATTTCATCGCTATTGCCTGCGCCGTCAACAATGATAGTATTTTCTTTCTGGATTTTAACCTGCTTAGCACGTCCAAGCTGAGTAATCTGTGTTTCTTTTAAGTCATAGCCAAGTTCTTCGGAAATAACTTCACCGCCTGTTAAAATAGCGATATCTTTGAGCATTTCTTTTCTTCTGTCACCAAAGCCAGGTGCTTTAACAGCAACGCACACGAATGTTCCGCGAAGCTTGTTAACGAGTAATGTAGCGAGCGCCTCACCCTCGATATCTTCAGCGATAATAACAAGCTTTTTGCCCTGCTGAACAATCTGCTCGAGCACCGGAAGAATTTCCTGAATGTTTGAGATTTTCTTATCTGTGATTAAGATGAATGCATCATCAATTACAGCTTCCATTTTCTCTGTATCTGTTACCATGTAAGGTGAAATGTAGCCTCTGTCAAACTGCATACCTTCAACAACCTCTGAATATGTTTCAGCTGTTTTTGATTCTTCAACTGTGATAACACCGTCTGCTGTAACTTTTTCTGTAGCTTCGGCAATCAGTGAACCGATTGTTTCATCTGCTGCAGAAATTGATGCAACACGTGCGATATCATCTTTGCCGCTTACTTTTTCGCTTGCGCCCTTAATATAATCAACAGCAACATTAACGGCTTTAGAGATGCCCTTTCTGATAATCATCGGGTTTGCACCTGCTGCAACGTTCTTTAAGCCTTCACGAATTAAAGCCTGAGCTAAAAGTGTAGCAGTTGTAGTACCGTCACCTGCGATGTCGTTTGTCTTTGTTGCAACTTCTTTAACGAGCTGAGCACCCATATTTTCAAACGCATCATCAAGCTCGATTTCCTTTGCGATTGTAACACCATCATTTGTGATGAGTGGTGCACCGAATTTTTTATCTAAAACAACGTTTCTGCCTTTTGGTCCTAATGTAACCTTAACAGCATCCGCAAGCTGATTAACACCGCGCTCTAATGCTTTTCTAGCTTCTTCACCAAATAAAATTTCTTTTGCCATTTTCATTTCCTCCTTAAATTACTCAACGATTGCGAGTACGTCACTCTGTTTTAAGATAGTGTATTCTACACCGTCAAACTTTATTTCAGTACCTGCGTACTTGCTTGTGATAACTTTGTCACCAACTTTTAATTCCATTTTAACTTCCTTGCCGTCAACTATTCCGCCCGGACCAACTGCAACGATTTCAGCCATCTGCGGCTTTTCTTTTGCGCTGCCTGTTAAAATGATACCACTTTTTGTTGTTTCCTCTGTTTCTACCATTTTAATTACGACTCTGTCGCCTAACGGTTTGATGTTCATAATAAATCCTCCTGTATTTATTCTATTATTTATAACGATTTTATGAGGTGCTTACCTCTTTTGTTAGCACTCGTACCAAGGGAGTGCTAATTCATTTATTATATTACTAGTTATTGGTTTTTTTAGCAAATATTATGACATAGTAAAAATCAAAAATAAGTCGCTAGTTCTTTGATTTTCGCCACATATCTTTTAATTACTCGGATTTTCATCTATTAAAAGTTTGTACATAAATAGGAAATAAAACATATTGCATTATTATTTTCTTTATGATAATATGAATAAAAATATACATAATATGTTAAGTATTTAAAAGGAACAATAAAATGAAAAAATATGATGCCATAGTAATCGGCGGTGGCGCGGCAGGAATGATAGCTGCAGGCAAAGCTGCAGAATCAGGAAAAAGCGTTCTGCTGGTTGAAAAGAATGAAAAGCTTGGAAAAAAGGTATATATAACAGGAAAAGGCAGGTGTAATGTAACAAATTCGGCTGACCTTACTGATATGATAAAAAATATACCAATAAATGGCAGGTTTATGTATAGCGCTCTTTCCGTTTTTTCAAATTGGGACCTCGTGGGACTTTTATATGAAAACGGAACACCGATTAAAGAAGAACGCGGGGGAAGAATGTTTCCCGAAAGTGATAAGTCATCGGATATCATAAAAGCTCTTTCTAAATATGCCTTAAAGGAAAATGTCACATTGGTTTGCGATGAGGCAGATGCCCTTATTATTAATGATAAAAAAGCAGAGGGTGTGGTTTTAAAGAAAGGCGGAAGAGTATTTGCAGACAGAGTAATTGTTGCAACGGGCGGAAAAAGCTATCCACAAACAGGCTCAACAGGTGACGGATACAGATTTGCTCGTTTAGCAGGGCATACTGTAATTCCTCCGCTCGCAGCCCTGGTGCCTCTTGTGACAAGAGAAAAATGGGTTAAAGAGCTTCAGGGGTTGTCGCTTAAAAACGTTGGAATTAAGCTGACTGATTCAAATGATAAATTAATATATGAAGATTTTGGCGAAATGCTATTTACTCATTTTGGTCTGTCGGGCCCTGTGATACTTTCATCAAGTATTCATGTAAATGAAGAAAAAGGGAAAGAGTATAAGATAAAAATAGATTTAAAGCCGGCACTCGATTTTGATATGCTTGACAAACGTCTTTTAAGGGATTTTGAGGAGTCAAAAAACAAAGACTTTGCAAACAGCTTAGATGGACTTCTTCCTAAAAAACTGATACCTGTAATTATTAAAGAGTCGGGGATAAATCCTAAAAAGAAGATTAACGAAATTACAAGAAAAGAGCGCACAGAACTTTGTACGCTCCTTAAAAATTTTGAGTTTAGTATTGTGGGTTTAAGACCGATAGCAGAAGCCATAGTGACAAAAGGTGGTGTATCGGTTGATGAGATTAACCCGAAAACTATGGAATCAAAGTTAATAGATGGTCTTTACTTTGCAGGCGAAGTGCTAGATGTATGTGCCTATACAGGCGGCTTTAATCTGCAGATTGCCTTTTCAACGGGATATAGTGCAGGTACTCTGTGAGAATAAGAATTTTCATTTCCCTTTAGGACACACCTTCATACAGATTCCGCAAACTGCACCTCTTCCGATGTGCTGAAACTTCTCTTTCATAAATTTACTGCAAGCTAAAGCATCAATAATAGGTTCATCAGGTTTTTCGGGATTAAATTCCTTTCCCGAAAGAGCCATCGCAGGACATGCCTTTATGCACAAATCACAACACGCGCAAAGGCTTTCTTTGATTGGTTCTTTAAAGCCTTCTGATAAATCACAATCTGTGATGATAGTGCCAAGCCTGACTCTTGGGCCGTATTTTTCGGATATAAACATTGCATTTTTGCCGATTGTGCCAATTCCTGCATTTACTGCCATTTGCTTATGCGACAAAAGTCCCTTTTTTCCCTCTATTGACTGAGATGCAGGAATACATACATAGCGATATCCGTTTTGCTCTAAGATGATTCCTATTCTTAATAAAATGTGGTCAATGAGAGCATTTACAGTCCTGTAATGGTGAAAATATGTATGAGTAGGGCTATCTCCGATTGCATCAACTACGGCGGAGGATAATTTTATTAAAATAGTTACAGCATAGTTAAGTCCATCGTATTCTTGGGGTGGCGTTACTTGCGAAAAACCAACATCGCCTGCCCCCAGAAAAAAAGCTAAATCTTTTATTTTGTTAATCATGTTTTCACTTCCTTTGCAGTAGTAATTTTATCATATTTACAGTGAAGGTACAATTCTTTTTGCTAAAAAACTAAAAAATATTAAATAGTACTTGCTTTTTTTAGTATTTTAATTTAAAATATATATAGAGAAAAAAGAAAATTTTGGAGGTATTTTATGATTTCAGCTGGTGAATTTAGAAACGGCATAACATTTGAATTTGAAGGAAACGTATATCAGATTGTGGAGTTCCAACATGTAAAACCGGGTAAAGGTGCTGCGTTTGTAAGAACAAAGCTTAAAAACGTTATAACAGGCGGCATTGTTGAAAAAACTTTCCGTCCTACAGAAAAAATGCCAAAAGCTCACATTGACAGAAAGAGTATGTCATATTCATATAGTGATGGAGATTTATATTATTTCATGGATAATGAAACATTTGATATGATGCCACTTGGCACAGATGCTTTAGGTGATGCACTTAAGTATGTTACAGAAAATATGAATGTTACTGTTCTTTCATACAAAGGCAATGTATTCGGTGTAGAACCGCCTACATTTGTAGAGCTTGAAATTGCAGAAACAGAGCCTGGTGTTAAGGGTGATACTGCAACAGGTGCAACAAAACCGGCTACACTTGAAACAGGTGCTACAATCAACATCCCGCTCTTTGTTAACCAGGGCGACAGAATCAGAGTTGACACAAGAACAGGCGAATACATGGAAAGAGTATAAGATTTATTAATTTTGAAAGGAGAGGCAAAGCTTTTTTGCCGACAAATATAATGGGATATCTGACAGAACAGGTTGCCTACTTAAAAGGACTTGCTGAAGGAATGAAAATTGACGAGTCAACAAACGAGGGAAAGCTTCTTATAAGCATAATAGGAGTTTTAGACGAAATCGCTTCAAATATGGAAGATTTAAATGAAGAAATGATTGAAAGTGAAGCAAGAATTGATGAACTTGAAGATCTTTCAGCAGATATTTTAGAAGAGCTTGACGGTTGTGATTGTGATGACTGCGACTGCGATTGTGATGATTGTGATTGCGACTGTGAGTATGATGAAGACGAAGAAGATCTTGATTTTTACGAAGTAGAATGTCCTAACTGCAAAGAAAAGGTTTACTTTGATGAAGATATGATTGCTGAAGACGAGCTCTTTTGTCCTAATTGCGAAGAAAAAATTGAAATTGAATTCGATGAAGAGTTTGATGAAGAATAACAATTAAGTAAAAGGAGCTGTATCAAAATGAAATTCATTTTGATACAGCTCCTTCGTTTTGCTATTTTGATATGTAAATCGTTAAATTAATAAATTAAAGCCCTAATGCTTTTACCCAGATGTTTGTAACAGCTTTTGCTGATTCCATATCGCTCATTTCACAGAAAATTCTAAGGAGCGGTTCAGTACCGGAAAAACGTGCAATAATCCAGCCGCCGTTTTTAAATGTAACCTTGCAGCCGTCTTCATAGCTTACGCGCTCGATTTCATATCCGAAATCAGGCAAAATCTTTTTGTTAAAGAGAATATCTGTAAGCTCGTCTTTTTTTGCCTGAGAGAATTTTGTATCAAATTCGCTCATTTCCGTTTCGCCGTATTTTTCGTGTATCTCAGCTAATATTTCAGAAATCTTTTTGCCGCAAACACAAATCATTTCAACCAAGAGTGCCGAAGCAAAAATTCCATCTTTTCCTTTGATGTGTCCTCTTATTGAAAGTCCACCTGATGATTCACCGCCGATGAGGGCATCAACTTCTTCCATTTTACCCGAAATATGCTTAAATCCAACAGGAACTTCGTGACATTTTTGTCCGAAATCTTCTGCAATTCTGTCAAGGAGTGATGTTGTTGCAACGTTTCTTACAATATCGCCTCTCCAGCCTTTATATTTTAAGAGGTAATATGAAAGAAGAGCAAGAATCTTGTTAGGATGAATAAATGTTCCCTCGTCATCAATAACACCAACACGGTCAGCATCTCCGTCTGTACCTATACCGATGTCATAACCTTTATCTACAACAAGCTCACGAAGACGTGTAAGTGTTGCAGCAGAGGGTGACGGGAGCTTGCCGCCAAATAGTGTGTCGTGTCTGTCGTTTATTATATCAACTTCACCTCTTGCTGTCATAAGTACTGTCTGAAGACACGTTCTTGAAACGCCATACATCGGGTCGAGTAAAATTCTAAGATGTGACTTTTTGATGGCATCCATATTAATCATATCAATGATTCCGTCTAAGAACTCGTTTGTTGTGTCGATTAATTTGATTTTGCCCTGAGCAACGCCATCTTCAAAGCTCATAGATTTTACATCTACACCTTTTTCAATTCTTTCTTCAAATGTTTTTGTAATCGAAATATCAGCATCTCTGCCGCCTCTTACAAATACTTTGATGCCGTTATATTCAGCAGGGTTGTGGCTTGCTGTAACAGCCATTCCGTATTTTGTATCAAGCATTTTAACTGTAAACATAACAAGTGGTGTTGGTGCAATTTTGTTTATAAAATGTACTGTAATACCATTTGCTGCAAAAACTTCAGCTGCCCACTTTGCGCCGATGTCTGACAAAAATCTTCTGTCGTAACCAATAACGATACCTTTGTTGTCATCTTTCATATCGTCTGCTATAGCCTGAGCAAGAGTTACAATGTTAGATTTTATGAACTCATCGCCGATTATTGCTCTCCAGCCACCTGTACCGAATTTTATCATTTTTTATCCCCTTTTCTATTTGTGCTTTATATTTTTTTAACATTATATAACACTTTGGAAAACGTGTCTTTATAAAATTCTTAACTTTTTTTACAATTTTCTTTACATTATAACCAAAAACAGTTATAATGGGTATATAGCTATAATTTAAAGGAGAATAAAATGTGCTTGAAAATATTACACCGCTGAGCTTTTCTCCATACGGAAAAGTAGTGAGAACATCCTTTGCAGCAAGCGCTCAAAGTCTTGGCTATTCAATAATCAAAACACGTGAAGTTACACATAGTCGTTTTAACAAGCTTTTTTATGACCCTGAAAATAAAACTGTTCTTGATATTTATGACGGGACGGCTATTTTATTTGTCGGAAATTCACAGTTTGAACTTAAAATGTTTTTGCTTGACAAGATTGTTGAAATAAACGAGGGAGTCTACTATTATGTTGTTCCGCTTGTGAGCCGTGCCACTATTATGATTGCCTCTTCTGATGACACGCAAAAAGTTGCAGTCAGCGCGCAGACAAGACCACCTAATATTCTCCCTGTAATAGAGCCAAGAGAGATATATACATTTTTCTATCACGAAAAGGAAAGAGGATTTGTTTTCAGGGGCGAAAAACATGAGTTCTGGGAGCTTACATACGTAGATACAGGTGAGATGCATAATGTTGTTGACGGAGTAGACTATAAACTCAGTCAGGGCGAAATTATGCTGTTTGCACCCGGTCAGTTCCACAACCAGTATGCTGACGAAAATGTAAATGTGTGTTATGTCACTATTGCATTTAGAATGGATAACATTGATGAGAGGTTATTAAAGGATATTGTCTTTTGTGCAGATGGTGAGATTAAGTCTTTAATAAAAAAGATGCTCTCTGAAAGAGAGGGGAAAAAGACTTTTTCACAAGATTTGATGCTTTGCTACCTGAAAGAGACTGTAATATATTTGGTTCGTACCAAGCAACTTGAAAAAGCAACAGAAACAGCATTTAAGCCTTTCAAACAAAATATAGAAACAGATATCGTTGAGTCTGCCAAAGCACATATAAGAGAAAATATATCAAAAAGGTTCAATATTTCTGATATAGCTGAGAGTATCCCTATATCCGACAGTTATTTATCTGTTTTATTTAAAAAAAATACGGGGCAAACTCTTAATTCATATATAACAAGCAGAAAAATGGAAATTGCTAAAGCTTATATAAGAGAGAACAGGTATACATTTACTCAGATTTCAAATATGGTAGGGTATAATAATGTGCATTATTTTTCCGCAAGCTTTAAGAAGCATTTTGGGATGACCCCAACGGAATATGCAAATTCAATAAATCAAAAGTGAGGAATGAATTATGAAAACTTATTATGTAAAAAAAAACAAACATTGACAATGTGCCGATTTCTTCTCCTGAGTGGGAAAAAGCAGAAGCTATACTCATTGATACTCCTGCACCGGGAAGCGTCTACTCTCCTGAAACAAAAGCATGGCTCCTGCATTCAGAAAAAGGCTTGACACTTAAAATGGAGACAGAAGAAAAACCCTTAGTAACAGAAATCAAAGAACGTAATGGGATGGTATGTGAGGACAGTTGTATGGAATTTTTTATCCGTCCCGAAAATGATAAGAGATATCTTAATTTTGAAATCAATCCGATTAAGACACTGCATCTCGGCTTGGGAGCGGGAAGATATGACAGAACATTTCCCGAAATTCCTGACGAAGCTTTCGATATGGAATGTACGTTTGAAAATGATAAATGGCAGCTTAAAGTATTTATATCATATGAAGTGATTGACAAAATATTTGGCCCACATACGGATGTCTTCTACGGCAACTTCTATAAATGCGGTGATAAAACTCCAAAGATTCATTATCTTATGTGGAATCCGGTGGAAACTCCGGAAGCTGACTTCCATCTTTCTGAATTTTTCGGCAAGATAATACTTGTAAAATAAACAACATAAAATAAAAAAATGGTATGCAAAAATTTTTTGCATACCATTTTTTTAACTTATTATAATATTTTTGAAAAACAGTCAATAATATATTATATGAAAAATAAACGGGGGAGAATGGAATAGTAAAAAACAGGAGGAAGAAAATGTTAAGGCGAAAAAAGTGTATTGCGATGCTGCTTGCCGGCGGTCAGGGCAGCAGACTCGGAGTTCTTACAAAAAAAGTTGCTAAACCTGCCGTATCTTTTGGTGGTAAATACAGAATTATAGATTTTACCCTCTCAAACTGTGTAAATTCAGGAATTGACACAGTGGGCATACTTACGCAGTATAAGCCGATGGAGCTTAATGAATATATCGGTAACGGTCAGCCGTGGGGTCTTGATAGAAACTCGGGCGGTGTCCATATCTTAGCACCGTATGCAAGGACAAAATCACGCGAATGGTATAAAGGAACGGCAAACGCAATTTATCAAAATATCAATTTTGCTGACCGTTTTGAGGCGAAAAATGTTGTAATACTTTCAGGCGACCATATATATAAAATGGACTACTCAAAAATGGTTTCAGAGCACGAAAAACAAAAAGCAGATTGCACAATAGCCGTGATAGATGTACCGCTTTGTGAGGCAAGCCGTTTTGGAATTATGAATACAAAAGAAGACGGAACTATCTATGAATTTGAAGAAAAACCGAAAAAGCCTAAAAGCACGAAGGCTTCAATGGGCGTCTATGTTTTTCGTTGGGATGTTTTGAGGGAGTATCTTTTAGAAGATGAAGAAGACGCGAAATCTGCGCACGATTTTGGGAAAAATATCATCCCTAAAATGCTTGTCGGTGGCAAAAAGCTTTTAGCATATTCTTTAGACGGTTACTGGAAAGATGTCGGCACAATAGAAAGCTTATGGGAAGCGAATATGGACTTGATAAAAGAGAATAGTCCCTTAAAGCTTGATGATGATAAACTGAGAATTTATGCAAGAAACTACAACAGTCCGCCAACATTTATAGCTGATGGCGCAGAATGTATCGATTCGATGATAACAAAAGGCTGCGAAATAGAGGGAAGAGTGGAAAGCTCCGTTATTTCGAGTGGATGTGTGATTAAAAAAGGCGCCAAGGTCATTAAGTCTGTTATTCTGCCCGGGAGTGTAATAGAAGAGGGGGCAGAGGTCTGCTATGCGATAGTGGGAGAAAACTGTAAAATTGAAAAGGGCGCTAAAATCGGGAAAGTTTTTGAAAATGCTGACAAAAAAGAGATAACGGTTATAGGTGAGAATGTTTGCATATGCGAAAATGAAACTGTAGGTGCAGGAGAAGTAAGGGAGGAAAACACATGAAAATGATGGGAATTATTTTTTCTAACATATATGATGAGCATTTGGGGGAAATTACAAAGGAAAGAACTTCTGCATCGCTCCCCTTTGGCGGACGCTATCGTATGATAGATTTTGTACTTTCAAACATGGTTAATTCAGGCATAACAAACGTCGGTGTTATCACTAAATCCAACTATCAGTCATTAATGGACCATTTAGGAAACGGAAAAGAGTGGGATTTAGACAGAAAAATAGATGGTCTTTTCATATTGCCGCCGTTTGGTACAGGTCAAAAAACGGTGTACAGAGATAAACTAGAAGCGCTACTTGGCACTATGAAATATCTTATGCGCTCCGATGAGGAGTATGTTTTGCTTTCCGACTCAAACATAATTTGTAATATAGATTTTAAGGAGATACTTGATTTCCACATCGAAAAGGGTGCTGACATAACAGTTATTGCAAAAAAGGAAACGATAGAAGACAGAACAGACATAAAGCCGCTATGTATAAAAACTGATGATGAAAGCAGAGTCATTGATGTTTTGGTTAATTTTGATATTCCGGGCGTAGTTAAAAGCGGAATCGGGATGTATATCTTAAAAAGGGAGATGCTTTTATCTCTGCTTCGTGAGGCGGCATCATATAATCTTCAGGATTTTGACAGGGATATCATTCAGGCAAAGCATAAGCATATGAACATAATGGCATATGAGTTTTCAGGCAGGATACTCCGCGTTGACAAAACTATAAAATATTTTGAAGCGAACATGGCACTTTTAGATGGTGATGTAAGACGTGAATTGTTTGAAAAGCATGGAAATATTTACACAAAAGTCCGCGACGAAGTGCCGACCAGTTATAAAAGAGGGTCTAAGGTTAAAAATTCTTTAATAGCCGACGGCTGCACGATTTTGGGAAGTGTGGAAAACTGTATTATATCAAGGGGTGTGACTGTGGGCAGAGGTGCCAAAATCAAAAACTCAATTTTGATGCAGGATACTTCTGTCGGCGAGGGCGTTGAGCTCGATTATGTGATTTGCGATAAGGAAGTCACCATAACTGACGGACGTATTATGATGGGGGCTAAAAGGCATCAGCTTGTAATAACAAAGGGAAAAACTGTATAAATCATCTGCAGAGGGTGTAGAAAAATGCGCACACCACACAAGGCAGAATAAACGCCCAGCAAAGCCTTTTGCTTGTAACAAAAGATTAGAATAAAGAAAAAATTAAGGAAGAAATTTGTCGTTTAACAAATTTCTGTTATATAAAAGCCTTGTGTTTTGAACAAACTTCGCCTCTCGACGTACCAACGTACGCCTTCGGGTAACCAAAAGTAAGGCTATGCCTTACTTTCGCTCAGTTTGTCCAATCTGCGCTATTTTTCGTCCACCCCAAAGGAGCTATAGCAAAATGAAATCCATTTTGCTACAGCTCTATTTTGTTAAAGTGTTTTGAGTAAAATTTAACGATTTAGTAAAATATAACTAAATAGAAAAGTAAAATAATTTATGAATTTGATGAAATTTCAAGTAATTTATACTTGAAACTTTTGCCAAAATCTAATATAATATATAGTTGGTGATATATTAATTTATAAATAATTTTAAGAGGTGAATAGAATATGGCAAAGAAAACTGTTGACGATATTTGCGTTAAGGGTAAAAAAGTTTTGGTAAGATGCGATTTTAACGTGCCGATTAAGGACGGAAAAATCACAGACGAAACAAGAATTTTAGGTGCACTTCCTACAATCAAAAAATTAGTTGCTGACGGAGGAAAGGTAATCCTTTGTTCACATATGGGAAAACCGAAGGGCGAAGTTGTTCCGACTTTAAGCTTAGCGCCTGTTGCTAAAAGACTTTCAGAGCATCTCGGCAAAGAAGTTGTTTTTGCTGCTGATGATTGTGTAGTAGGTGAAAATGCTAAAGCTGCAGTAGAAAAGATGGCAGACGGTGATGTTGTTTTACTTGAAAACACAAGATACAGAAAAGAAGAAACAAAAAATATTGAAACATTCTCAAAAGAACTTGCATCACTCGCTGAAGTTTATGTTAACGATGCTTTCGGCAGCGCTCACAGAGCTCACTGCTCAACAGCAGGTGTAACAGACTATATTGACACATGCGTTTCAGGATATCTTATGGGAAAAGAGCTTAAGTTCTTAGGCGAAGCTGTTGAAAGCCCCGAAAGACCTTTCGTTGCTATCTTAGGCGGTGCTAAGGTTGCAGACAAGCTTAACGTTATTTCAAACTTAATTGAAAAATGTGATACGCTCATCATTGGCGGCGGTATGGCTTATACTTTTGCTAAGGCTAAGGGTTTAGAGATTGGTAAGTCACTCGTTGATGATGAAAAGATTAACTACTGCAAAGAGATGATGGAAAAAGCAGAAAAGATGGGCAAGAAATTACTTCTCCCTGTTGATGCTACCATTTCTAAAGTATTCCCTGACCCGATTGATGCAGAAATTGAAGTTTCTAATGTTGATATTGACAAAATTCCTGCTGATATGATGGGACTTGATATTGGTGAAAAGACAAGAGAGCTTTTTGCTTCAGAAGTAAGAAATGCTAAGACTGTTGTATGGAACGGACCTATGGGTGTGTTTGAAAACCCGATTTTAGCAAAAGGAACTATTGCAGTTGCTAAGGCTTTAGCTGAAACTGATGCTACAACAATCATCGGTGGCGGCGACAGTGCTGCAGCTGTTAATCAGCTTGGTTTTGCTAAAGAAATGTCACACATTTCAACAGGCGGCGGAGCAAGCCTTGAATTCTTGGAAGGTAAAGAGCTTCCAGGTGTAGCTTGCCTTAACGACAAATAATTTTTGAAAGGGATTTTGACATGAGAAAAAAAGTAATTGCAGGAAACTGGAAAATGAATAAAACTCCGTCTGAAACAAAAGCTTTAATAGCCGAGCTTATTCCGCTTGTTAAAGATACAGACGATACAGTTATAGTTTGCCCCACAGCAGTATGTTTAGCTGCTGCAACGGAAGCAGTAAAAGGCTCAAACATCAAAGTTGGTGCACAGAATATGTACTATGAGGAAAGTGGTGCTTATACAGGCGAAATCAGTGCAGATATGCTCCTTGATTTAGGTGTGGAGTACGTTATTTTAGGACACAGCGAGAGACGTCAGTATTTTGCTGAAACTGATGAAACTGTAAACTTAAAAACTTTAAAAGCATTTGAAAAAGGTCTTCTTCCCATCATCTGTGTTGGTGAAAGCTTAGAGCAGCGTGAACAGGGTATCACAAATGACTTAGTCAGAATGCAGACAAAGATTGCTTTAAAGGATGTTAAGAAAGAAGATGCTAAAAAAGCTATCATCGCATATGAGCCTATCTGGGCAATCGGCACAGGCAAAACTGCTACAACGGAGCAGGCACAGGAAGTTTGCAAAGCTATCCGTGATTGCGTAGAAGAAATCTACGGAAAAGAAGTAGCTGACGTTATCACAATTCAGTACGGCGGAAGCGTTAAAGCAGCAAACTCAAAAGAGCTTTTTGAAGCGGGCGATATTGACGGCGGCTTAGTTGGCGGCGCAAGCTTAAAAGCTGCTGATTTTGAAGGTATTGTAAACTACAAATAATACCAAATTATAATATCAGATTAATTGGAGAGTTTTTAATGAAAAAACCACTTTTATTATGTATAATGGACGGATTCGGTATTAACAGTGCCGAATCCGGAAATGCCGTTAAAGCGGCTAAAACACCGAATCTTGATTTGCTTTTTGAAACTTGCTCTAACACTACTTTAGATGCAAGCGGTATGGCTGTAGGTCTTCCTGACGGACAGATGGGAAACTCTGAAGTAGGTCACACAAACATCGGTGCGGGAAGAATTGTTTATCAGGAACTCACAAGGATAACAAAGTCTATCAAAGATGGTGACTTTTTTGAAAATCCTGAGTTTTTAGCAGCAGTTGAAAACTGCAAAAAGAATGATTCTGCACTTCACATTATGGGTCTTTTATCTGACGGTGGTGTACACAGTCATAACACACATATGTATGCACTTTTTGAGCTTTGCAAACGTGCAGGACTTTCTAAGGTATATCTTCACTGCATCTTAGACGGAAGAGACGTTCCTCCGTCATCAGGCAAGGATTTTGTTAAAGAAGCAGACGAAGAGCTCAAGAAAATTGGTGTTGGTAAAATTGCTACAGTTATGGGCAGATTCTATGCTATGGACAGAGATAATCGCTGGGATCGTGTAGAAAAGGCTTATGAGGCATTAGCACTGGGCAGAGGCGTAATTGCAGACGATGCAGTAGCAAGTGTTGAGCAGTCGTACTTAGGTGATGTTACAGATGAGTTTGTTGTTCCTGTTGTAGTTTTTGAAAACGGTGTACCCGTTGGCAAAATCGAAAAGGGAGACAGTGTTATATTTGCAAACTTCAGACCTGACAGAGCAAGAGAAATCACAAGGGTTTTTGTTGACCCTGATTTTAACGGCTTTGAAAGAGAATATAAAGAAGTTTTCTATGTTTGTATGACACAGTACGACAAAACAATGCCAAACGTAAAGGTTGCATTTAAGCCACAATCACTTACAAACACTTTAGGAGAATATTTAAGCAAAAAGGGTATGACTCAGCTCCGAATTGCAGAAACTGAAAAATATGCCCACGTGACATTCTTCTTTAACGGTGGTGTTGAAGCAATCTCAGAGGGTGAAGACAGAGTACTTATTGATTCGCCTAAGGTTGCGACATATGACTTAAAGCCTGAAATGAGTGCGTATGAAGTTACAGATGCAATCCTGCCAAGAATTAAATCAGGTGAGTATGATGTTATCATACTAAACTTTGCAAACTGCGATATGGTAGGACACACCGGATTTATGGATTGTGCAATAAAAGCAGTTGAAACTGTTGACTCTTGCGTCGGCAAGGTGTATGAAGCTGTGAAAGAAATGGACGGCATAATGCTTATTACTGCCGACCACGGAAACGCGGACCAGATGCTTGACCCTGAAACAAACGAAACATTTACGGCACACTCTACAAACCCTGTTCCGTTTATCGTAGCAGGAAAAGATGTCGCACTTTCCGAGGGCGGATGTTTAGCAGATATTGCACCGACTATGCTCAAAATCTTAGGCTTAGAGCAGCCAGAGGAAATGACAGGTAAATCTCTGTTTTAATAAAACAGTTTTAAAAAATAATTAATATATTTTAGGAGGAAAAAACAATGAAACAGTACATTGAAATTATCGATGTAATTGCAAGAGAAATCTTGGACTCAAGAGGTAATCCTACAGTAGAAGTTGAAGTATTCACAGAAGACGGCTATGTTGGTCGTGCTTCAGTTCCGTCAGGTGCATCAACAGGTGCTTTCGAAGCAGTTGAGCTTCGTGACGGCGACAAATCAAGATACCTTGGTAAAGGTGTTAGCCAAGCAGTAGATAACGTTAACGGTGAAATTGCAGAAGCTATCATTGGTATGAACGTTTTAGACCAGATTGCTATCGACAAAACTATGATAGCTTTAGATGGTACACCAAACAAAGGCAGACTTGGTGCAAACGCAATCTTAGGTGTTTCACTTGCTTGTGCTAAAGCAGCATCAGAAGCTTTAGGCGTTAGCCTTTATAACTACATCGGCGGATGTAACACAAGAATTCTTCCTGTTCCGATGATGAACATCTTAAACGGTGGTAAACACGCAGACAACAGCGTTAACATTCAGGAATTTATGATTATGCCTGTTGGCGCTAAATCATTTAAGGAAGCTTTAAGAAACTGCGCTGAAGTATTCCACAACTTAAAGAGCGTATTAAAAGCAAAAGGCTATAGCACAGCTGTTGGTGACGAAGGCGGTTTTGCTCCTAACTTAAAGAGCGATGAAGAAGCTATCCAGGTTATCTTGGAAGCTGTTGAAAAAGCAGGCTTCAAGCCTGGCGACGATTTCAGAATCGCTATCGATGCTGCTGCTACAGAAATGTATGAAGAAGCTAAGAAAATCGGCAAAGATGGTTACTACTTCTGGAAGACAGATATCTTCAAGACAAGAGATGAAATGGTTGCTTACTGGGAAGATTTAGCTAACAAATACCCAATCATCTCATTAGAAGATGGTGTTGCTGAAGAAGACTGGGATGCTTGGAAAATCTTAACAGACAAGCTCGGCGACAAGATTCAGCTCGTTGGTGACGACCTCTTCGTTACAAACACAGAAAGATTAAAGAAAGGTATTGACCTTGGCGTTGCTAACTCAATCCTTATCAAAGTTAACCAGATTGGTAGCTTAACAGAAACATTAGAAGCTATTGAAATGGCTAACCGTGCAGGTTACACAGCTGTAACTTCACACAGAAGCGGTGAAACAGAAGATGCTACAATCGCTGACATCGCAGTTGCAACAAACTCAGGTCAGATTAAAACCGGAGCACCATCCAGAACAGACCGTGTTGCTAAGTACAACCAGTTATTAAGAATCGAAGAAGAACTCGGCGAATACGCACAGTATCCGGGCCTCGATGCATGGTTTAACTTAAAGAATAAATAAGATTTAGATAGTTATTCGCGTGCACAAATTTTGTGCACGCGAATGTCTTTTAATCATATAAGGGTTAAAATTTTTAGCATTTATATGATTAAAAGAAAGGAGCTTTTTATGATATCTCTTATAATTCCCGCATACAACGAAGAAAAAAGAATAGAAAAAACATTAATTCATTTTTATAAGTATATGAAAAGTACCTTTTCGTCTTTTGAGATTATAGTAGTAGATGACGGAAGTGTTGATAACACATTAAGCATTTTGGAAAGCTTTAAAAAGGATATGCCAGAGCTCAGGCCTTTAACATATGAAAAAAATCGCGGGAAAGGCGGAGCGGTAAAGTATGGTGTAGAAAATGCGCTTGGCGATTATGTATTCTTTACTGATGCCGATATGCCATATCCGATAGAAAGCGTTGGCTTAGCAGTTGACATATTCGAGAAAACAGGGACAGATGCCGTGCTTGGTAAAAGGCTTCATGTAGATAACGATGCTAAATACCCATGGTACAGAACATTGGTTTCTAAGGCTTTTTCGCTTTTGGTCCGTATGGTTTTAAGAATACATACGACAGACACTCAATGCGGATTTAAAGGATTTAAGAAAGAAGCTGCTAAAACTATCTTTTCAAAGAATACCTTGTCAGGTTGGGGGTTTGATGTTGAGATTTTTTATATTGCCCATAAATATAATTTGAAGGTGCAGCGTATTGAAGTTGAGCTTTCCCATAATGATGATTCAAGACTTAACGTAGTAAGAGATAGTATAAATATTTTCAAGGACTTGATGAAAGTCAGAAAGAATAATAAAAACGGAATTTATGACTAAGCATATAGAAAGTGCAGTGGCTTTGCCACTGCACTTTCTATATGCTTAAGAGTTTTTTTGCATTTTTATAAAAAATCATTTCTTTAGCTTCATTATCAATATCAAGCAAATTTATATTTTCTACTGCTTTATCCATAGCATTCCACGGTGTGTCGGTTGCGAAAAGGATTTTGTCAGGTTTGTGAGCATTTATCTCTTTTTTGAAAATATCCATACCTTCGAATTCCGCAATACATGAGGTATCGATATATACATCTCTTCCTAAAACGTTTTCGATAAGTCTTTCGCCCATTGCATGTCCGCCCATATGTGCAAAACAAACCTTTTCGCCCTCAAACAACCCTAAAGTATTTGCGATGCGCTCGGGAGTAGCGTGTACAGGTTCGGGAAGACCTACATCAAGCCCTGCATGAAAGAGAAGAATAAAACCTTTCTTTAAAATATATTCATAGATAGGCTGCATTCTTTTTTCATCAATAAAGAAGTCCTGATAATCAGGATGCAATTTGATTCCCTTTATATCACTATCTTTCAAGCGGTCAAGCTCCGATTTATAGTCAGGGTCATCAGGATGTATACTACCAAATGCCACGATATGCTCATTTTTATCGATTTCTAAGGCAAAGTTATTAACATTTTTAGTCTGTTTGGGGTTTGTCGCTATGTTTTGAACGACCGCTATATCTATCCCCGCTTTTTCCATATTATTTAAAGTATTTTCTAAAGTTCCGCAAGTATATGCAGGTATTTTGGCTCGTGTCGAGAGTGTATTAACAGCATTTTCTGCAATCTTGTCAGGAAATATATGAATGTGAAAATCTATTATCATGTTACTTTAACCTCTATACGCTGTAGATTAAGTCGCTATAAGTCGGAATTGGCCAGTATTTCTTATCAACAATCGACTCAAGCTTGTCTGCATATGTTCTTACAGAAAGCATAGCACTTGCAATATTATCACGCACAAATTCAGCCTGAGAAACAAAATCTTCTGTCGCAATCTCTGCTTTTTCAACTGCAAGTTCAAGCTTTTCAATGGTTTCTGCAAGGGACTGGAGATTTCCGCTGACCTCCACCAATAGATTTTTAGTAACAGGAGATTTAACACCTGCTTTTTCAATATTCATATAGGCTTCAGCTAATCGGTTTGAATATTTAATGCAAGCAGGAATAATTTGTCTGTTACACATATCTAAGAGCGTCTTTGCCTCAATAGTTACAATTTTAATGTATTTTTCAAGCTTGATTTCATATCTTGAAGTAAGCTCTGCGCGGGTATAAACCTGATGTCTTTCAAACATTTCAATAGATTTTTCAAATATGAAAGCCTTATATGAATCGACAGAGTTATTAATGTTTGGAAGTCCTCTCATTTCAGCTTCTTTTACCCATTCATCACTATATCCGTTGCCGTTGAAGATAACACGTTTATGCTTTTTAACGGTTTCCTTTAAAAGAAGCTTAAGTTCAGCCTTAAAATCATCAGCTTTTTCGAGTCTGTCTGCCATTTCCATTAAGGAATCTGCAACTATTGTATTTAAAACGGTGTTTGGTCCTGCGATTGATGCAGAAGACGGCACCATTCTGAACTCAAACTTATTTCCCGTAAACGCAAAAGGGGATGTTCTGTTTCTGTCTGTTGTGTCTAAAGAGAAATGCGGAAGTGTCGTAACACCAATATCAAGCACACCACCTGTGCGGTGGTCAGGCTTTTTGCCTGTTTCAATCTCTTCTAAAATATCTGTAAGCTCATCGCCTAAAAAGATTGAAACAATAGCAGGCGGAGCTTCTAATGCCCCGAGTCTATGGTCATTTCCTGCATTTGCAGCAGATGCACGGATGAGCTCTGCATTTTCATCAATAGCCTTTATAACTGCACATAAGAATAACAAAAACTGTGCATTCTCGCTTGGCGTTTTTCCGGGATTAAAGAGGTTAACACCTTCTGATGTCGTCAGTGACCAGTTATCATGCTTACCTGAGCCATTCATGCCGTTAAAGGGTTTTTCATGAAGCAAACATGAAAGGCCATGGCGGTCTGCAATCTTTTTCATAAATTCCATGGTAATCTGGTTGTGGTCAGCTGCTATATTTACTGTATTGTAAATAGGTGCAAGCTCATGCTGAGCAGGTGCGGCTTCGTTGTGTTCTGTTTTGGCAGATACGCCAACTTTCCAGAGTGCGTAGTCGAGCTCTTTCATAAATGCAGAAACTCTTTCCTTGATTGCACCAAAATAGTGGTCATCCATCTCCTGAGTTTTAGGCGGTTTTGCACCAATTAAGGTTCTACCTGTGAACACCAAATCGGCACGTTTTTTAAACATTTCCTTATCTACTAAGAAATATTCCTGCTCTGCACCGCAGGAAACAGAAACGTTAGTCGATTTATTATCACCAAACAGACGCAAAATCCTCAGTGCCTGTTTTGAAATTGCCTGAACAGAACGAAGAAGCGGAGTTTTTTTATCAAGTGCCTCACCGTTATACGAACAAAATGCAGTAGGGATACAAAGTGTTTTTCCTGACAAATCTTCTTTTAAGAATGCAGGGGACGTACAATCCCACGCAGTATAGCCACGTGCTTCAAATGTTGCACGAAGTCCTCCTGATGGAAAGCTTGACGCATCAGGTTCGCCCTTAACAAGTTCTTTTCCTGAAAATTCTGCGATTGCCGCCTCGCCTGTTTTATCTATACTTAAAAAAGAATCGTGCTTTTCGGCGGTGAAACCATTTAGGGGCTGAAACCAGTGTGTATAATGAGTAGCACCGTTTTCTATTGCCCAGTTTTTCATTGCGTCTGCAACAACCTCTGCAATATGCGTATCAAGGGGAGTCCCGTTTGAGATGGTCTCCTTTAATGTTTTATATATATCCTTAGGCAGTCTGTTTTTCATAACTTTGTCATTAAAAACATAGCTGCCGAAGCAATCTGTGAATTTTTTGTGTTCCATATCTGTACCTCTTTCCTGTAAAATTTCGAAAGGCTTTAGGGATTTTATAACATAAAATCCTATACGTGTCAATTATAACACAAAGCATGGCTAATTACAATTTTAAATTAAAAATATTTTACATATTTACGCAAATTTGTTCTAAAGACGGACGTGCCTTAATATTATAAATAAAAAGGAGAGCAGCATATGACAAATACGGAAGATAAAATAAAAAAAGAGATTTTAAAAAATATGCCGAAGAAAATAGCAAGGCTTTTGGAAATACAGGAGTTTAAAGACCTGCGTGAAGTGAGATTCCGCACAGGACAAAAAACAATGCTATATTACGGAAACGCCATATTATCAATCGGAAACCGTTTGACTATGCAGGAAGTTATGGAAATCTTTGAGAGCTTTTGCAAAAGCTCTGTCTACGCTTATTTAAACGAGATTAAAAGCGGATTTATAACTCTTCGTGGCGGTCATCGCGTTGGAATATGCGGAGAGTGTACTGTAGAAAATGGTGAGATAACTAATATACATAACATTTCAGGACTAAACATCAGGATCGCCAAAGAATATGTGGGGTGTGCTACGGGGCTTATTTCGCACATAAAGGGCAAAAATGCAATAATAATTGCTCCGCCTGCCTGTGGCAAAACAACAATGCTTCGTGATATTGCAAGGTGCTTTTCCCACACAATGAAAGTAACGGTGATTGACGAAAGGGATGAGATTTGCTCTCTGTGTGATGGAGTCCCGCAATTTAACGTCGGCAGGCAGACTGATGTTTTGTCAAAAGCACCAAAAGTACTTGGAATGACTATAGCACTTCGCTCTCTTTCGCCTGATTTGATAATAACAGATGAAGTCGGCACAAAAGAAGATATATCTGCCATAGAACAGGTGCTTGGTGCAGGGTGTAAAATCATAACAAGCATACATGGATATAACGTAAAAACAATAAAAGAATCAAAGGGAAGACTTTTGTCACTTTTTGATGTTGCGATAGAGTTAAAAAAAGAAAACGGAAGACCACAGATATCAAATATTATAGAAATGGGGAAAACATATGATTAAGATTTTGGGGATAATACTTGTATTTATAGCGTGCTTTGGACTTTCGCAAAAAAGAATTATAAAACAAAAAAAGTCAAGCGTAGAGATTCGTTCTTTAATATCAGGGCTAAAGGAGATTGCTGATAATATTTCTTTTTTTAATAAGCCGCTTCCTGAAATAATCAGCTCTGTAACAGAGCACAATGGCAATGTTTTCTTTTCGAAAATTTGTGATATTCTTTCCCATGATGAAAAAATCAGAGTGGAAAAGGCATGGGAAAAAGCGCTGCTGGGTGACGAACTTGACATATGCAAAAGTGCTAAGGAACCCTTGCTGACACTCGGCAAGACGATAGGCAAGCAAACGGCACAAAAAGAAGAAGAAAATATCGGCATATGCATAGGAAAGCTTACTGATATTTTAGAAGAGGAAGAGAGACTTTCTGCGAAAAATACAAAAATGATTCAGAGTCTTGGAGTTTTGTCAGGCCTTATGATTGTTATTCTGTTTATATAACCGAAAGAGAGTAATTCGAACCCGCCTAAAACGGCGAAATTTTGGCATCTTTCGGGTTATCATCTTCGCAAGGCACGAAGCATTGCTTCATCTTCTGCACCAAAATCTGATCAAAATTTCGTTTGTTTTAGATCGATAGAATTTTTAAAGTGCAGATTTTTGATTGCGAAAGGCAAAAACGCAGGTAATCCTGACGGATTACCGGGTATTTTAACACATCGAAAGCGAAAATCTGCCTCTAAAAATCGGAGTTCGGATTATTCTCTTTCGGTTAGGCATGGAGGAACGAAATGGGAGTAGAACTTATTTTTAAAATAGCGGCGATAGGAATTGTAGTGAGTGTGTTAAATCAGGTTTTGGTGCGTGCGGGCAGAGAAGAACAGGCGATGCTCACAACCTTAGCAGGCCTCATTGTCGTATTACTTATAATCGTCAACGAGATAAGCTATCTCTTTGAAACAATCAAAAATGTGTTTGGTTTGTAGTATTCATCGGAAAGGATTACAGAAGATATGGACATTTTTAAAATTACAGCGGTAGCGGTGGTTGGAGCAGTATTTTCACTCATTTTAAAGGAGTACAAGCCGTCTTTTGCCATTTGTATCGGGATAATCTGTGCCTTGATTATTTTTGTGGAGATACTGCAGAGAATAAATTACATTTTTACAACACTTTCCTTGATAGCGGGGAAGTTAAGCTTTAGTAACGAATATATGGAAACTATCATAAAAATCACAGGTGTATCCTATATAGCGCGCTTTGGCACGGAGATTTGCCGTGATGCAGGAAGCGGCGCAGTTGCAACTAATGTGGAAATTGCGGGAAAGATTATCATAGTAATACTGAGTTTGCCTGTGCTCGTATCGGTTGTTAATCTTCTTTTGGGATTATTATGAAAACGCGGTGGGCAGCGCCCATCAGAATTTGTCTTTTTGTTATAGTTATCTTTATTACAAGTTCCTTTTCGGCTACCGCTCAGTCAATAAATGAGGACATTTTAAAAGGTGTAGCCGATACGATAGATTTATCGGGAACAAACTTTGATTTTTATGATGAAGCACACAAAATCGTGACAGGAAAAAGCTCTTTTGATGCAAACAATATTTTCTCGGAGATAATTAATCTGCTTTTTTCTGAGATAAAAGAAAATCTACATTTACTAACAAAGGTAGCGGCGCTTTGCATCATATCGGGTATGCTTGGTGTTATCGTGGGCGAAGATGCATCACAGGTGTGTTTTCTTGCGTGTCTTATACTGATTACAACAATGTCCGTTACTGTTTTGAAAAACGTCATTGGTACGGCTGAGGTGGCAATAGACAATCTTATGATTTTCGTGCAATCACTTCTGCCTGCAATAAGTGCTCTTGGGTTGGGCTCAAATATGACGTCTGCTATCAGCTTTCATCCGTCGCTTTTTATATCAATACAGATTATAATATTTGCCTGCAGACAGTGGTTTTTGCCTATGACACTTTTTATTTCGGTGCTGTCTGTAATAAACAGTATGACATCGCATTTTCATATTACGAAGCTTTTAGAAACCTGCCGTCTTTTCATAAAATGGGGGCTTGGCATTTTAATGACCATTTATATCGCATTTTTGGGAATTTGCGGTTTTGGTCAGGCAGTGCAGGCAGGAGCAGTTTCAAAAACTGTAAAATATGCAATATGTAATTTCATACCAATGGTTGGCGGTGTGCTTTCAGAGTCGGCAGAGTCCGTTCTCTCGGGACTTTATCTTATAAAAAACGCAGTGGGAATAGCAGGGATTTTAGCGATTTTAGCAATAGTCATAGGACCGCTTTTTAACGTTTTGGCAACGTCAATTATTTTCAGGCTTGCCGCAAGCATTTGTGAGCCGGCAGCAGACAAGAGGGTTACAAAGGTAATATCAGACTTAGCAGGAAACGTATCGCTTGTTTTTTCAATTTTATTAATGATTTGCGTGATGTTTATAATAAGTATAGCGATGCTTTTGACACTTTCAAGCATACCAATTATGATGAGGTAAATTATGGATTATTTAAAAGAATATGCAGGGAATATTATTATAATATCGGTGCTTAGCACAGTTTTTCAGATTATAATACCTGATGGCAAACAGAAAAAGTATGTCACAGTTGTTATAGGGCTTATAGTGATGCTTGTTGTGATGGAGCCGCTTGGGATGATAGCTGCTATAAAGGATAATTTTTTTGAAGTTCCGCGTTTTGAATTTGAAACATCAAATGAATCTTTAGAAAAAAGTCTTGTAGCAGATAGGTTTGAGATAAATCTGGCAGATAAAATTATAGAAAAGGTCAGGCTTGATACGGGAGCGGAAATAAGCTGTCAAATCAAAACTGAAAGAAATGAAAAAGGGGAAATAATGAACTTTGAAAAAGTGGAAATAAGTCCATACAAAAAGGAAACGGCAAAATATATAGGGGATGAGTTTGGCATAGATGAAAGTGTTATAGAAGGGGAAGAAAATGATTAAGATAAAAGAGCTTTACGAAAAAATTATGAATACTAAGAGCCTTGCTATCATATTAATTATAGGGGTAGCTTTCCTTATGCTTCCCACTTTTTCGGGTGGAGATAATCAAAATAAAGCAAAAAATGAGATTTTAGAATTTGATATTAAAAGGTATGAGTCAGATTTGGAAAAAAAGCTTTCCGATATGCTCTCGCAAATCAGCGGAGTAGAAAAGACAAGCGTAATGATAACCTTTAAAGACTGTGGCAGAAATGTTTATTCTCAGGATGAGCAACTGGAAAAAAGCGAAACAAATCTAAAGGGGACATCAAAGCCTGTACTTAAGAACTCATCATCAGGCACGGAAGAGCCGATTCTGATAAAGACAGAGCTTCCCAAAATCGCAGGAGTATTGGTAGTTGCCCAAGGGGCAGAAGAGGCAAAAGTGAGAGAAAACATTAAAGAGTCGATAAAAGCTGTATTAAATTTGAGCGCAAACAATATAAGTGTTGTCGCAAAATAACCGAAAGAGAGGAAATATAAAAATGAATTTACTTAACAAAATCAAAGAAAAGAAAAACCCTAAAAAGAACAGAATGATTGTACTGAGGAAAAAACAACTTGCGGCAATTGCCCTGATGATGCTCGTTGCTGCAGCGGGATATCTGAATCATACATTTAAAAATGATATAGCAGACCCCGATGCCGTAGAGGTATATAATGAAGCGGCAAAAAAACTGGGTGAAGCGCAGATGGTCAGCACAAACGATGTAGATGAGGCGCAGACAAAATCTGCAAACGGGTATTTTGCAGAAGCTCGTATGGAAAAGGAAACAAAAAGAGAAGAGTCTATTGATACTCTTTTGCAGCTTATAGAAAGTGATAGTGCAGACAAAGCTGCAAAGGAAGTCGCGGGAGAGCAGATAGAAGAGCTTACTTCATACACTGAAAAAGAAGTGATGATGGAAAATATGATACGAGCTAAAGGTTATAGCGATACAGTTGTGTTTATGGGAGAGAATTTAGTCAGCATAGCAGTATTCAGCGAAGGACTTAATGATGTTGACGGGGCTATAATTTCAGATATTGCAACAAGTGTGACAGGATATGGTGCGGATAAGATTAATATAGTGGAAATCGGCGAGTAGGAGATGTAAAAAATGTACAGACCGCAAAAGGAAAGAGCAATACTTGAAAAAGGCATGTGCAAAATCAGAAGTATTATATAGTAAAAGAAGAAAAATCGTAAAAATCGATTTTTCTTATAATATACTTTCTTTTGCTATAAACAAACTTCGCCTCTCGACGTACAAAAGTACGTCTTCGGGTAACCCCTGCGGGCTCAGTTTGTTCATTCTGAACTATTTTTTCCTATCTCCTAAAAGCGTGAGGTGTAAAAAATGTCCCTCCTATTTAACCTTTCTTAAATCAACAACATAGCAATCGGAATAATTGAAATTTGTATCAGGATAGACAGGTGTAACCTTTTTTATCCTGATATTTCTTGTGTAGGCACGAGCTGCTCCCGTCAGCGACCAATCGTGGTGGAAAACAGTTTTTACGTGGTCTTTATACAGACTGACCTGATTTACCTGCGGTGCATCATCTAAAAGCACAGCCACTTCCTTTTCTCCTGACATAACTTCTTCGGGGAGAGTTTTGCATATCTCACCTAAAAGTAAAGTGTCAAGTGCGTTGGTGCGCTTGTATGTGTCATATTCGTTTATTGAGGATATTGTAAAAATAAACAGTAGCACCATCAAAAGAACTGTTTGCACAGATTTTTGTGGAATAAGCAGGAATAATATGTCAAGGATAAGGTATATTCCAATCATAGCGACAAACATAGTTCTGTATGTTATCCAGACAGGCTCTGTTATAAGGTTTGGCGCAAACACTGCAAAAAACAGAACTATGCCGCAAAAAGCAAGTGATTTGATATTGCTTTTTGCAAGGAGTTTTCGCTGAGACATAGAAAAAATCTTTCCAATTAAAACGCATACCGCAAAAACAATAAGCAAATATAGTATTCCTGTTATTCTTTTGCTAAGGAGCACATATAGTCCGCCTGCGAAGCCGTCTATGGTCAGTTTGAAAATACCATTTGTCATTATCTCAAAAAGCTGAGCAAAGAAATCTCCCGCCTGAGAGAAAACCAAAAACATTGAACTGTCCAGAGCGCGCGTTCCCATATGACCTATATTTTGACCGAGCTTCATATACAAAAGCAAGGCAAGGAGCATAACAAAAAGACTGACAAACGGAAGCATAAATCGTCTTTGTTGTCTGTTTTTAATCAAAACAAAAAGTGAAGCTAAAAAACAGAAAACGGCACACGATTCATATAATGTAAAAGAACAAATCGCACATATTAAAAACACGATATAAAATCTTTTTTTTGCTTCCTTTTCGTATTGTGTAATACTAAGGATTGCAAGGGAGGAAAAGAAAAGTCCCAAAACTATGCGGGAAGATGCCGATATCCACATAGACCCCTCTGAGCCGAGCGGAAAAAAGAGATAAAATACGGCAAAAATCGGAGAAAGGAAAATATTGTTTTCCTTAGCCGCTTTATAGAATATAACGCACGATAAAAAGTGAAATGCCGCAGATATCATAAACATCACACGCGGAAAATCCCATAGCTTTCCCCAGAATACTATATCCAAAAAAGATGCAAGCGGTCTTGTAGCAATTGTTCCTATATCAAAAAGCACATACGCAGTATCGTTATACATCGGATATCCGCCATATTGGATATAGTCGTCAAGCACATAAAAACAATTAAAGCCATATATCATATATTTTAGAAGAAAAGCAATAAAAAGAGCACAGAAAAAATAAAACTCATTCTTTTCTGTGTCGTTTATCTTATCTTTTATTTTCTTTAGCATAGCAATCACCTCTGGATGTTCGGTGTAATACATAATGTTAAAACGGCGACAAATTTAGCGCCGCTTCTTTTTAACAAGCCTGAAATTTCACTTACAGTAGCACCTGTAGTATAAATATCATCAATCAGCAAAATGGATTTACCCTTGAAACTTATATCTTTATCTATCTTAAAAGCTCCTTTAACAGATAAAAATCGCTCGTTAAAGGAGAGCCTGCTTTGTGGCGGTGTGTCCTTGATTTTAATGAGCGCACCGCTTTTGTATGGGACATCTAATGCTTTTGAAATATATTTTGCGATAGGTTTAACGTGGTCAAAGCCTCTAGATTTCTTTCGCTTTTTACTTACAGGCACAGATACTATAACATCAAGATTGGGAATGTACGGGAAGTTTTTGAGATTGGAAACCATTATCTTAGCAAAGGTCCTGTATTTATAGCGCTGCTCTGAAAATTTATAAGAAAGCAAAGAAGCTCTCATGCTCTTTTCGTAGATTACGCAAGACAAAGCGATGTCGTATTTATAGCGGATAACCTGACACGCGGGGCATATGATACTTTCCGAAGCTATGGACCTTGAGCATTTCTTGCAGTTGTTTGAAAAGTTTTTGACAAAACGAAGCTTCTTTCGGCACCTATCACACACATACTCTTCTTCAAAAAAGCTCTTCTTTACATATAATTCATCGCATATCACACATCTTGGCGGAAAAACAAGCTCAATCAGGAAGTTATATATAAAGGAAAGAAATTTAAAAAGGAGTCTGATAATCATAATTAATTATTCTTAAGATGCTCCAACAGTGAGTCGATAGCCATAATGTATCCGTCTTTTCCGTAACCTGCAATCTGTTTTATGGAGACAGGCGAGACAACACTGATTTTTCTGAAATCTTCGCGGTTATGTATATCGGATAGGTGTACTTCAACTGTTGGTATTTTAACAGATTCCAAAGCATCACGTATTGCGTAGCTGTAATGAGTAAATGCACCCGGGTTGATTATTATTCCGTCAATTTTTCCGTATGCCTTATGAATTTTGTCGATTATACATCCCTCGTGGTTTGACTGAAAGCAAAAAAGCCTGCTGTTTTTTGTTTTGGCATAGCTTAAGACTTCCTTTTCTATATCCTTTAAAGTTGTACTGCCGTAAACTGCGGGATTTCGCACACCAAGCATATTCAGATTAGGACCGTTTATAAGCAGAATTTTCGTTTTCATAATGAATTCCTACCTTAATAATATTATATAGGCTATATCTTACCACATCTTTAATTAAATATCAACATCTTTAAAGGCAGATGGCATAATTTTTTTGGAAGCTTTCAAAATTTACATAAAAGTACAAAATTTTACTTGACAACTTGACAAAATAATATTAAAATAATAGAGTAAGTTTATGTGTTAAATGTATGATGACGTATTTAATGCACATTAACGTACTTAAAAGCTCTTGTTTTTCATGTTTTTGCGCTGGAAATAGTCCCAAGAATCGTGAAAACGTCTAAAATAGCGAAAGTGTTTTTGGCAATAATGCACAATTTGTGCGTTTACATATAGATTTGAATGGCAGTTGTTTTACATTTTTATTACAACTGCAAATTTAGCATTGACTATCTGGAAAACACGTGATATAATCAATGCATAATCAAGATGGGTGTTTTCCATCACAAGTGTGTTTCTCGTTTTTGAAAGAGGAACGACTAACACGCAACTACATAACTCTTTCGTTAAAAAATAAAAATTATTATAAGGGAGGATTTGAGAAACTATGAAAAATCTCAAAAAACTTATCTCGGTAGTTTTAAGCGTAGTTATGATTGCTAGCTTTTTAACAGTTGGCGTAAGCGCAGTAAGCTATCCGGACGTGGAAGAAACAGCAAAATACAGTGCAGCTGTTGAATTACTTTCAGCTCTTGACATCTTAAAAGGTGACGAGAACGGTAACTTCAACCCAGATGCAGAAATCAAAAGATCAGAATTTGCTGCAGTTATCTGCAGAGCTCTTGGTCAGGAAAATGCAGCTACAAGCACAGTAAGCTCATTTACAGACGTTGCTGCAGAGCACTGGGCAGTAGGTTACATCGGCTGGGCTGCTGGTAAAGGTATCGTTAACGGCTATGGCGACGGAACATTTGGTCCTGACAAAGCTGTATCATACCAGGAAGCAGTTAAGATGGTTATGGCAGCTTTAGGTTACACAAAGCTTGCTGAAAAACAGGGTGGATATCCTTACGGTTATCTCTCACTCGCTGGTACATACGGTGTAACAGCTGGTTTATCAGCTAACCCGACAGATGCTGCTCCAAGATCACTTGTTGCACAGCTCGTTTACAATGCTTTAGAAGCTCCAATCGTTGAATTAGCTTACACAGCATATGGAGAACAGTATATTGTTTATAACGGTTCAAAAGCAGCTGATGGTGAAGAAAAAACAATCTTAAGCCAGTACTTAGACATCATCAAAGTTAGAGCTAAAGTTAAGAACAACTACATGACAGATACAAATCTTTGGAAGAAAAACGGCAGACCTATGGTTGAGCTTGACCTCTTAAAGGTTTACAACGATTCTGATGCTGAGTATTATGAAGATGATCTCTATAGTGCACCAAATACACTTGCAGACATCAAAGTATACGAAGGCGAAACAAAGGCTGCTGACTATTTAGCACAGACAGTAGAAGCATACCTCTTCTTCAATGAAGACGAAAATCTTGAATTAAAAGCTGTTGTTTCAAGCGGCAAAGTAATGGATACATTAGAAGTATCAAAAGATATTGCTAAAGCTGAAGCTACTGCTTCACCTGCAGCAGTTGAATTTGAATATTGGGTAGACTTCGAAAACGATTCTGAACCTGAAGAAGTTGAAATTGCAACAGATGCTACAGTATATGTAAACGGCGAAAGCAAAGGTGTAATTATCAGTGGAGCAGGTAAAACAGCTTTTGAAGAATTAGAGGACACAGATTTCCCAGGAAAAGTTGAATTTGTTGGTACTAAAGGCGATGCTTTCTCAGATGTATTCATTACAAAATATGATTACGCACAGGTTGAAAGAGTTGACCTTGAGGACGAATATATCGTATTTGGTATAGGCGGCGGTATCGAACTCAGCAAAGAAGCAAGAAATGATGATAACTTCGTTTATACAATCTACAAAAACGGCGAAGAAATTGCTCTTGAAGACATTGCTGAAGGCGACGTTCTTTCAATCGCAGAATCAACTAAATCAGTTGAAATCCTTGTTTCATCAGAAAAACTTACAGGTACAGTTACAGGCGCTAAATCAAATGCTGCTTCTAACCGTACATTCTACATTGACAAGGTTGAATATGTTGCATGTGGAGCTAACATCTTAAGTGTTGGTGATGCTGGTACATTCTACCTCACAGCTGACGGCAAGGTTTACTCTGCAGAAGCTACATCAACTATTTCTGACAACTATGGTTTCGTATTAAAGGTTGGTTCTACAGAAAGCTTTAATGAAAAAACATGGCAGATCAGACTCTTCACAAAAGAAGGAACAACAGAAACATACACAGTTGCTGACACAGTTAAGGTTTCAACATGGGCAACAGCAGCTCCAACTGGTGCACCTGCAAAATATATTGAAACATCATATAAGAGAGCAGATGGTTCTCAGGATACATTATTCACAAGCGGAGATTTAGCATTTACATATGCTGATGCATCTGAAACTAATGTATATAATAGTGTTGAAAAGAGACTTATCACATATACTCTTGATGGAACAAACATCACAAAGATTACAATAGCTTCTAATGCATCAATTGCCACAGCTAACAAAGGCAAAGTATATGATGTTAAGGCATTTGCTTCAGAAGAACCGAAGCCTGCAACAGATAAGTTCGCTGGTTATATTTACACAGATGCAACAAAACTCTTCTATGCTCCTATCGCAGCTGCAACAATTGTTCCGACTGAAGGTACTGCATATCCGGGTTACACAATTGATGAAGACAAAGTTGCTCTCTTAAGCACATCTTCACTTGATGAAGAACAGGGTTATAACGGTTACACATATGCTATGAATGCTGACAAAGAATTTGGCGCAGCTGTTATCACATCTAACCTTGGATTCGCTGGCAAAGGCTCAGCTCTTGCAGTTGTAATCAGCACAGCTGAAGGCTTAGATGCTAATGGCGAAAAAGCTACAACAATTACAGTATTAAGAGGCGGCAAAGTTGAAAGCTATGTAGTTAACGAAGATGCTGATGAAGCAGGATTGCTTCTTCCAACTCCGTCTGTTAACGCAGGTGACATCATCCAGATTACACTTAATGGTGTAGATGAAGTTTCAGGCGCTAGATTAGTATTTACAGCTAACAACGGTTATGATGGTACACTTGATGCTTATGCTTCAGGTAGCACAGGTGAAGTTCAGTTCGTATTCGGTATCGTTAAAGAGATTGCTTCTAAGTACATCACTCTTGGTACAAATTCATCAACAGAAGACTTTGTTGTGAAATATGAAGAAGGCTGCACATTTGCTAAGGTTGATATGGCTAAGATTTCAAGACCTGACAGTGCTATCACAAAGGCATCTTCAGTATCAAGCTTCAGAGCAACAAAAGATACATACACAGATGAGTATGTAATGGTTGCAAGAGTTGTTGACGAAGAAATCGTTGATATCGTTTCTTACGAAATCGTAGACGACAACAATGATGGTGTATTACTCAATGGTGGTTCATACGACATCACATTAGCATAATTTAATTTAAATTAAATAATTTGCTGAAACTATGCGGCATGCCCAAAGCGGCATGCCGCTTTTTCAGTAATAGAGTAGTGGGCTAAATTATGGTTTATCGGGGATGATTATATAACATATTTTGTAGGGCACGACCTATGTGTCGTGCCGAAAACGGAATAGTTACACGGAACGACACGCAGGTCGTTCCCTACGTTAAATCATAATTTAACTCATTACTGTAAATTTTCAGGGGGAGAAAAATTGATTAAATTTCAATCTTTTCTAAGCGGCTCATCGGGAAATTCAACGTTTGTAACTGATGGCGAAAGTAAAATACTTGTTGATTGTGGTGCAAACGGCAAATATATTGAAGAGTGTCTTGAGCGGATTGATGTAGAGGCAAATGATATTAACGCGATACTCATTTCCCATGCGCATCGTGACCACGTTTTTGGTGTTGGTGTTTTATCGCGCAGATTTGATATACCGATATATGCAAGTGAAGATACTTGGGATGAAATGCTTTCAATTATAGGAAATATAAAAGAGAAGAATATTAAAATAATAAAATCTGATGAACAGTTGAAGCTTGGCAATATGACAATTAAGCCATTTTCTATTCCACATGATGCAAAAGGGGCATTAGCATATCGAATAGAGGGGATAGACTCAAAAATGGCTATAGCGACAGATATAGGGCATATTTCGGATGAGCTTTTTGAAAATCTATCGGGATGTGACTTTATTATAATTGAAGCCAATCACGATTTGGAAATGCTGAGAAACGGAAGATATCCATATTATCTGAAAAAAAGAATTATGTCAGATAAAGGGCATCTTTCAAATGAAGATAGTGCTAAATTATGTACAATGCTTGCTAAAGCCGGCACAAAATCGTTCTGGCTCGGGCATTTATCAAATGAAAATAATACCCCACATATAGCATATAATGCAGTAAAAGATGCATTTGAAAGAGCAGGCATCAGCGTCGGCACAGACGTGTGCTTAAATGTACTTCCGAGATTCTGGATTGAGAGCTGACTATATAGTGTAAAAAGCCTTCTCCTAGAGGAGAAGGTGGGTTTGCAAAGCAAACTCAGATGAGGTGTAAATGAATAAAACAACAGAAGGTCAGATATGAATATAAACATAATTTGTATTGGGAAGTTAAAAGAAAAATATTTAAAAGATGCTGTAGCGGAATATTCAAAAAGGCTTTCAAGGTTTTGTAAGCTCAAGATTACAGAGCTTTCAGAAGCACCACTCTCTGAAAATTACTCAGACGGGGAAAAGGAAGTTGCTCTTTTTAAAGAGGCAGAAAGTATCCATCAGGCATTAAAAGGTGCTGATTGTATCATCAGTCTTTGCGTTGAGGGAAAGCAAAAATCGTCTGAGGATTTTGCAGATTTCATAGAAAATAATATGACAGGCGGAAAAAGTAATTTTGCCTTTATAATCGGCGGGTCAGTGGGTCTTGCTGAAAGCATTAAAAAAGCATCTCATTTAAGGCTTTCATTTTCCGAAATGACCTTTCCGCATCAGCTTATGCGCGTGATTTTGCTTGAACAGATTTACAGAGCATTTAAGATAATATCAAATGAGAAATATCATAAATAGTTTTTTATAAAATAATATATATAAGAAAAGAAAGGAACGTGAAAAAGTGGAAGTCTTTTTAACAAACGTAAACACATTATTCGGTAACGTGCTCGGGATTACATGGCAGAGTGTCGTAATGTGGATTATCGGAGGTGTGCTTATTTATCTTGCTATTAAAAAAGATATGGAGCCTACACTTCTTCTGCCAATGGGATTTGGCGCAATTTTAGTAAACATACCTCTTTCGGGTGCTGTAACACAGGGTGCAGAAGAGGGTGTAATTGACATTTTATTTAATGCAGGTATTGCAAATGAGCTGTTCCCGCTCCTGCTTTTTATTGGAATAGGTGCTATGATTGATTTTGAACCGCTCCTTTCCAATCCTAAGATGCTCCTTTTCGGTGCAGCGGCACAGTTTGGTATCTTCTTTACATTCAGCATAGCTGCTTTGTTTGGATTTGATATAAAAGATGCTGCATCTATTGCAATCATTGGTGCAGCAGACGGCCCGACTTCAATCTTCGTGGCTAACTACTTAAAATCAAACTACATTGGCGCTATTGTTGTTGCGGCATATTCATATATGGCTCTTGTGCCGATTGTTCAGCCTGCGGTAATCAAGCTTATCACAACTAAAAAGGAACGTATGATAAGAATGGATTATACACCCGGAAAAGTTTCTAAAACAACAAAAATTCTGTTCCCGATTATAATAACTGTTGTTGCAGGTGTTGTATCACCTAAGAGTGTTGCTTTAATCGGATTTTTGATGTTTGGTAATTTAATTCGTGAATGCGGAGTTTTAAATCTCCTTTCAGAAACTGCTCAAAAAGAGCTTGCAAACCTTGTAACAATACTTTTAGGTATCACTATTTCTACAAAAATGCAGGCAGCGTCATTCTTGCAGCTTGAAACATTGCTTATCATGGGACTAGGACTTGTTGCTTTCGTATTTGACACAGTCGGTGGTGTGTTCTTTGCAAAGTTTATAAATCTTTTCTCAAAGAAAAAAATCAATCCTATGGTTGGTGCGGCAGGTATTTCTGCATTCCCGATGTCTGCAAGAGTTATTCATAAAATGGGACAAAAAGAAGACAATCAGAACTTCCTTTTGATGCATGCCGTTGGTGCAAACGTTTCAGGTCAAATTGCATCTGTTATTGCCGGCGGTCTTATCTTAAGCTTAGTTGCCGGAATGTAATAGGAGGTAAATTTTATGATTAATATAAATGCTTTTTTAGAGACGCTTCCCGTAATGGCTTACGGAATGGGTGGTATATTTGTAGTAATCTTGGTAATTTTCTTAGTTATTAAGGGATTATGTAAATTCTGTAAATAGAAAAAATAATTTAAAGGGCTTCACGAAATCGTGAAGCCCTTTAAATTATTTTTATGCTTTTCCACCGCCTGAATTAAACTTATTCATAGCGCTGTCTAAACCGTTTTTTATTATTTCAGGGACTGCCTTAGCTGCTGCTTCAACCGTTTTTGACATCACTTTAATATCGGCATCTGTAAACTTTGCCAAAACCCAGTCAGCAAGGTCGTAGTGTGGTGGTTTTGCACCTACACCGAGCTTAATACGCGGGAATGTATCGCTCTGCAGCTGATATATAATAGATTTTATTCCGTTATGCCCGCCGTCAGAGCCTTTTTTTCTTATTCTCAGGCTTCCGGGCTCTAAGCTCACGTCATCATAGATTACAATCACGTTTTCGGGCGGTATTTTATAAAAGCTTGTGATTTCTCTTATGCTTTCACCTGACAGATTCACATATGTCTGCGGTTTAACCAAAATAACTCTTTCGCCCTCAATGACACCCTCGCCGATTAAAGCCTTATACTTTATTTTATTAACATTTATTTTATACAGGCTGGACATATAATCAATCGTAATAAAGCCGATATTATGTCTTGTGTTCTCGTATTTTTTTCCGGGATTACCAATTCCCACAATTACATACATTTACTTTTACCTATCCTTTCACACGTGTCAGAGCCATACCGTCACCTATAGGGATAATGGCTGTATCTAAGTTTTCAGTGTTTGAGAGCATTTTAAGAAAATCACGCATTTTATGCGTTATTGTTCTATGTTTTTTTGATGAAAGCTCATCACTTGCAATCATTCCGCCATAAAGCACATTATCAGTTATGATAAGTCCGCCTTTTTTTATCTTAGAAAGGCATTTATCGAAGAAAACACCACTTTGGCCTTTAGCGGCATCTATAAAAATCATATCAAAAGTGCCTGAAATTTTATCAAGCTCTTCTTCTGCATCACCAAAAACAGTTTTAATATTTTCTTTAGCGCCATATTTTTTTATATTGATACGCGCGTTTAAAAACATTTCTTCATCACGTTCTATTGTCGTGATGTGAGCCTTTTTGTCCGATGCATCATACATAAGCATAGCAGAGTAGCCGATTGCCGTGCCGATTTCCAAAATGCGTTCTGCGCCTATAGTAGCTACCATAAAGCCGAGAAACCGTCCTGCTTCTTTTTGAATGACGGGAATGTGGTTTTCCCTTGCGTATATGTAAAGCTCTTCTAAATACTCGGATTCTGCTTTTACAGTATTTTTTAAATATTCAGATATATAGTCATAAGTTATATAATTATCCATATTATATCTCCTTGGAAGCGCCGTTTCTAAGCCACGTGCAAAGTGAAGAATATCTGTATTCTTCAAAGTCATTATCAACCATTTTCTGTGCGGCAGTTCTGTTTCCAACAAGCACTACGCATTTAGTAGCACGTGTGATTGCAGTATAGAAAAGGTTTCTGCTCATAAGCCTGGGTGCACCTGAAAACACAGGCATTACAATAACGGGGAATTCGCTGCCCTGACTTTTATGTACGGTTATGGCATAGGCAAGCTCAAGCTCGTCTAACATATTATTGGGATAATAAACGTCCTTATCATCGTCAAACGTGACGGATATTCCGTCATCATCAATGGATTTTATAAAGCCAAGGTCGCCGTTAAAGACTCCGCTTCCCTCTAAAATTCCGTCTGTTTTTTTCCACAAAAGGTCATAGTTATTTTTAATCTGCATAACCTTGTCGCCCTCACGTAAAATTCGCGTCGGGAACTGCTTTTCGCTCTTTTTGCCATTTGGTGCATTTAAGGCATATTGCAGAATTTTGTTAAGGTTAATAACACCTGCAACCGTTTTTTTCATCGGCGACAAGACCTGAATATCTGTAAGCGGATTATAGCTATACGCTTTGGGAAGACGGATCGCCACAAGCTCTTTTACTTTTTCTGCAATATTTTCTCCGCCTTGTGCATCAATAAAAAAGAAATCCTTGTCCTTTAGGTTATATTCAGGATATTCACCATTATTTATTTTATGGGCATTAACAACTATCATACTTTGTTCAGCCTGACGAAAGACTGTGCTGAGCTTAATAACGTTTACAGTTTCCGACTCAATTATATCTTTTAAAACATTACCTGCGCCAACTGACGGCAACTGGTCACAGTCGCCTACTAAAATCAGTTTTGTGCCCGGTTTTAGAGCATCAACTAAGGCTGACATCAAAAGAGTATCTATCATACTGACTTCGTCTGCTATGACAACGTCATAATCAATCGGAAAATCGCTTCCGCGCACAAATTCGCGGATTAAATCGTCATCTGAGTAGCCGATTTCTAAAAGTCTGTGTATAGTTTTTGCTTCCATTCCCGTGACGGCAGACATTCGTTTAGCAGCACGTCCTGTCGGTGCGGTGAGCGCAATTTTTTTGCCCATTTCCTTAAATATTTCAATTATAAAGTGTATTGTTGTGGTTTTTCCTGTTCCGGGTCCGCCTGTAATTACAGTAACACCTGATGAAACTGCTGCTAAGACGGCATTTTTTTGAGCCTCTGCAAGCTTTATGCCCATTTCCTGCTCAATTTTTTTGATGTCTTTTTTAGCTTTTTCAAAGCTATGTTCGGGCATCTTTGAAAGAAAAAGCAGTTTTTGAGCTAAGAGTCGCTCACTATTATAGAATTCCTGCAGGAAGATTCCTTCTTCTCCCTGAATATCCTCAGAAAAAAGCTCGTGGTCAATCAAAAGAGAAACAAGTGCATTTTCTGCCGCTAAATCGCTTATACCAAGCATTTTAACGGTGAGCTTAATCAAAAGCTCACGGGGGAGATATGTATGTCCACCTGAAAAAGCAGAGTAGAGCAGGACGTATTTTATGCCCGATTTTACTCTGTGCTCGTTTTCGCTCGATATTCCCATACTTTCTGCTACTGAATCAGCAGTTTTAAAGCTTATTCCGCGAACATAGTCACACAATAGGTATGGGTTTTCCTTTATCATTTCCAAGGCGTCATCGCCGAATCTGTCATATATTTTAACGGCAAAGCTTGAAGAAATGCCGAACTTGTGCAAAAATAAAATAAGACCCTCTTTTGAGCGGATATCGTTATAAGCCTCGCCAATCTGCAATGCTTTTTTAAGACTTATTCCGCTGATTTCAGCTAAACGTTCGGGACACTCGGCTATTATCAAAAGAGTTTCATCTCCAAAATAATTAACGATTTTTCTTGCTGTTACCTCACGTATGCCACGCACTATGCCTGATGAAAGGTATGTGAGGATTTCGCCCGTTGTAGAAGGTTTTAATTTTTCAAAGGAACTGACTTTAAACTGCTCTCCGTAATCGTGGTGAGTTGTCCACACACCCTCGATACGCAAAAATTCGCCTGCTTTGATATAGGGAACATTTCCCGTGCACGTGAAAAGACCGTCAGAATCACTGTAGAACTCGAATACGGCATAGGCATTTGATTCATTAAAAAAAATCACATCACTGACCGAGCCTTCATATGTGCGTATTTCGTTCAAGATTCTGCCCTCCTGTAAAGAATTAAAATAAAAATCTGCTTTATGTTATATTAGTTTTGAAATATCAATTTCATCGTTTATGTCAAGCCATTTATAGCGCTCATCACGTTTAAACCACGTCAGCTGACGTTTAGCGTAGTGACGGCTGTTTTGCTTGACAGCATCTATCGCTTCTTCCTTTGTGCAAAAGCCATCAAAATATGAAACGATTTCTTTATAGCCGATAGCCTGCATAGATTGCATATCCTTTGTTATTCCGCTTTTAAGCAGTGATGAAACTTCATCGAAAAGTCCGTCATTTACCATAAAGTCCACGCGCTTATTTATTCTTTCGTAGATAAGCTCTCTTGAAGATGTAAGAGCATACATTTTCGCATCATACGGGCTTGGGATAGTTTTAGATGCCGCATTATGCTCCGTCATGGTTTTTCCTGTTAAATAGTATATTTCAAGCGCCCTGATTACTCTTTTTATATTGTTTGGATGAATTGAAAGAGCGGCTGTGGGGTCAATGCTTTTTAATTCGTCATATAAAGCCTCTGTGCCCATTTTTTCGGCTTTTTTGTTTAGCTCATCACGAAGTGCATAGTCTGTTTCCGCTTCAGAAAAAGTGACATTATCAACTAAAGATGAGATATAAAGTCCTGTTCCGCCAACGACTATTGGAAGTTTTTTTCGAGCGGTGATGTCATCTATAACTGTTTTAGCACGCGCTACGTAATCTGCTACTGAAAAGTTTTCATATGGCTCTAAAATATCAATCAAATGGTGGGGGATGCCGTCCATTTCTTCTTTTGTCGGCTTAGCAGAGCCTATATCAAGCCGTTTATAAATCTGCACAGAATCGCCGGAGACAATCTCACCGTCAAACTCTTTTGCAAGCCTGATAGAAAGATTTGTCTTTCCCGTTGCGGTAGGACCGCCTATTACCACTATTTTTGTTTTGTTTTCCATTATTACACAATCCTTTTAAACTGCTTTTCAATGAAATCCTTTGTAAAAGCAATCGTAATAGGACGACCATGTGGGCAGGTATTAATTTCAGAAAGTACAAAAATACTGTCTAAAAGCTTTTTCATTTCAGCCTCATAAAGTCGTCTGTTTGCCTTAACAGCACCCCTGCAGGCGATACTGTATAGCATTTTTTCAACTAATTGCTGGTCTATATTTTTTCTGTAAGCAGAATGAAGACTTATGATTTCAACTATTGTTTCCTTGATTTGAGCATCTGTAAGCTCAAGCGGTACACCACGAACTATTATTTCATTATCGCCGAATTCCTCTGCTTCAAAACCAAGCTTGTTAATCTCTTCGCAGTTTTCAGAAAAAACTGCCATTTCAGTTGGTGTGAGCTTAACAATAGCAGGTGTCAGCAGTGTTTGTGATGCAATGCGTCTGTTTTTATAGCTCTCTTTTAAAGTTTCAAAACGCAGTCTCTCGTGTGCTGCGTGCTGGTCAACCATCATCATTTTGCCATCTTTTTCAATTATGATATATGTATCAAAAACCTGACCGCAGATTTTATATGAAGTGTCAGGCATAGGTTTTTTTACTTCTTCTGCAGAAACAGTCACAGTTTTTTGCTCAGGCTCAATTGCAATATCAATCTTTGCCTGTGATGGAGCAGGAGTGGGCGGAATTACCATTTGGGTTACGTGTGTTGTTTCCTTTGTCTCCGTCTGTGGTATTACTGTTTTTATAACAGTCGGTTCTTCTTTTTTTACAGGTCGTGACGATTCGCTAAAGGAAAGAACATTTCTTTTCTGAGTTGATAATCCCTCAAAAAGCTTTTGAGCTATTGTTTCCTGCTTGACTGCAGGCTGTGGCGCAATGGGAATATTTTTCCCTACAACAGGGATTGATTTTTTCTGGTAGAGTGCGTTTTTTGCCGCCCAATACACTACGTGATAAACTGCCTTTTCATCGGAGAATTTTGCTTCAAGCTTAGTGGGGTGTACATTAATATCCACACAATGAGGGTCAATTTCTATATTGATTACACAAGACGGGAATTTACCTGTCATAAGCTCTTGCTTATATGCTTCTTCAACTGCGTGCGAAATTAAAGGGCTTTTTATGTATCTTCCGTTTAAAAAGATGTTTTGCAAATTTCTGTTTGGTCTTGCGGCTTCGGATTTTCCGAAATATCCCGAAAGTGAGATGCCAAACTCAGAATAATTACCCTCTGCCATTGCATTTTTAATATCTCTTCCGTAGATTGAGTAAATTGTATTTATCAGCTCGCCGTCACCCGTTGTGAAAATCTGCTCTTTATCGTTATTTATAAATTTAAAGGAAATATCGGGCCTCGCTAAGCTTAAACGTGTGATGATATCTGCTATATAGCCTGCTTCTGTGTGGTCCTTTTTTAAGAACTTCATTCTTGCAGGCGTATTGATAAACAAATCACGGACAATTACAGTAGTGCCGTCAGGACAGCCTGCATCGAGTGTATCGGTAATTTCACCGCAGGTGCTTTTGATTAGCGTTCCCTCTTTTTCGTCTTTTGATTTAGTGTAGATTTCCATATTGCTGACAGCTGCAATACTTGCTAAAGCCTCGCCCCTGAAGCCAAGTGTGAGGATTGCATCTAAATCCTCTGCAGCAGAAATCTTACTTGTAGCATGGCGCAAAAGTGACATTTGTGCGTCCTCTTTTGTCATACCAACACCGTCATCTGCCACTCTTATATACTTTATACCGCCGTTTTTAATCTCGACTGTAATGTGTTCGGCTTTTGCATCTATTGAATTTTCCAAAAGCTCCTTTATGACAGATGCAGGACGTTCTACAACTTCGCCTGCTGCAATCATATTGGATACTGTTTTATCAAGTAGTTTGATTTTTCCCATTTATATCACCTTTAAAAGAATTTTAATATGTCTTTATATGCGATAAAGACAGAGAATAAAAGAAGTGCTAAAAGTCCTATCATATGGACTAATCCTTCTTTTTCAGGCGGGATTGGTTTTCTTCTTATCATTTCAATTAAAACAAACAGTATTCTTCCACCGTCTAAGGCAGGTATGGGAAGAAGATTAAATACACCTAAATTAACGGTTAATAAAACGGCAAGAAACAGAAGGTCTAAAATGCCCTCCATTCCCGTCTTAGCAGCAGATTCTACCGCGCCGCCGATTTCGGAAACTATACCAATCGGCCCTGACATCTGGTCGATACCGAGCTTTCCGCGAAGTAAATCTAAAAATGTTTCGATTATAACCTTAGAATAAAAAACCGTCTGGTGAAATGACTCTTTTATAGTTAGAAAAAAGTTGTTTTCTACCGCATTAAAAGACATACCGAAAAGATATCTGCCATCTTTAATTTCAGGAGTGATATTAAGAGTCAGCTTTTCGCCATTTCTTTTGATTGTGAATTCTTTTTCGCTGCCGTCAAGGTCAGATAACTCCCAACGCAGCGTAGAATTATTTGGAGTACGTGTTTTATCTACCTTTACGATTTCATCACCCGGAAGGATTCCTGCTAAAGCTGCAGGACTTTCTTCTTCTACTTGCGCAACTTGTGTTGTTATAATGGCATCCTGCGTGCCGATAGCTATATTTAAAAGCGCAAAGCCGAGAAGAATATTCATAATGGCGCCTGCTGCCAAAACTATAAGTCTGACATATGGCGGCTTATTAATAAGGGCGCGTGCATCATTAGATGCTGTGTCCTCTCCCTCTAATTTACAGTATCCGCCAATGGGGAAAAGTCTTATTGAATATTGTGTTTCACCTTTTGTAAAGCCGCAAAGTCTTGGCCCCATTCCAAGCGCAAATTCGTGGACCTTGATTTTTGCTATTTTTGCTGTTATGAAGTGTCCGAATTCGTGTACAAAGATTAAAACGGCAAAAATAATTATTGCCGCTAAAACTGTAAGTAATGTATTCATATAATTGTCACTCCTTGTGGCTTAACCCTTTTGGGAATCGAGACAAACAGGTCTTAAAACAGTATATGATTTTTGCCTGTTTATATTCTGCCGAGAACAAATTCTCTTGCCCACTTGTCGCAGGCTAAAATATCTGAAAGTGTAGGATTTTCAATAATTTTGTGTGCGTCCATTGTAGCTTCATTAAATCTTGCAATATCTAAAAAGCCGATTTTTCCTGAAAGGAAAAGTCCTACAGAAATTTCATTTGCAGCATTTAACACACAAGGCATAGTATGCCCGATTTTTCCTGCATTATAAGCAAGGCCTAAGCAACGGAATGTTTTTATATCAGGTTTTGCAAAAGAAAGCTCGCCGCAAGATATAAGGTCAAGCTCGTTTCCATGCATCAAAAGGCGCGCAGGATATGTTATAGCATATTGTATCGGCAGCTTCATATCGGGAGAACCGAGCTGTGCTAAAACTGCATTATCACAAAATTCTACCATAGAATGAACTATGCTTTGTCTATGTATTAAAACATCAATATTTTGATATGGTACATCAAAAAGATGAAAAGCTTCAATTATTTCAAAGCCTTTATTCATAAGTGTTGCTGAATCGATAGTGATTTTTGCACCCATATCCCAGTTGGGATGATTCAGGGCATCAGCTATGGTAACAGAGCTTAATTCTTCTTTTGATTTGCCAAAAAAAGGACCGCCTGAGCATGTGAGCAAAATTCTTTTGATATTATTTGATTTGTCAGGATAATTGTGTAAACATTGAAAAATAGCACTATGCTCACTATCTACAGGTATAAGCTGCGCACCTGATTTTTTACACTCGTTTTTGACTAGTGCACCGGCGGCAACTAACGTTTCTTTGTTCGCAAGAGCTATTCTTTTTTTTGCCTGTATAGCAGATAAGGTAGGTTTTAGCGCTGCTATTCCGACAATTCCCGTTATAACCGTATCACTTTTGGGAAGTGCGGCAATATGACATAACCCTTCCTCTCCGCATAAAACTTTTATGCTTGTATCGGAAAGTCTTGTTTTAATATCATTATATTTTGACTCATCCGTTACGCATACATATTCAGGAGAGAATTTTCTCGCCTGCTTTTCAAGCAGTGCCGTATTTGAATTAGCACTCAGTGCCTCAACACAAAGGTCGGGGTTAGAGTCAATAACACTTAAAGTCTGGGTTCCAATCGATCCTGTAGAGCCTAAAACTGTAATATTTCTCATTTGTAAATAACCTCAAAAATTTTTAAAAAATAGTAACACATAGGTGTTATGAAAATAAGGCTGTCGATTCTGTCAAGTATTCCGCCGTGACCGGGAATAAGATTTCCAAAATCCTTAACGCCGCAGCTGCGCTTTATCAGGGAAGCCGTCAGGTCGCCAAACTGCGACAAAACGGAACACATCAGCGCAAGCAGACACATTAGTCCTATGTTTGCCTTGTATCCTAAAAAGGAAATAATCAAGGCATATATTAAAGAGCATAAAACACACCCTATAACACCTGAAACCGCACCCTCAACCGTCTTTTTCGGGCTGATTTTGGGAATTAGCTTATGTTTTCCTAAAGCGATTCCGCCAAAATAAGCAAAAGTGTCTGTTATCCATGCGCAAATGAGCGGAATGAAAATCAAAACAACACCATGCTCCATAGCTCGAATGAGCGAAAGATGATATACAAAAACAACTGAATATACCAGTACGAAAAAAGATATCAGCACATCGTTCATCGATATGGTGTCACTGAAAATCACAGCGCAAATAGAAAGCAGCATAAGATAAAGCACTATACACGAGGAAAAGTTTGCCGACTGATATAATGTCTGTTTTATGAAAAGTGTGGAAAGTATCACAGCAGCAAAGCAAAAATATAAAACTATGAGAGGCCACTTCTTCTGCTGTGAAAATGTTGTATATAGCTCATATAAAGCTATAAGGCTTACTCCGCAGATGGCAATATTAAAAATCAGTTGATTTGAAAAAATCAAAAGTAAAACCAATACTATTCCAACTCCGGCGCTAATGAGCCTCACACCAAGTTTAGACCACATATTATTCATCGCCTTTCAGTTATTCTTATACTCCGCCAAAACGTCGGTTTCTGTTCTGATAATCAAGTATAGCACGGGCAAAATCCGATGGTTTAAAATCAGGCCAGTTAATATCTGAAAACCAGAATTCACTGTATGCAGATTGCCACAGAAGAAAATTGCTGAGGCGCTTTTCACCGCTTGGGCGAATGATAAGGTCAACATCGGGGACATCAGGTGTGTATATGTAAGATGAAATTATATCTTCTGTGATGTCTTTTATCGCTATTTTGCCTTTTTCTATCTTTTCCATAATTTCTTTTACCGATTTGACAACTTCTTGTCTTCCGCCATAGTTTATGGCAAGGTATAATATCATACCTGTATTGTTTTTAGTATATTCTTCGATAACATCAATTTCGGTATTTATCTCGTCAGACAAGCGCGAGCGGTCACCTATTACCTTAATGACTACATCTTTTCCTGCAAGTTGATTTTTATCTCTTAAATAGTTCAAAAGAAGGTCCATAAGCGCATCAACTTCTTCTTTTGGACGTTTCCAGTTTTCCGTGGAAAAGGCATAAGCAGTGATATATTTAATCCCCATATTGCCTGCAAACTCAGTGATTGTCTTAAGATTCTGTGCTCCTGCACGGTGTCCTGCGCTTCGTGGAAGACCGCGTTTTTTTGCCCATCGACCGTTGCCGTCCATTATGATGCCGACGTGTTTTGGAAGATTATCTTTGTCAATCTGACTAAGTAATTTTTCATCTTTTTTAAATAAATTGCCGAAAATGGTTATCATCCTTTCCTGTGACTGATTAGCGGGAAAGAAGTCTTAAACTTCCATGATTTCCTTTTCTTTTTTTGCCGCGATAGCATCAATGTCTTTAATGAAGCCATCTGTGATATTCTGGATATCCTTTTCAGCATTCTTTACATCGTCTTCTGTAATTTCGCCTGCTTTTTTCTGTGCTTTAACATCTTCAAGACCATCACGTCTTATACCTCTGATTGAAACCTTAGCTTCTTCTGCACGCTTTGAAATGCCCTTAACAAGCTCTTTTCTTCTCTCTTCTGTAAGGGGCGGGAAAGTAAGACGAATAACTTTACCATCGTTATTTGGTGTGATGCCGATATCAGATTTTAAGATAGCTTTTTCAAGCTCACGTAAAATTGTAGCATCCCATGGTTGAATAACAAGTGTTCTTGCTTCAGGAACAGAAACTGTACCAACCTGAGCTACGGGAGTCTGAGCACCGTAATAATCAACTGTTACTTTGTCAAGTATAGCAGGGTTTGCACGTCCTGCACGGATTGCGCCAAAGTCGTGCTCTAGGGCAGCTATTGTTTTGTTCATTTTATTTTTTAATTCTGTAAACATAAATTTATCCTCCTATAATTTATCTTAATTAGAAACTACTGTTCCTATTTGTTCTCCATCTAAAACCTTCAAAATATTTTCAGGATTGTCAAGACCGAATACTAAAATCGGGATGTCATTGTCCATACAAAGTGATGTTGCAGTAGAGTCCATAACACCTAAGCCACGTTTTAGCACTTCGATATAAGTAAGACTGTCAAAACGCTTGGCATCGGGGTTGACGTTTGGATCACTGTCATATACGCCATCAACATTTTTTGCAAGAAGTATTGCATCTGCATCAATTTCTGCAGCTCTTAAGGCTGCTGCTGTATCTGTTGAGAAGAAAGGATTACCTGTTCCGCAACCGAATATAACAACACGGTCTTTAGATAAGTGACTGACAGACTTTCCTCTGATATAAGGCTCTGCAATTTGTCGCATTTCGATAGCCGTCTGCACTCTTGCAGGAACACCTATTGCTTCTAGCGAGCTTTGAAGCGCTAAAGAATTTATAACAGTTGCAAGCATACCCATATGGTCAGCTCTTGTTCTGTCCATATTTTTGCCTCTGCCGCGCCAGAAATTACCACCGCCTACAACGATGGCAATCTGCACTCCGCCTTCGCGCGCTTTTTTTATAACTTCTGATATTTTTGTGAGCTTATCAAAATCAATTCCTGTTCCGTTTTCGCAGGACAAAGCTTCACCGCTTAATTTAAGTAAGACACGTTTGTATTTTGCCGCCATAATATCCTCCTAATGCTATTTTATTCAATTTTTTAACAAAAATATATTTTTTTAAAAATATACATATTTTTTCGGGTAGTTATTAACATTATCAACAGAGTTGTTAACATTTTTAATGCGATTTTAAGCCAAAAACTTAGGTTATTAACAAAAAACTGTTGATAACTTTTGAAAAAATTGTGTATATAAGCGCTAATTTTTTTCCTAATTTCTGCCAAAATATACATTTTGGAAAAGCCCTGCAAAAATGCTGAATTTTAGCAAAAAAATCTCAGTTCTTTTTAGATTTATCACCAAATACCCACAGTCTGTTACCAAGAAAATTAACTGCTAATGAAAAGGGTGTAGCAAGCAGCTTGCAAAAGATAACAGCCACATCTCCTTCTATCACAAAAGGTATAGAAAATGCTCTGAGTACATAATTTGCAATATTTTCAAGGTGCAACAAATCATAAAAAACATTTAAAAGCAGGATTGTAACACCCATAGAAACTAAATTTACAATGATAAACTTCCACATTTCGTCTAATTTAACCGCGCCTTTTTGCTCGAAAGTGAAATATCTGTTTAAAATATAGCTGTTTGTCATTGCTATGGCTGTTGCTAAAACCTGCGAAATACTTTTATCGAAATTACACAGGCTGAAAAACATTATAAAAAGACCGTAGTCAATGACGGTGTTCATAACACCGAACACACAGAATTTCATAACCTGCACAAAATTCTTTTTTGAGTTATTATTTGTCATCTTCAAAACCTTTTTTCTCTCTGATAATATATAGCGGACGATTTTTTGATTCATCATAAATTCTGCCGACATATTCGCCCATAATGCCAAGCATAATGAGTATTATTCCGTTGAAGAAAAGTGTAACAGAAAGCGTAGATGCCCAGCCTGATACTGCCATATCGGTAAATAGCTTTATCGCTATAACAACAAGCAGGTAGATAAAGCTACCCAGCGAAAGCAAAAAGCCGAGATATGTTGAAAGCTTAAGCGGTTTGTATGAAAAAGCCGTAATACCATCTAAGGCAAATTTTATCATTTTCTTTAAAGGATATTTTGTTTCGCCTGCAAATCTTTCCTCGCGCACATATGTCACATCTGTCTGACGAAAGCCAACCCAGCTGACGAGGCCTCTTACGTATCTGTTTTTTTCTGAAAGTGATGAAAGAGCATCGCAGACTTTTCTGTCGATAAGACGAAAGTCACCTGTATCAACGGGAATATCCACGGTTGTCATACTCTTTAAGAAGCGGTAAAATACCTTAGCAGTAAAGAGCTTAAAGAAAGTTTCGCCCTTTCTTTTGCCGCGCTTTCCGTAAACTACATCGTAGCCTTCTTTCCATTTTGCAATCATATCCAAAATAACTTCAGGCGGGTCCTGGAGGTCTGCATCAATAACAACAACGGCCTGACCTGATGAATTATCCATACCTGCAGTTATTGCAGTCTGGTGACCGAAGTTACGCGAAAAATCAATCATTTTAACATTTTTATCTTTATCACATATTTCTGAAAGGAGAGCACCGGTTTTGTCCCTGCTGCCGTCATTTACAAAAATAAGCTCATATGCTTCATTTGTAGTATCCATGACTGCCTTTAATCTTTTGTAGCTTTCGTTGATTACCAGTTCTTCATTATATGCGGGAATTACGATAGAATACCTTACAGACATAATAACCTCCAATTATAATATTTATATATAATTAGTATATCTTTTAGTGTAAAATTTGTCAAGGTTTATAGATGAAATTGATTATATTTTACGACAAAAAAAGACAGGACTATAACAAGCGGTTTTAAAAAGGCTTATTATAGTCCTGATATTTACCATATAAGCATTACAATCATTGCAATACAGATGATTATAAATATTGAACATAAGGCAGTGCCAAGATTTACAAATTTGTGCTTAGCAGTCTGCGAGCTTTCAGATTGCGGGATGAGATTTGCCTTTCTAAGTGCTCTTACGACAGGCTTATATATTAAAAGAGTGAGTGCTGCATTAAGTGTTCCTTTGATGAGGTTAAACGGCAAAAATATCGGAATCAGCATTTGTGCTACCGCTTCTTTTGTCGTTTCAAGGTAAAGCGGAGTTATATAGTAATTCCACAAAAGCATAACAGCAGTCATAAAAATGCATCCTGTCACCAAGGCTATAATTGCACCTGAAAGTGTGCGCTTTTTTCTGTAAATCAAAGAAGCGGTGCAGACAAAAGCACAAGTAGAAACGACATTCATAATAAGACCGTAAAAGCCTGTTCCGCTTGCAGTAAACATTTCAACAAGGGAAACAACGGCGGAAATAATTACACTTGATAACGGTCCGTAAATAAATCCGCCGATTGTGATAATGACGTCTTTAGGGTCATATTTTAAAAACATTACCATAGGGATTCTTCCAACGTACATCACAACGTACGAAAGTGCGCAAAGCATCGCGATAGCAGTTAGTTTTTTTGTTTTTGAATTCATAATATTTACCTCCAAAATTCCACTAAAAAAGCACCGAAGAAAATTCTCCGGTGCTAAAAAAGCTCAAAAAGCTAAAAATAGTTTTTCTTCTTTCATCCAGACTTTACTGTCGGTATTGGAATTTAACCAATTCGTGCACCGTAGTGCTTGCGGACTTTACCGCCGATCGGGAATTTCACCCTGCCCCGAAGATTTCGATATTCTGTTTTATTATATTATATGTGATTGATTTTATAATGTCAATATTAATTATTTAAAAGGTTAGCAAAAAAGCCGCCCTCTATAGCTGCAAGCTCGTCATATGTGCCCTCTTCTATGATTATGCCCTGGTCAAACACCATAATTCTGTCAACGTTTTTGATTGTGGAAAGACGATGCGCAACAATTAAAACGGTGTGAGTTTTCATTAAAGTTTCCATAGCTTCCTGAATATGACGTTCTGAGATGTTATCTAAAGCTGAAGTAGCTTCGTCAAAGATTAAAATATCCGGCTTGCCCAGCACCGCACGTGCAATAGCTATACGTTGTTTCTGACCGCCTGAAAGATTTAATCCGCCGTCACCAATTACGGTATTCCAGCCTTTTGGCAGCTCATTTACAAACTCGTGAACGTGGGCGATTTCCATAGCGTTTATAATATCTATGTTTTCGCAGTCGGGACGTGCAATCCTGATATTATCCATAATTGTTCCCTGAAAAATAAACGGTTGCTGCGGAACGACACCAAATGTCATACGCAGGTCGCGAAGAGAATAATCCTTTACATTTCTGCCGTGTATTTTAACTTCGCCATTCTGGACATCATAAAGACGCATTATGAGCTTTGTAAATGTGGATTTGCCGCTTCCTGACGAGCCTACAAGTCCAATACTTTCGTTATATCCAATAGAGCATGAAAGGTCTTTATAGACAGGTGTATCTGCATAGGCAAATTCTACATTATTGAATTCTATACAAGGCTTATTTTTTCTTTGTGTTGCATTTTTTTCAACAGTTGTATCTCTCTTCTTTTCCTCTGCAACCTCAGGAGTAGAAGATTCAACATTTAAGACATCCATAACTTTCCTGAGTCCTGAATCTGCACTTTGCTTTACCAAGCTGAGATTAAGCCATGCAGTAAGTGTTGAAAGAATGATTGACATACTCGATATAAATGCAAAGAGTGTACCTGTTGAAACATCTCTGTATATACAGGAAAGTGCACCGATAAAGTATATAAGTGCCGTTCCTACAAAGTTTGTAATTTCGGGCATTACACCCTCTTTATACTGTGAAAAAGCAAGGCGCACACCTTCTGTTTTTATAGTATGAACATAGTCTTTAAAGGTATGATATACGTTATCTTCTATGGCATAGAGCTTAACTGCGTCCATTCCGTGAAGGATATTTGTTATGTATTTACTTGCTTTGGCTTCTGTTTTGATATATTCACGCGAAATTCTGCGCATCTTTTTACGTGACAGCCAGTTAAATACAACCATAACTATAGCGGTAAGCAGCAATACAAGTGTTAAAAGCCAGTCATACGAAAATAAAGCGACGAGTGATATGGCAAATGAAACACTGTGATAGGGAACATTTAAAATCATTTGCGAAAGATACGTTCTTATGTTTGCTATCGGAGAGCCCATCAAAGAGTTATAAAGCTCGCCTGCCGAGATGTTTTCATAAAAACGCATACACAGATGCTCAACGTGATAAAAAAAGCTTGAGCGGATTTTGAAAATTACACCCTCAAGTATTTTCAAAGAAAGGTTATATCCCAAAGCCCAGAAGCCTACACGAAGCAGTGAAAGAATAACATAGATTATACAAAAGCTTCCGACGATGCTTAGGCGTACGTCATTTGTCTTGTCAAAAGCAGAGATTCCTTCATCGACGATATATCTGATTACAAGCGGCTGAAAAGCACAGACAACACCTGTTAAAGCGGCAGCAATAACTGCTATAACGACACGTTTGTATTCACCCGTTGCAAAGCCTGAAATTATCTTCCAGAAGGCAATCTTTTTTTCTTCTTCATTTACAAATTCTCGGGGGTTTGTCTTAATGCAGGATTTGTTTTTCTTCATAACGCAAACGTCCTTCCTTAAAATTCTAGAAGACCTGTTTTGTCTGTATTATATTATCTTTTAAAATTGTTGTCAACACTATTTGGAAGAAAGAATATTAAAAGTTTATTACATATAAAAATTGAATTTTTTTGAAAATTTTAGAAAAAAACACTTTACAAGCGGCAAATTTTGTAGTAGTGTAATATAGGTAGGAAAAAATGAGGGGTGTCGTAATGACGGACATAAAACTGTGGCTATGGCTCACACTCGCAAAAGGGATATCAAGCAGAAAAATATCAGCATTATTTGAAAAGTTTGATTCTGTAGGTGAGATATATAAAGCAGAAAAAGAAGACTTTGCGGGAATTTTCGGTATATCAAAAAGGGATGCACAAACACTTACTGATAAAAGCCTTAATAAAGCAGAAGCAGTTATAGAAGTGTGTAAAGCAAAGGGAATACGTATTTTAACATTTGACAGCCCGCTTTATCCGCAAAATCTTGCTCATATTTATGACCCGCCCTACGTATTATATGTAAGAAGTAAGGAAAGATTAGATTTAAATAAACACCTGTGTATGTCTGTTATTGGTAACAGAGAAATAACGGACTACGGCAGAGCAGTAACAAGGAAAATATCAGGAGATTTAGCAAAAGAAGGTGTAACTGTTGTCAGCGGTATGGCTCGTGGTGCTGACGGAGAGGCACACGCAGCGGCTTTAAGAGCAGGTGCTAAGACTATTGCCGTTTTAGGCTGTGGCGCAGATATCTGCTATCCTTTTGAGCATAAAAGCTTGATGAATGAAATTATAAATAACGGAATGGTTATTTCCGAATTTTCGCCCGGAACTCCTCCTTTGCCGGGAAATTTCCCTAAACGAAACAGAATCATAAGCGGACTTTCTGTTGCTACCATAGTGACAGAAGCGGCAAACCCGAGCGGAACTCTAATTACAGCCTCGATTGCCTTAGAGCAGAACAGAGAGGTTTTTGCAGTTCCAGGCAATATTACAAGTAAGCACTCTGAAGCCTGCAATAAGCTGATAGGAAGTGACGGAGCTAAAGCCGTTATGAGTGCTGAGGATATATTGAAAAATTTTAGAGAATGTTATGCTGAATTGCTCAAAACCAATAAGCCGCAAATGAAAGAAGAAACGGAAGAAAGAAGTAAGCAAGAGATTCTTCCATTAAATGATATGTATAAAGAATTGCCCGAAACTGATAGGCTCATAATTAAAAATATGTCAGTCGTTCCAATTCATATTGATGAACTTGCTAAAAAAACAAAAATTCCTCAGGAAGAAATTTTAAGTGCTTTAACAATGCTTGAAATCTCGGGAATGGTAAAATCATATCCTGGGAAATTCTTTGGAATTAATATTTAGAGAAAGGGCTTGATGACAAGTGCCGAATAATTTAGTTATAGTGGAGTCCCCCGCTAAAGCGAAAACAATTAAACAGTATTTAGGCAAATCCTATAGCGTAATTGCTTCAATGGGGCACGTGCGTGATCTTCCTAAAAGTCAGATGGGAATAGATATTAAAAACGGATTTGAGCCAAAGTATATTACGATAAGGGGAAAAGGCGATTTAATAGCTAAGCTTAAGAAAACCGCCAAAGAAGCAAAAAAAGTATATCTTGCAACTGACCCTGACCGTGAAGGTGAGGCAATCTCGTGGCATTTAGCAAATATTTTAGAGATTGACGAAAACTCAAAGTGCAGAATTACATTCAATGAGATTACAAAAAATGCAGTATCTGCTGCCATAAAAGATCCGAGAGAAATAGATAAAGACTTAGTTGACGCTCAGCAGGCAAGAAGAGTTTTAGACAGAGTTGTGGGATATAGCATAAGTCCGATTCTGTGGAAGAAAGTAAAAAAAGGACTTAGTGCCGGCAGAGTTCAGTCTGTAGCGACAAGACTTGTTTGTGACAGAGAGGCAGAAATAGAAAGCTTTATTCCCGAGGAATTCTGGAACATAGATGCTATTTTGATTGATGAAAAGTCAGGCGATGAATTCGTTGCATCTTTTCACGGAAAAGGCGGCAAGAAGCTTAAAGTAACAACAAAGGAAGCAGCAGATAAAGTAGTAGCAGATGTTAAAGGAGCAAAATTTGTTGTAACTGACGTAAAACAGGGAGAAAAACAGAGAAAGCCATCTCCGCCGTTTACGACAAGTACACTTCAGCAGGAAGCTGCAAGAAAGCTTGGCTTCAGCGTAAAAAGAACTATGTCTGCAGCTCAGCAGCTTTATGAAGGTGTTGAAGTTTCAGGCAGGGGAACGGTAGGTTTAATCACCTATATGAGAACAGACTCATTAAGAATATCAAATGAAGCATTAGCATCAGTACGCGGGCTTATAGGAACAAAATATGGTGATGCATATCTTCCGAAGTCACCGCAGATTTATAAATCAAAGAAAAATTCTCAGGATGCTCACGAAGCAATCAGACCGACATATCCTGATATTTTACCGACAGATGTTAAGGCGGCTCTTTCGGGGGATTTATATAAGCTCTAAAGTCGGAGGCCAAGCGGTCTTAGGAAGACAAT